>JBJMIW010000028.1:0-19435 GCA_045806665.1 Actinoallomurus sp.
CCATGTCGACGTCGATCAGCAGCGCGGCGCCGTCCTTGAGCGCCTGGCTCGGGTAGGTGCACAGGAACCCCTCGCCCCACGAGCCCGGGGTGACCGTACCCCCGTTGTAGGTCTGCACCACGGTGTAGCCGGAATCGACGCCCAGGTCGCAGACCTCGACGTTGTTCGCGTAGACCAGGAACAGACCCTGAATGATCGTGCCCGAGCCGGCCTGGAGCGAGCGGCAGTCGGCGGCCACCGTGGGCATCTTGCGCCCCAGGATCTTGACGTTGTCCTTGTTCATGGACACGCCGGCCGCGGCGCCCGCCCCGTAGGTGTGGCCGTTGGGCTTGTAGGTCGCGATCTCCAATTGCACGACGCCGCCTGCCGCCGGCAGCGCCGTGACCGCGGCCTGGATGGCGCCCACGTTATTGATGCCGAACCACTCGGGGCGCACGGCCTGGCCGTTGGCGATCGTGACCTTGGAGGTCAGAGAGAAGATCTGGCCGAGCGTGTCCACGATGGGCGCGGTGATGGTGACCGGACTGTTGACGACGGACACGCCCACGAACGTGAGCGGCTTGCCGCGCAGGTTGGCCGCGCCCACGGCCAGCGAGTTGTCCGTCACGCCGTCGCCGTAGATGATCGTGGTCGCGTTCGAGCCGAAGGGCACCAGCTGCGAAAAGCGCAGCACGCCATTGCCCACGCGCAGGTTGAGCGAGCCGTCCACCAGGCGCTCGACGGCGAACTCCCCGTCGCCGATCACCAGGTCGTTCGCCGCCCACTGCGCCGAGGTGCCCGAGAGTTGGCGCATGCGCGCGAGGGTGTCGGTCATGGCAGATTTCCTTTCAGGCCCAGGCGCTCGGCGCGCCGGGCGTGCCGGCGAGCACCCTATTGGTCGACGGCGCCGCGGGCGTGCCCGCGATGATCCAGTCCGACGGCGCGCCGATGTCGCCTTCCAGCGGCACGCGCGTCGGATAGTAGGTGAAGGACGCCACCGTGCCGTTCAGCGCGACGGAGCCAGCCACGCGCGATCCGATGTTCAGCCGGTCGACAGCCGGCACGATCCCGGCCGTGTCTTTCACGACGGCCCCACCGTCGGCCTGCGCCGCGAAGTCGTTGGCGCGGTAGGCGGCCACCAGTCTGACCTGCGTCTTCAGTGCCATCGGCCCGGCGTTGAGGGTGGCCTGGTTCACGCTGCTGGCAGCGACGTCGAAGTGAGCCGTTGAATCCACACTCGCGCGGTAGGCGAGCAGCGCGTCGGCCGTCGTCGGCCCTTGTGCTTGCCACAGGCGCGACGACAGGCCCGAGGCCGCGTCGAACGAGCGCCCGACCACGACGACCGTGCCCTCGGCCTGGCGCCACCAGCTCGAGAAGTCGGCGCCCGTGACGGCCGCGACGTCCACCGCGCGCGTGACCGCCACCGTCGTTGTCGGGATGTAGCTCGTCGCCATCGCGTTGAGCTCGAGTTGCGCGCCCCACCACTGCAGCGCGCTCACGCCGTCGCCGACATAGGCGGCGGGCGCGCTGGTCAGCGCGTTCGATGAGCGGAATTGCAGGCTGCTCGCCACCGCGCTGGTCGAAGTCGCCGTGATCGAGATACGCCACCAGCCCCCGCCGAAGGCGACCATGTCGGCCGTGCAGCCGCCGGACGTTACGCTCGTGCCCGCCACCAGGTCGAAGCACCCCAGCATCGTCGCGCCGAAGGCGGCCGCCGTGAGGATCAGTTGCGGGAATCGCTTGGCCCCCGCACCGGCCTTGACGAAGGCAGACAGGGTATAGGCGCGCGCCGCCGTGACCGCCGCGATCGATTGCCCCAGGTAGTGCCCGCCTGAGGTCGCGTCCTCGGCGAAGGCCGTGCAGGTCGCCGTGCCATCGGGCGCCGCGCCGCCAACGGCAGCGCAGGTGCCCAGTTGCTTCGACCAGGTGGCAGTCAGCATCGTCTGCGATTGAAGGCAGGCGTTCGCGACGGCCGCCTCGCAGAGCAGGCCGCGCGGCGCGTGCGTGATCGGGTCGCACTCGATGCGCGCCTCGTTCACGGCCGCCGCGTGCACGAGGCCGGCGGCGTCGATGTAGGTGGCCGTGGACGCGCGCGTGAACGCGATCGCGGCGTCGAGCGGCGTGCGCGAGAAGTCGAACACGCGCGACGGCGCCGGCCAGGTCTGCGCCTGCGTGGCGAGGTTCGCGATGATCCAGTCGCCGATCGGCACGCTCGCCAGGTCGGCCGCGCTCGGCTGATACTCCACCTCGACATGCGCGCGCCAGCCCCACAGGCCACGGCCCTGCCAGAGCTCGCGCGTGATGTCGGAGATGAACCGCACAGGCACGGGCGCCGAGTCCACGCCGGCGCGCGAGGCGATGATCCCGGGCAGGTTCAGCAGGAAGAAGTCGGCCCAGGCGTTTGCGTTGCACCAGGTGATCCACGCCGAGAGCTCGGACTGCGCAATGTCGAACGACAGCGCCAGGCGGTGCGGCAGGGTGCGGTGCCGGCGGCGCTGGCGCGTGTTCCCCGCTTCCATGAGGGTGCGCACGGCCCCGGCGGAGGCCGTCGCGCTCGGGCCGTCGATGCGCGAGACGCAGGGCAGGGTGGCGGGATAGGTGAGCATCGCCTCACCCGAGCGCCAGGTCGGCCGAGCTCGGCATCGCTTCAGCCTCCACGCGCACGCGCCAGACCCACAGGCCCGCGCCGCCCATGAACTCCTGCTGAACATCCGAGACGAAGCGCACGGGCATCGGCGCCGTGCGTGCGCCCGCGCGCGAGGCCGCGAGGCCGGGCAGGGTGAGCATGAACCAGTCCCAGCCGTAGACGTTCGCCCAGGCGAGCCAAGCGGCCAGGGTCTTCGGTTGGTCGATCGTCCAGACCAGCGAGAGCTGCTCGGGCAGCAGGCGGTGCATGCGGCGCTGGCGCGAGTTGCCTGCCTCCAGCGGTGAGCGCACGACGCCGGCCGCATCTCCCACGCTGAAGCCTTCCCCCTTCGATGGGCAGGGCAGCGAGGCGGGGTAGTCGATCACGCGAGCGACTCCTCGAGGCTGTCCGGGACGAGCTCGAGCGGCTCGCCGCGCGTGAAGGCGGCCGCGGCGGCATAGATCGCGGGGTCGTAGTTCGCCGCCTCGATCGTGACCGTGTCGCCGCTCGGGGTGACCTTGGACACCGTCCAGTCGGTCACCTCGGCGTCCTGCACGCCGAAGGCAATCGCCGTGGCCTCCTGCGTCGCGATCGTCCCGGTGATCTCCAGCGGCGCATCGATTGGCAGCACGAGCTCGTGATCGTTCGCCCCTCGCGTGACCCCGACCACGCGCACAGGCACGCCCAGCGGGTCGCGCAGCTGCACCGCGTGCGTGGCCGCAGGCGTCCAGACGAGCGCGTTGTCCAGCGTCAGCGTCCGGCCGGTCATGCGCTCCACGCGCGCGCCCTGCGCCCACGCGACCATCCCGGCCTGCACGCCGATGCGGTCGCCGGGTAGCACGTTCAACCCCTCGAGCTCGGTGGCGAACTCGATGATCTTGCGCTGCAGCCGGCGCCGCGAGGTCGTCAGGTCGGCGTGCTCCTGCGCCACGGTGCCGGACGTACAGCCGAACAGGTCGACCGTGATGTAGTCGGGCGCGTCGATCGGATCCAGCAGCGAGACGGGCGAGAACGTTCGCGGGTCGCGGTAGTTCACGCGCACGCCCTTCGGGGTGCCGGTCTGGTCAAACTGGCAGGTGACCTTGAGGGAGCCCGCGACGATGTTCGCGTCCGTGAAGAGTTGCGAGCGCACCGGCTGCGCGCTGTCGTGGATCAGCGACATGCGTGATCCCACGGGCAGGGGCGCGGAATGCACCGTCTGCACGGTCAGGCCCAGCGCCTCCCAGACGGTCGACGGCTGGTCGAAGATGGCGGAAAAGCCGTTGTGTGCCACCCAGAGAGCGCGCGAGGCGGTGAGCTCGGGCAGGTCGAGCTCGTCGCCGTTCACCGGCCGCGCGCCGCCGTAGGCCGCTGCCACGACGTCGACGAAGGCGTCCGCAGGGTTGACCGTGGCCACGGCCGTGCCCACGCCCAGGGGGGGCAGCTTGCGGGTGACCCGGAACCGCATGCTCGAGGCCGCATCGCTGGCCACGCCGTTCGTCGCGCGCATGATGACCGCCACCATGGTGACGTTGCCATAGACCGGCGTGCCCACGGTCGGCGGGTCGAGCTGGAACTTGAGCCCGGCCCAGGTGATGTGGTCGGCGGTCGAGACCTTGAGGTCGGAATTGGTCGTGCGCTTGGCACGCACCTTGTAGCGCCCCGAGGGCACCGTGTACTTCTTCGTGTAGCGCAGCGGCGTGTTGTCCTTCGCGACGAAGGTCTCGGTGAACGTCTGGAGCGTGCCCGCGTTCGCCCCAGCGTCGTTGATCGGCTGGGCCTCGATCGCGATCGAGACGGTGCAATTGGCCAGGTTGCCGCTCGCGTCGCCCGTGTACAGGCCGCCCCGGAAGACGAAGTCGAGCTCGAGCAGCGAGCCGTGCTGCCCCGGCTTGCAGGTCGCGAAGTAGCCGAGCCACTTCTCCTGGCCGGCCTGGGAATAGCTCGGCGGCGGGATGAGGGCGCCCGGCTCCTGCTGCTGCGCAGAGTCGTAGACCTTGACCGTGTAGGTGCCCGAGGTGTAGGTCGATCCGTCGAATCCCAGCGTGCAGAAAACGGCCGTGCCGATCGCCGGGGTTGGGCCCACCAGGCCGGCCAGGGCGGCGAGCTTCGCGGCCGTGCTGGACTTGCCGGAGAGGTCGAGCCCGCCGGGAAACCCCGCCGTGCGGGCGAACCCGGAGAGCGACCAGAACCAGGTCGAGGGCACCAGCACGCCGCCGGCGTTCAGCGCGACGAGCTCCTGGTCGCCCACGGCCGGCGAGGTGACGACGTTCTCGCGCACGCCCGTTTGCCCCTCGATCACGCCGAACGCTCCCCCGTGCGCCGCGGGCTGGAAGACGACCCACTTGACGATCCCGGGATCCAGCGTCGCCGCCGAGGTCTGCCCGAGCAACATCTCGGAGAAGTCGTATTCGCCCAGGCCCACGCACAGCAGCGCGTGCAAGAACTGTTCGTTGCCCTCGAACACCGTGTAGGGTTGCGCCGCGAAGTCGGGCAGGCAAATCACGCTGCCGTAGATGACCGGGATCGGTTGCCCGAGGCGCACGGCGTTGCGGGGCGGTGCGATGCCGTAGACCTGCGACGGCTGCGGCGTGTTGCCCGCGGCCGGTTTCTTCGCTCCGAAGATGACCTGTAGCGCCAGGCCGATGGCCATGGACACGAGCGCCTGCACGATCAGCAGGCCGATGTTGACCCCGGCGCCCGGCGTGAAGGCGACGAGCACCTGGTCGCCGGCGTGCGTGCGATAGGTCGGGTCGGTGCAGGGGTGATCGTCGACGAATACGGCGCGCTCGCACGTGCCGAGCGCCGGCTCGTTCGCGTCGATCCACGCGAGCAGGGGCACGCCGTCGGCGATTTGATAGCGCCGCCGGCGCGATGGGTCTAGCGGGTTGAACATGACGAGGACGTCAGCCATCTAGACGGCCTCCCAGCATTCGAGCGCGCCGAAGTTGGCCGACCAGTGCCCGAGGGACCACGCGACGACCCCGCGCCGGCTCGCGTGCAGGATCTTGCCGGCCAGGTGGATGCCGGCGTGCGCTGCGTCGGTGGCCAGCACGATGCCCCCGAGCGTCAGGTCGCCGCGGCGCCAGCCCTCGGGTCGCTCGGTGAGGAACAGGGCGTGCACCGTCTCGCGCGCCAGCTCACCCGAGGCGAAGTCCGGCGGCAGCGGCAGCGCCAAGCGCGAGCGCACCTCGAGCACGAGGCCCCAGCAGTCGAAGGCCGCCGGGCCGCGGGCGCCGCGCGAGAAGGGCCGACCCACGAGCTCGGAAAGCGCCACGTCGATCGCGCGCCAGGGCGGACGGAAGGGGGCTGCCATCATCGGTCGAGCCCCGGGAAGTGCGCGACGTCGTACCACACGCCGGGAAAGCGCCGGTTGAGGACGTCCGAACGCCCGGCCACGCCGGCGACGGCCTCCTCGGTGATCTGGATCGTGTCGAACGCGAGGCGCAGGGGCGGCGCTTGCGGGGTCTGCGTCGTGCCGAGCGATGACAGGTAGAGGCGATAGGTCGCCGTGATGCGCTCCGTCGGGTCGGCGTGCGCGCGCTGCACTGCAGCATTGATCAGCGGGTCCGCGTTCGTGAGCGTGACCTGCAGGTCCTGCTGGCCGGCGCCGTCCACGCTCGGCAGCACGACGGAAAACGGGAAGGGCAGGTAGGTGATCGTCTCGCCGGACTCCAGCCGGGCCGTGAAGGCGACCGGCGCGCTCGTGAGGTAGTAGGGCGCGTCCCACTCCGGGTGTTCAAGCGTGAGCGTCGGCCAGAGGTCGACACCGGCCGGCGCGCTCGCCCAGACGCGGGCAAGGTCGATCGAGGCGCCGGTCGTGGGCATGGCCTAGAACGCCGCGGCGGCGCCCCGCGTCAGCCCCCAGGCGCCTTCAGCCGATCGGGCGATGTCGTTGCCCCCGCGGCGGAAGTCCGCGGCAATCGCTTTCTTGGTCTGCTCGATGATGACCTCCAGGTCGCCGGACGAGTTGCGCCGCGCGCTCACGCTGGCGTCGGTGTAGTTGTGGATCGCGACGTTCAGCGCACCCCCGCCGGCCGCGCGCACGCCGAGCGATCCGTCGCCCGTGCGCGCCAGCGGCATGATGGCCTCGGGGCCGGCCTCGCCCATGAGCCCCACGCGGGCGCCGGCCATGCGGAAGTGCGTCGGCGAGGAGACGATGCCACCGAGCGCGAAGGGGACGACCTGGCCGCGGTCGAACACGCCGCCGAACGCCTGCGTCTTCACGCCGCCGGCGCCCGCACCCTTGCCGAAGATGGCCTCGATGATGAATCGCTGCGCCCAGATCTTGAGCAGGTCGGCGATGATGGACTTGACCATGCCGCTGAACGCCTCGGCCACCGTGACGGAGCCGCTGGCCAGCGCGTCGGCGAAGCTGTCCCAGCCGTCCGAGAAGGCGTCGAGCTCGGTGCGACCCTTGTTCGTTTCCTCGACGAACACGGTGGTGGCGGCGCCGGCGTTGAGGGCCTCCTGCGCATACGCCTTTTCCGCCTCGGTGCCGGACTCGAGCATCTGCCGCCAGATCTGCTGCTGCGTCGCCGTGTCGCCGAGCGTCAGGGCGTATTTCTCGGCCGCCTGGGTCTGCTCGTCCCAGAGCTTGACGCGCTGGCCCTCGGGCGTCTTGGCGAACGCTGCGCCCGCCTCCTTGGCCGCCTTCTCGGCTGCGCCCAGGGAGTCGCCCGCCTCGCGCGCGTCGCGCCCAACCGCTTCCTGGAAGTGCTTGTAGGCTTCGGCGGCCAGGTCGATCTGCTTTGTCGTGCCCTTGGCGGCGGTGCCTTGGTCCTTCAGGCGCTTCTCGAGCTCCTCCGCGGCTTTCGCCGCGGCCGCGGTTTCGGCCGCGGTTTTCTTGGTCGTGGTGCCGTGGCCGCTCATGACCAGCGACGCCTTGACGATCTCGTCCACCATCGCGTCGAGCGAGTCGTGCGTGCGCTTGTCGGCCGCGGCCATGGCCTTGTCGAAGTCCTTGATGGACTCCGACATGCTCTTCATGGATGTCGCGAACTTGATCCCCGCGGCGACCTTCTCGAGCGCGTTCCACAGGAACGTGGCCGTCGCGGCCAGGCCGACGAGCTCGTCGCCCACTTTCTTGCCCCACCCCGACAGGCCGCCCGAATCCTGGGTCAGGGTCGTGATCCCCGCGGCGATGCCGCTGAGTGCCGGCAGCAGGCCCACGACGAAGGACCGCGCGAGGCCGGCCGTGGACTTGCCGAGCAGGTCGAGCTGGTCGTTGAAGTGCGCCGCGGCATCGAGCGCCGGCCCGCCGATCACGATCCCGAGTGCCTTGGCCTCCTTCGCGAATTCGGCCAGGCCGGCGCTGCCGCCGTTCAGCGTTGGGATGAGCTTCGCGCCCGCCTTGCCGAAGATGTCGAGCGCGAGCGCCGTTTTCTGGGCGCCGTCGGGAAGCTTCGCGAAGGCGTCGGCGATCTTCGCGAGCGCCTGGGTGGACGAGTCGGCGCCCGTGACGCCGAAAGCCCGCAGCGCCTTCGCGCTGCTCGAGGTGGCCGTGTCGACCTCTTGCATGTTCGCGGCCAGGCGCTCCATGCCCCGGTTGAGCTCGTCGGCGCTGGAGCCCGACATCTCGGCCGCATGCTGCAGCGCCTGGAGATCCTCGGCCGCCACCCCGACACGCTGCGCCGTGTCCACGATGTCGTCCATGCTGTCGACGATGGCGCGGAACCCGGCGACGACCTCGCGCACGGCGAACGCCCCCACGAGCGCGGTGCCGGCCGTCTTCAGCGTGCTGCCGAGCTTGTCGAACTTCGCCCCGGCAGCGTCCACCGATCCGTTGAGCTTTTGCAGTTGCGCCACCGCCCCGGTCGCGTCGACGGACAGGCGGTACAGGCGCTCGATCGCGTCGGCCATGGCATCAACCCTTGCGGCGCCCGGCGAGCAGGCGAGGACGGATCACGATCATGGGCGAGCCGTAGCGTTGTGACTTCTCGCCGGGAACCTTGTGGCGCTTCGTGAAGGCGACGTACACCAGGAACTGCTTGAAGTCGGAGCGGGACTTGAGACTCGCCGCCGCCGCCTCGAGGAACCCGCCAGGACCGTCCGGGCCTTTGCCCTTCGCCTTGACCTTGCGCCGGCGCACGAGCGTGCCCGCGCGCGAGATTGACTGGTTGTTGCGCACGAGCTTGTGATCCACGGCCTGGTTCACGTTCGTGGTGTAGGGCACGCCCTGCGGCATGAGGATGAGCCGGTCGGAGATCGCGAGCGCAGCGGGCGGGTTCGCGCTCGTCACGCGCCGAGAGCCTCCCTTCGTCACGAGTTGCCACTGCCAGTGCCCGGTGATGTCCGACAGCGCCCCGGAGCGCGCCGTCGTCGTGCGTGCGATGGCATTCGCGAGCGCGGACTCGACGAGGCGCATTGCGGCGGCGGCCAGCGTGGCGCCGAAGATGACGACCGTGCGTTTCTCGGCCTGGGTCACTTGCTTGCCTGACAGCCCGTCCACCTCGGCAAGCTGCGGCGGGTTGCCGATGTTGATCTGCTGCTGCGTATCGCGCAGCGTCGTCTCGCGCAGGATGGTGCGGACGTCCTCGAGCGATTGCGCGTTGATCTCCTGGCGCAGCGTCACGCGCAGGCCCGCCTGGCCGCCACCGAGGTCGACCACTTTCGAGCGGGGGATGACGAGGGCCACGCGTGCCCCCTCAGTCCAGCACGGCCGCGACCGCGAGCCAGTCCGAAGAGATGACCCAGGCGCGCAAGTCCCCGTCGCGGACGTCGAACTCTCCCTGCTCGGCCCAGCCGGTGAGCGAGCGCAGCGTCGCGCGGATGCTGCGCTGCAGCGCGCGCGCCTCGCCGTAGTTGGGATGCCACGCGCGGATTTGAAGCGTCAGGTCGGCCGGCGTTGCGTCGGCGGGCGGCTCCTCGCACATGTCCGCCCAGTCGGTGCGCACGATGGCCGACGAGCGCACGACGACGACGAGCGGCAGCGAGGGAGGCGTCTCGACGTCCTCGGCCGGCGCATAGCCCCACCAGACCGGGCAGGGTGCCATGGCCATAGCCAGCGCCACCACGACCTCCTGCTCGGTCGCAGGCAGGGGCATGGGGTCGGTGAGCCGGGCCAGTTTCACGGGAAACTTTCAGCGGTGGAACATGGAGCGCAGCGCGCCGCGGTCGAGCGTGGCCAGGTCGATCGCGCCGTCGTTGGCGCCGTCGCCGGGTGAGCCCGCGTCGACGGCGCGGAAGTGATCGATCCAGCCTCCGACCTCGCGCGCGGACAGCGCCTCGAGCTCCACGGCGGTACGACCCAGGCGCGCGGCGAGCGAGAAGACGAGGCGGGCCTGCCGTGCGCTCATTGCGGCCTCGTCCTCGACTCCCCCGCGAGAGTCTCCTCGGTGGCGGCGCCGTTCGTGCCGGCGCGCGCCACCGGCGGGGCGTCGCCGTTGCCGTCGTCGTCGTCCTCGTCGTCGGGGCCGGCCGCCTTCATGCCCATGCCGTGCAGGGCCATGGCCTCGAGGGCGAGCTCGGCCAACTCCTTGAACAGCCGCCCCGGGAGCTCGCGCAGTCCCGTGTAGCCGATCGGCTGGCCGTCGACATGGAGCGAGGCTGCCAGCACGAGCTGCGGCTGGCCGGCCTTCATGCGGCGCGCCTCGCCCCAGACGTCCGACAGCGGGCCGAAGGGGATCTCGCAGAGCTCGAGCGTCGAGCCGGGGAAGATCGCCGCCAGCCCCGGCTTGCCCGAGATCGGCAGGCGTTGCAGGGCGTAGCTCATGCGGCCACCGGCTCGGGTCCGAGCGCCCAGGAGTAGGTCGGCACCTCGGTGAAGATCCCCGAGCCCGAGAACTGCAGGCCGCCCCCGACGGCCGCGGTGACCGTCATCTCGCCGATCTCGGCGGGGCCGAAGATGTAGCCCACGGCGTCGCCGTAGTCGATCAGCAGCACGCGCGGGGACTTCGGCGACTCGAGCGAGGCCCGGACCAGGTTCTTGAAGCCTGCTGACTCGTTGTCCACGAAGCCTTGGTAAGTGAAGCTTGGCGGCTTCGGATCGCCGAGCACTGTGGCCGTGCCGCACATGTCGTCCATGTTGATCGAGTCGGGCGCCTGGCCGCTCACGGTGATGTTCGCGAGGCAGGCCGAGATGAGGTTCGACGTATCGTCGAAGGCCTGATAGGTGCCTTTCGCGCCGACGGCCGTCTTGCCCGCGCGGTCGGAATCCACGAGCGTGAACGTCTTGGTCGCGACGTTGATGTTGGTGATGCGCCAGGCGGTGCCGTCCAAGTCGGTCGCGCCCGTGCCTTCGAAGGAGACGAGCGCGCCCGCGGCCAGGCCCGTGGGCAGGGCGGCCGTGCCCGTGACGACGGCCGGCTTCGCGGCCGTGATGCTGGTAATGGCCAGCATGTTGGTCGCGCTCGTCGGGTCGTACCCGGCAGGCGACAGGTACAGGTGCGCAGCAGACTTGACTTTTGCCATGATGGCCTCCGGGGGTTCAGGGTTCCGTTGAGCCGCTCGCGGCGGCGATGGTGAGGACGTCGCGCACGTGCGAGGGCAGGACGGCGCGAACGTCGAAGATCTGCCCGGAATCGATGTCGGTGGCGCGCCAGTCCGGCTCGGGCGTCACCCCGGGAAGCGCGCGTACGGTCAGGCGCCAGGTCGCGTCGGCGAGCTCGCGGTCGGCCGAGAAGAACTCGCGCCCCGAGATGGAGTCGATGGCGGCGGCCACCTCGGCCACGAGCGCCCAGGACTTGACCGGCGCGCCGAAGTCGTCGGCCACGGTCTGCGGGCGCTCCAGGCGGATGCGCCGGCGAAGCTGGCCGGCTTTCATAGGTCGGGCCGCCACAGGGCGGGCTCGCGGGCCAGGTCGTCGGCGGTGAGCGGCAGCGCCGCCTCGCGGAACTCGTAGAGCGCCGCGGCGCGGCGCAGGATGAGGCGTCGCAGCGCCGGCGCGATCTCGTCGATGGTGGCCATGCCGGCCGTGAACGCGAACAGGGTCGGCGCGAGAGGCGCGACGTCCGGCCCCTGCAGCCAGGCCGTGCCCACGCCGCCCAGATCGCGCTGCTTGATGCGGTAGGCCGCGGAGACGTCCACGCCCATGGCGTCGGTGACGACGAGCGCGCTCACGTTGTTGAAGGGCAGCGCGAGCCAGTTGCGCGCGGTGGGCGTCGCCCAGGCGAGCACCGGGTCGCCGAGCTGGTCGCCTTCCATCTCCGTCTCGCGTTCGAAGATGCAGGCGTTCGTCAGCCGCTCGACGTCGTCGATGGCCTGCGCCAGGTGCTCTGTCACGAGCGCGTCGTCGCGGTCGTGCTCGATTATTGACTGCGCCTTCGCAAGCGGCAGGAAGGCGGCGGGCAGGGTCGTGCGGTCGATCGAGTCGGGCATGGTGCGGGCCCCTTCAATCGATGCGCAGGTAGCGGCGCAGGCCGTTGCCCGCGTGCAGGTTCGGCGCGATCGTCGTATGCGCCGCGGCGCCGTAGCGCGTGCCCGAGGGCAGGGGGCGGCCGTCGCACGGGATCCACTTCGATGCGTCGCGCCCGCGTAGCGTGCTCCAGACGTCCTCGGTCAGCGGCGAGTCGACGACGGCGCCCACAGGCAGCGCCGCGACGGCGCGCCCAGCCTCCTCGCCGGCGGTGCGCGCGCGCTCCACCGTGCGCTCGAGCAGCGGGGCGAAGTCCGCGGCGGCGTCGTGCTGCGTCGCGGCATTGCCCTCGCGCCAGGACAGCGTGAGCCGGGCGCCCTGCAGCTCCACGCCCACGAGCGTCGCGCCGTCGCGCCCGGGGCGCCCCGGGTCGCCGTGCTCGCCGCGTATGCCGCGCTCGCCGCGCGGGCCGCGGCCGACCAGCAGCGCCGCTTCGCCCTTCCACTGCAGGAACAGGCCGAAGTCCCGGACGAAGAGATCCCCGTCCACGTAGGACGCGCCTTCGACCCAAGGGGCGGCCAGGCGGAAGCCACCGGAGCCTACGCGCGTCCAGGCGTCACCCGAGCCCGGCTCCTCGGCTGTGTCGCGCAGCGCGCGGAACGTCTGCCCGATGTGATGCTGCACGCAGGCGCCCTCGCGGCAGATCGTGCCCGGCACCCAGGCCAGCGCCTCGAGGCCGGCGCCGTCCGCGCCGCGCTCGCCGCGCTCGCCTGGTGCACCGGGGGAGCCCGGCTCGCCGGGGTTCCCCGGTGGACCGGGTTCGCCGCGCTCTCCGGGCGCGCCGGGCGCGCCGGGGATGGTGCGCTTCTCGACCTCCTCGGCCACGAAGGTTCCGATCAGGCGAAGGAAGTCCGAGGCGTCGTTCATGGTGCGCGAGCCCCCGTCTTGGCGCGCTCGATCGCGCGCTCCGTTTCAGTGACCGAGCGGCGCAGCAGGGCTAGCGTCTCGGCGTCGGTGAGCGTGTGGATAACCTGTGCGATCGAGTGCTCGAGCTCGTCGGCGTGCGAGCGGGCCGCGCTCGGATCCTCCTCGTCGTCGTTGGTGTCGTCGTTGCCCGCCGGCGGCAGCGCGGGCGGGGCGGGCGGGGCGGGCGGGGGCGGGGTGGGCGGCTTCGTGCCGAGCTCCACCATCTGCTGCTGCACATAGACCCGGTCGCCGTGGGGCACGGGCGAGAGCGACTCTCGCGCTCGCGCCTCGTTGGGCGTCATGAGCCCGCCCTGGATCGCCTTCGTCAGGCCGTCCACGCGGGCCGCGAAGTCGGTGCGCAGCAGCGCCGCCGTGTCGAGCTCGATCCACTCATTGGCGGGCAGGCCGAACAGGGCATCCAGTGATCGCTCGATGTTCTCGAGCAGGGCGCCCAGGCCGATGGCGAGCCACATGCCGGCCAGCTGCTCCACGTTTTGCAGCGTCGCCTTGGACAGGTCGCCGATGACGGGCAGGGGCACGCCGTACACGCGCGCGATGTCCTCGATCGACAGGCGCTGCGCCTCGATCAGTTGCGCGTCCACCGAGTTGACGCCCCAGGGTTCGAACTTCAGCCCGGCCGAGAGGATCGGCAGGCCGCCCTGGTGCCAGCCCTTCGATTGCTCGTCGATCTTGCGGCGCAGCGTGTCGACCTGGTCGGAGTTGAGGACGTTGGGCGTCGACAGGGCGCCCGAGGGGCGGTTCATGTTCGAGAAGAACGCGAGCTGCGACTTGGACAGCGCGACGTTGATCCCGGCGGCCAGCGCCGCGGCCGTGATCGGGCTTTCGCCCAGCAGCGGGTTGCGCGGGCAGTGCATGCGCGCATGCAGGACGTCGGCGGCCGGCACGCGCGCCTGGGCGGAGTCGGGCGCCAGCTCGTTGACGCCGATGTCATAGAACACCGAGCCGTCCGCGGCCACGAGCGGGGCGCACGCCGAGCGCGGCAGGCGCCAGAGGGCCTCGACCTCCTGGCGGCCGCTGCGCGTGGCCACGGCCAGGGCGTTGCCGTCGAACTGGAGCTCGGCGACGAGGTTGAGGATGAACTGCGGCCAGGTCTCGACGCCATTGGGCTTGCGCAGCACGCGCGACGCGGCCGAGGTCGTGACCGTCTCGATGCGGCCGCGCTCATCGCGGCGCTTGTGCGCGGGGTAGCACTGGGAGATGGCGCGCGCGTTGGCCATGACGCAGGCGTAGGCCGCGGGGATGAATCGCGCGCTGGCCGGCCCGGGGATCGCGAGGTTGCGCTGCCAGCCGTCCTCGAGGCGGCCGAGCTCGAAGGAGTGGCCCTGCTCGCCGATGCCAGCGAAGGGTCCACGCCAGGCGCCCTCGGTGCCCCAGGGCCACGAGCGCGCGATGCGTTGTGCGGCCGCGCGCGCGAGGCCCAGGAAGCCCCGGGGGCGCGTCGCGACCGGCGTGTCGGTCATTCGTCCGCCTTGCCGCGGCGGCGCGCGGGCTTCGCGTCGCGCGTGGAGTAGCTCGCCCCGGCCTCGGTGGAGCTCGGCTCGCCGGCGGTGGGTGCCACGTAGTCGGCGCCGGGATGGCGCATCGCGAACGCGCCGTCCCGCGGATCGTTGGCCTTGCCCGAGGTGATGAGGGAGGCGGCGAGCTCGTCGTCGTCGAGATCGACGAGCCCGGAGCGCCCGCCGAGCTCGTCCAGGGGATCCGGTGCCCAGATTCGCGTGACCATGAAAACCTCCTTGGAAAAGTCCGGCCCGCCACGCTTTGAAGGAGGAGGAGACAGCGGGCGGGCCGGTTCCCTTGACAACTGCGGGAGCGGGAAACCTCTCGAGCCCTTACCAGGCGACGCCGGTGATCACCTGCACGGCGCCGGCGTTCGGGTCGGTGGCGACCGCCCAGTCGATCTCCCAGATGGCGCGCACGCCCGAGGCGTTGGTCTGCCAGAGCGAGCGCACCGGCGCTGCGACAACATTCGGCGTGCCGGCCGTGGAGATCGGCAGCGGCGTCGTGTCCTCCTCGTGGATGGTCGCGACGTCGGTGCCGTTGAACATCGGCGCGCCGCCCGCGAACGGGATCAGGGCGGCGTCCACCAGGATCACGATGTCGGCCGGCACGTTCAGCGAGTCGACGACCGGATAGCCCGCGAGGGTGCCGTTGGCCGAGGCTTCGGGGAACGCCGGCGTGCCCATGGCGTTCTGCATGAGCTTGACCGAGATCCACCGCTGCGTGTTCATGACCCAGACCGGGGACTCGCCGTAGCCCGAGGCGGCCAGCTGCGCCGCGCGGCCCTTGATGTCGGCGAGCACGTTGGCCGGCGTCGTGCCGCCAGAGGCCGCCGAATTGGGGGCGGCCACGCCGTTGCGGATGCCGGCCGGTTGCAGCCCCACCGTGCCGGCGCCCGTGCCGAGGAAGATCGTATCCAGCGCCTCGGCCGTGTCGGAGATCATGGCCGAGCGGATGATCTGCTCGATGTTGGGCGTCGACTGGGCGAACAGCTCGTTGCTGAACGTCGAGATGATGGCCATCGACTTGGGCGTCATGACCGCCGAGCCGAGCGAGATGGCACCAACGCGAATCGGCGCGCCCTCGCGGCGGAAGGCGGCGGCCAGGTTCGGCGTCGCCGCGCGATTGCGGCGTGGAATCGTGATCTTGGACGTCCCGTTGAAGTCCATGCGCTGGAGCGGCAGGTTGGGCACGACGGACTTGCGGGCGAGCAGGTCCATGTACGCGCCGAACGAATCGCGCGTGAGCTCGGCCGCCCAGCCCGCGACGGTCGTGAGGGCCGGGTTCTGCGCCGCGCGCGTGAACATGTCCGTGACGGCGCGCGTCGGGTCGTCGCCCGGATAGCGCCGCGCGAGCACGCTGTCGATCGACTCGCGCATCACGAACGCCTCGTAGGCGCACAGGGCCGCGCGCACGACCAGGTCGGCGCTCGGGGTCGGGTCGCCGCGCCGCGCGATGACGGCCGGCGCCTGGCGCGCGGGCGTGCGCACCGGGCGGCCCTCGACGTCGATCACCTCGGTGGCGGCCATCGAGACAACAGAGCGCCCGCCGCTCGAGCGCACGGTGCCCGCGGGCGCCGCGGTGCGGCCCACCTCGGTCTGCTCGTCGCCCAGGCGGCGCAGCGTGCGCTCGGTGCGCGCCGTGTCCTCCACCAGGCGCTCGACCTCGAGGCCGAGCTCTTCGTCCGAGTCATCCTCGGCGAGCCGCTCGCGGGCGGCGGTCAGGGCGGCGCGTTGCTCGGAGAGCAGGCGCCGGGCTTCGGCAATGCGTTCAGCGATGGTCATGGCAGCGGTCCTCGTGGGGGTGCCCGCGGCGGCAGCCGCACGAGAGGGCGAGATGGGGGGGCGCGACAGGCGCCGGACGAACTCGTCCAGCCCGGCCCGCGCCGCGGCCGGAAGTAGGTTCTTGGCGGTCGAGAGGGCCTCGGGGTTGGCCGGCACGACGACGATCGAGGCCTCGAGGAGCACCCAGCGCAGGAAGCGGATGCCAGTGATCCGGCCCTCGTCCGTGTCGGGTTCGCGGATCCATTCGCGTTTGATCGACTGAAAGCCGATCGAGCTGGCCATGCGCACGCCCGCCTCGAGCAGCGCGCGCACCATGTCCGCGGCCGGCGAGAGCCCCGTCTCGAGGAGCACGAGGTCGGCGAACGTGCGCAGGTCCTTCGTGTGGATGTTCGTCCAGTAGCCGATCAGGTCGCGCAGCTCGCCGGAATGGTCGACCTGCGCCGGGATGCGCTCGGAGACGTCCTGGCGGCCAGCCTGGACGACGATGTCGCCGGCCAGGTCGCGCGTCTCGCTGGAGATCACGAAGCGCCAGGCGCCGGCGGGCGTCTTGCCCTTGAGGGTGACGCCGGGCAAGCCGGTCTTCAGGATGGGACGAACGCCGGCGGCGCCGGCATCCTTGTGGACGAGCCCGTCAGCAGGGCGGGCGCGCAGCGGCGCGAGGAGGGTCGGCATCGGTGGGCCTCCGTGGGGGGGAGGACGGTCCACCGTTGCCTGGGCGCGGGGAGGGCGCCGCCTGGCCGGATTTACGCTCGTCGATTCCCGGTCGGTTCCGGGTGTTCGTCATGCAAGCGCGATTGTGCCGTTTTCCGCACGACAGTGCCCATTTTTCCGGGTTTCTATGCCGATTTCGGCATTCTGCGCTCGGCGCGCTCGTGCTTTCAGTCGAGCTCGGCCTGGATGCCGTGGGTGTCGTGCAGCAGGTCGACCTGGCGCCAGCCGACCACAGGCAGGAACAGTGCCGCCGCGGCGCGGTCCTTCGTCCACACCGGCGCCTCGAGCTCGGTGGCCGGCGCAGCGAGCCAGCGGCCGCCGGCCAGGTCGCGCACCCGGCGCGGGCGCCGGTCGCGCACGCCGCCCGTGCCCTGGATCTGGTGCCTGACCATCACGCAATCCAGGTCTCGACATCGATCACTTCGGCCGGCGCCGTGACCGCACCGACGCCCATGGCCAGCGCGACGATCCCGTCAATGCGCCCGGTAGAGCGGCGCTTGGAGAAGATTCGGGACTCCTGCTCGTCTTTCACGACGACGGCCGAGGCGCTGTTCCAGGTGAGCACGGGGTTGCGCTGCACACGCAGGCGGTGCTCGAGGACGGCCGCCTCCAGCGCGTTGATCGATTGCGGCATCCATAGGGCCGTGGACTTCACCTTGACGAAGCCCTGCGGGTGCTCCAGCAGCGGCAGCGCCAGGCCGAGCTCATCCAGCTCGCGCTTGAGGAAACTCATTCTGTAGCGGTCGAAGACGAGCGCGCGCACGCGCAGCAACTTCACGAGCTCGTCGATCCGGCGCGCCAGGTGCGCATAGTCCACCGTCGGGCCGGGCAGGGCGTTCAGCCAGCCCTGGTCGCGCCAGAGCTCGTAGGGCACGGCGTCGCGCTCGGCGCGGGCGGCCAGCGTGTCGCCCGGCGTCCAGAATTCCACGGCCGCGTCGATCCAGCCCTCCTCATGGTCGGCCACGATGGCAAGCGCCGAGAGGTCGGTCGTGGCGGATAGGTCGGCCGCGAGGATCACTTCGCGCTCGGCGAACATCTCGAGCGCGTCGGCGTCGGGAGCGCGCTCGCGCTCGCAGGCGCGCCACGCCTCGCCCGAGATCCAGGGCGAGGCCGCGTCCACCCACTGGCAGAAATGCAGCCGGCGGACCTTGCTCTCCTTGGCCGGCATTTGCCGCGCGGCGCGCACCTGGTCGCGCAGATAGTCCGGCTGGATCGTGATCCCGAGCGATGGGTTGGTCTTGATCCAGCACGCCTCGTCCTCGAGCGGGTCCTCGCCCTCGTCCAGGTCGCACAGGTAGGAGAAGAACCTATCGTCCTCCAGCGTGCCGTCGGCCACCTTGCGCGCGTGCTCGTGGTACTGCCAGCAGACGGACGTCCGGTCCACCCCGGCGTTCGTGATCGCGAACAGCAGCGGGTTTTCCCGGAACTTGACGCCGGCCTGCAGCATGTCGATGACGTCGGAGTTGCGGTGCTCGTGCAGCTCGTCGACCAGCGCGCCGTGCGGCCGCGGGCCGGACTGCTTCTCGTCGGAGGCGATCGGGCGGAAGTACGAATCGCCGAACACGATGTTCCACGGGTTGCCGCCACCGATCACGCGCAGGCGCTCCTTGAGTGCCGGCGAGATCGTGGCCATGGCCACCGCGTCGCGGAATAGAACGCGCGCCTGGTCGAGCTTCGATGCCGCGGCATAGACCTCGGCGCGGGCCTCGCCGTCGGCGATCAGCATCAACAGCCCAACCCCGGCGGCAAGGGGACTTTTCCCGCTCCCTTTCCCGGTCTCCACGTAGGCAACCCGGAAGCGCCGGCGCGCGTCGGCCGTGGCGACCCAGCCGAAAAGGCTGCCAACGATGAAAGCCTGCCAGGGCGCGAGCACGAAGGGCAGGCCTTCGAACTTGCCGCTGTTCAGCCGCAGGATCGCCGGGAAGAATCGCTGCGCCCGCGAGGCGCGCTCCGTGTCGAAGCGCCAGCCCCGACCGGCGCCGAGCTCGAGGTCGGCCAGGTGCCGCCTGGCGCTGGCGCGAACGCTCGGGCCGGCGACGATCGCCCCGGCGCCGACGGCGCGCGCAAAGTCGGTGACGGGATCAGCATGCGCCGGCGGGGGCGCCGGCGGCGCACGCATCAGAAGGGAATTCCGGGATCAAAGTGCAGGACTCGCGCCTCGACGGCCAGGTCGGCTGCATCGGTGTCCGCGAGTGCCATCAGCACATCGAATCTTTCGATGAGGGAGCGCGCCTCCTCAAAATAACCCTTCACACCCGGACGGAGCGAAATGATTTCGTACCCGTGCTCCTCGTAATACTTATTGCGCAGCTTGTCCTGTGCCTGTTGCTCCTCTCGATGTCCACCGTCCAATTCAATTACAAACCACTTGAATTTCCAGAAATGGAGGGGAACAAAGGCAACGAAATCAGCGCGCCTGCGGTCGGTGATGCCAATTCGTGCTTGAGGCAAGAGCATCGGGAATTCGCGATCCCTGACATAGCGCATGTAGGTGTGCAGAAATTTCCGCTCGTCGTCCGTCTGCGACAGGTCGAGGATCTCCCGAAACAGCGGGCACGATTCCTTGGACGGCCAGCC
>JBJMIW010000029.1:0-4860 GCA_045806665.1 Actinoallomurus sp.
ACCTGGTCACCGAATTCATCGCCGGCGAGCTGTGACCGGCGCGAGCACCCTGGAGCTGACGTGCGTATCGCGAATCTGTGCGGCCGCCTCGCCATCCTCGAAGGCGGGCTGGCGATCGATGTCGAGATCGCCAGCGGTGGCCGGTTCGGCTCGGACCCACAGGCCATCTACCAGCGGTGGGCCGAGTTCACCGAATGGGCCGGCAGGGCGGCCCTGCCGGTCGGGCAGAGCTACGACAAGCCGACTCTCGGCTCGCCCGCCCCGGCCCCACGGCAGGTGTTCGCGATCGGCCTGAACTTCGACGAGCACGCCGCCGAGTCCGGGTACACGACGCCGAACACCGAGCCGGCGCCGCACGCCGGCGCTGCGGCGGGTGCTCGTCGGTTGCGTTGCGGCATTAGTGGACGACCTGGCCCCGGTGGATGACGCGTGCGGGGGTGTCCAGGATGCCGAGGTCGGTACGCGGATCGCGGTCGTAGGCGACGAGGTCCGCGGGGGCGCCCTGCTCAAGACCCGGGTGGCCGAGGAAGGACCGTGCCGTCCAGGAGGCCGCACCGATCGCCGCGGCGGGCGGGATGGGGGAGGCCGCCAGATGACGCACCTCACCGGCCACCTTTCCATGGGGGAGCACCGCGGTGCCGTAGCTGTCGGTCCCGGCCAGCACCGTCACGCCGGCCTCGTACGCCGCGGACACCAGGGGCCCCAGGCGGGCATGAGCGGCGCGGAACCACTTCCGGAGCCGTTCGGACGAGCGGGCGACCTCCTCGAAGGTGTCCCAGACGGTGAACGTCGGAACCAGAGCCGTGTGCTGCGCGGCCATCCGGTCCAGGAGCGCCGGGTCCAGCCCGAGGCCGTGTTCGAGGCTGTCCACTCCGGCGTCGACCGCGGCCCGCGCGCCGTCGGCCGTCTGCGCGTGCACCGCGACCCGCCCTCCCACGGCGTGCACCCGCCGGGTCAGCTCGGCGAGCCGGTCGGCGGGCAGGGGAGGGGTGTCGAGGTCGTGCTCGTCGGCCACCCAGTCGGCGTAGACCTTGCACCAGCCCCCGGAGGCGAGGGCTTCCGCCACCGCCGCGTCGGCCAGCCGCGCTTCGTCGACACGCAGCGCCCAGCCGTCGTAGAACATGCCGGGGAGCGCGAGCCAGCGACCGGCCGAGACGACGCGTGGCTGGTCCGGCTCCGCGCCGAACCAGCGCGGCAGCCGATCCGCCGAGCCGGGCACCCGGATCAGGGTGACGCCCGCCGACACGTATTGCCGGCCGTGCTCGCGGAGCAGCGCCGCGTCGAGCGGGTCGCCCGGTCGCTCGGCGCCCGGGTGAGTGTGGGCGTCCACGAGGCCCGGCAGCAGCCAGCCGCCGTCCACGACCGTCACCGCGCCGGGTACCGGCTCGGCGGTCAACGTGCCGTCCTTGATCCAGAACTCGACGGTCTCCTCGGACGGCAGTGCGACGCCGCGCACACGCAGCTCCCGGGTAGGTCGGCCCTCACCCGTACGATCTGTCACGCCGGCCCTGCTCATCCAGGACGCCCCGATCGGCCGGTGATCCCGCGCGGTTCCCCGCGCCACCGGCCATGGTCCAGCCTAATGAGGGCTCAGCGGAGGCGGAGGGCCAGGAAGAAGTCGACGCGGTCCTCGAGGCGCGCGAGGTCGCGGCCGGTGAGTTCCTCGATGCGCTGGATGCGGTACCGGACCGAGTTGACGTGCAGGTGCATCGCGTCGGCGCACCGGGTCCAGGAGCCGGACACCTGAAGGAACGTCTCCAGGGTGCGGATCAGGTCGGCGCGATGCGCCTCGTCGTAGGCGCGCAGCGGTCCGAGGAGGCGTTCCCGGAAGGTGATCCGCATGTCGTCGGGGATGCTCGCCAGCAGCAGGGCGTGGGTGCCGAGTGCATCGGGGCCGACGACGCGGACCGGACCGGTGCCCTCGGCGGCCCTGGCGGCGAGCGCGCGGGCGTGGCGGGCCTCGCTGACGGCGCCGCGCAGTCCCTCGAGGGCGGCGGTCTCGCCGACGCCGACCGCCAGGCCACCGTCGGTGAGCCCGGGTGCCAGGACCAGAAGTGCCTGGCGGATCTCTCCGGCGAGGTCGTGGTCGGGCCCGGCGGCCGGGACCAGCCCGACGACCTCGTCGCCGAGCAGGCCGACGGCGGACCCGGCGGGCAGGATCTCGCGGAAGATGCGGCGGAGCTCGTCCGGCCGGGGGGTGCCCTGTGCGCTCGCGGCCACGGCGGTGATGGCGGGGGCCGCGTCCAACCCGGCCAGTTCGAGGCGGGGGAGAATCTCCGTGGCGGGGGCGTCGGCGAGGATGAGGCGGACGAGCTCCTCGGCCAGACGGCCGCCCGCGCTCGATGCGTCGTCCGAGCGGGCCCGTTCGAGGGCCACGATCGCGGTCAGCTCGGAGGACAGCGCGCGGCGCTCGGCGGGCCATTCGGTCCAGTCGCCTTCGCAGACGATGAGCCAGTCGGCGACCCGCGAGGTGGTCTCCGGAGCGACGGCGAAGAGGGACAGATCCCGGCCGGGGAGCAGGGCCGGCAGGCGGGCGGCGGTGAGGAAGCCGCGGACCAGCTCGGCGGGGGACTGTCCGCCGGGCAGGTCAGGGGAACCGGCGATCAGCCGGCCGGGCGGTGCCAGGACCCAGCACCGCATGCCCAGGTCACGGTCGATCAGATCGAGGAGGGGACCGAGGCCGGCGCCGTCGGTCGCCCCCGCGACCAGGCGGCGGTGGCGGCCCAGGACGGCGGTCAGGTCGGCGGCGCGGGCGGTGGACAGGCGCCGCATCACCTGCTCGGTGACGCTGGCGAAGGCGACGTCCTCCGGCACCCGGAAGAGCGGCAGGCCGTGGCGGTCGCAGGCTTCGATGAGGTCGGCGGGAATGGTGGCGGCCTCGGCGTCCCAGGCGGCCAGCGCGGAGACCCGTGCCCGGGTCAGGGCCTGGACGAAGATCTCGGTGTCGGCGGGCCGGGTCCGCCACACCAGGCCGGACAGGACCAGTTCGCCGCCGCTGAGATACCGGCCCGGATCCTTCAGATCGGTCGTGACCACCCAGCGGATCGTCCGGTCAAGCTCATCGTGACCGGTGATCAGTTCCAGCCGCAGATCCGGGATGGTCAGGAGACTCCGCAGCCGCATGACCGGACTCCCTTCGTCGATCTTCCGCTACCGGGGGTGCTGGAGGAACCTACGGAATACCGCGGAGGCGGGCGGCCCTGGTTCGGATGTCCTGCGTCTCGACCTACCCAGACCGCGCTGTGTGTACTTGCCGGACAGGCGAAGGCCGACCGGGTGAGGTGACGCGGTGGGGGCAGGGGCCGATCGGGGCGGGCCGGTTCTCCAAGAGGCCGACCTGCTCGCCTGCTGCGCCTCCCGCCGCTGGGCCCGTACGGTCGCGGGGGCGCGCCACGGCGATCTGACCGCCCTGCGCGCCGCCTCCGCCCGCGTCCTGGCCGAGCTCGACTGGGACGACGTCCTCGAGGCGCTGGCCGCCCATCCCCGGATCGGTGACCGGGCGGACGGAGCCGGGCGCGAGGCCCGGTGGTCCCGCGGCGAGCAGTCCGGGATGGATCTCGCCGCCGAGGAGATCCGGCGGGCGATGGTCGCGGGCAACCGCGCGTACCAGGAGCTTTTCGGCCATGTCTTCCTGATCTGCGCGACCGGGCGGAGCGCTACCGAGATGCTCGCCGAGTTGCGGGCCAGGCTGGAGCACGACGTCGACACCGAGCGCCGGGTCGTCCGCGCCGAGCTGGCCAAGATCGTCGATCTCCGCCTCGTCAGGCTGGCCACGGAAGGAGACCGCTGAGATGTCCCTGTCCACCCACGTACTGAACGCCGCGGTGGGCCGGCCGGCCGAGGGCGTGCCGGTACGGCTGGAGAGCCGCACGGCCGACGGGGCCTGGACTCCCATCGCGACGGGCCGTACCGACGCCGACGGGCGGTTCGGCGACTGGCCGGCCCCCGGCGCGGGCGTCCATCGGTTGATCTTCGAGACCGAGCGGCTCTCCGCGTTCTACCCCGAGGTCACGGTGGCGTTCACGATCACCGACCCCGAGTGGCACCACCACATCCCGCTGCTGCTCAGCCCGTTCGCCTACTCGACCTACCGAGGGAGCTAGCCGTGCGGCTCGGTCCGAACAGGTACGGCAAGGCCGAGACCCGCGTCGTCCGGATCACCCGGGACGGCCCGGTCCACCGCATCAAGGACTGCAACGTCAGCGTCTCCCTCTCCGGGGACATGGAGGCGGTGCACCTGTCGGGCGACAACGCGGCCGTCCTGCCGACCGACAGCCAGAAGAACACGGTGTTCGCCTTCGCCCGCAAGTACGGCATCGCCGAGATCGAGGAGTTCGCGCTGCTGCTGGCGCGGCACTTCGTCGACTCACAGCCGACCGTCCACCATGCCCGGGTCGAGGTCGAGGAGTACGGCTGGGACCGGATCCCGGGCGGCAACGAGGAGCAGCACTCCTTCGTCCGGTCGGGCGGCGAGACCCGCACCTGCGTCGTCCACTATGACGGACCCTCTCAGGGCGTCACGGTCGTGTCCGGGCTCAAGGGGCTGACCGTCCTGAACTCCACCGGCTCGGAGTTCCACGGCTTCATCGAGGACGAGTTCACCACCCTCCCGCCGACCCGCGACCGCGTGCTGGCCACCGAGGTCAGCGCCGCGTGGCGGCACCGGGGTGAGCACGACGCCTTCGGCGCGTCGTACGCGCGGGCCCACCGGGCGCTGCTGGACGCCTTCGCCGGGACATACAGCCTCTCGCTCCAGCAGACGCTGTACGCGATGGGCGAGGCGGTGCTGGCCGCGCGCGCCGACGTCGCCGAGGTGCGGCTGTCGATGCCGAACAAGCACCACTTCCTGCAGGACCTGTC
>JBJMIW010000030.1:0-8585 GCA_045806665.1 Actinoallomurus sp.
GGATCTCGACCACCTGGTTCTGGCCGAGCTCGATCGCCTCCCGGGTGTGGTCGATGAACGCCGCGACATCGGAGGCCAGGTAGTTCTCCCCCTCGCCGACGCCGACGACCAGCGGCGAGTTGCGGCGTGCGCCGACGACGAGGTCCGGCTCGCCCGCGTGCACGGCGACCAGCGTGAACGCCCCTTCGAGCCGCCGGCAGACCCGCCGCATGGCCTCGGTGAGGCCGACGCCCCTGGTGACCTCCTCCTCCAGGAGGTGCGCCACGGCCTCGGTGTCGGTGTCGGAGGACAGCTCGTGACCGCGCTCCTCCAGCTCGACGCGGAGGGCGGCGAAGTTCTCGATGATGCCGTTGTGCACGACGGCCACCGCGCCGGTGCAGTCGATGTGCGGGTGGGCGTTGCGGTCGTTGGGCGGCCCGTGGGTGGCCCAGCGGGTGTGGCCGATGCCCGCACGGCTCAGCGGCGGCGGGCTCTCGGCCAGGGCGTCCCGCAGGTTGACGAGCTTGCCCGCTCGCTTGGTGACCGTCAGCTTCCCGTCGGCCAGCACCGCCGCGCCCGCCGAGTCATAGCCTCGGTACTCCAGCCTGGCGAGCCCGTCGACGACGACGTCGAGAGCGGACTGCGACCCGACGTACCCCACGATTCCGCACATGGCACGCCAGCGTAATGGCTCCAGCTAGGCGGGTAGACCAGTGCCGCCCGTTGCGTCAGTTTCCGGCAATGGTTACGCGAAGTTAACTTCAGTCAACGCTAAGGTGTTCCCCCGTGATCCCTAATGGGGACGGCATGCCGAGCCCTTATCTCGAGTACGTCGACGCGCGGGTGAACGACCTCCGCCAGTGGTACATCGACCGCTTCTTCGCGCTGCGGCGCACGGTCTTCGCCGACGAGCGCTCCTTCTTCCACCCGTACAGGCGGGTGGACGCGGACGAGGCGGTGGCGTACGCGCAGAAGGTCTGGCGGGAGGTCAACGAGGTCAACCTCGTGGCCAACATCCTGCCCACCCCCGGGAGCGCCTCCAGTGGCTGATCGACCACCCGGGCGCCCCCGCCGTCGACCACGTCCACTGAAGCAGCGCCGGCCCGGGGTGATAAACCTGGTCGGGTGATCGTCGGAGTGGGGATCGATGTGGTGGACGTCGCTCGGTTCGCCAGGTCGCTGGAGCGTACGCCCGGCCTGGCCGTCCGGCTCTTCACCGACCACGAACGGGGGCTGCCCACCCGATCCCTCGCCGCGCGGTTCGCGGCCAAGGAGGCCCTGGCCAAGGCGCTCGGCGCGCCGCGCGGGCTGCGGTGGACGGATGCGGAGGTGCGCCGGGCCGAGGACGGCCGCCCGAGCCTGCACGTGGCGGGCACCGTCCGGGAGGCGGCCGACCGGCTGGGCATCACCACCTGGCACCTGTCACTCAGCCACGACGGAGGCGTCGCCGTCGCGGTCGTGATAGCGGAGAACGGGCGAATCGGCGGATGAGGAGGCGGGCGTGATGCGGTACGCGCACGAGGTGGACAAGGTCCGGACCGCCGAGCAGGCGCTGATGGCCCGCCTGCCCGAGGGGACGCTCATGCGGCGCGCCGCGGCCGGCCTGGCGTCGGTCTGCGCCCGGCTCCTGCGCGGCGAGCGGGCGCCCGGAGAGGCGGGTCTCGGGGTGTACGGCGCGAACGTCGTCCTGCTGGTCGGCAGCGGCGACAACGGCGGTGACGCCCTGTACGCGGGCGCCGGCCTCGCCCGGCGCGGCGCGCGCGTCACCGCGATCCTCGCCGGGACGAAGACGCACGAGGGCGGGCTCACCGAGCTGCGCGCCGTCGGCGGGCGGGCGATGCCCGCCGGCGACGAGGCGCGGGTCGCGGAGGAGATCGACGACGCCGACCTGATCATCGACGGCATGCTCGGCATCGGCGGCCGGGGCGGCCTGGGGGAGCCGTACGCCGGGCTGGCCCGCCGGGCGGCGGGCAGTGAGGCCATGGTCGTGGCCTGCGACCTGCCGAGCGGCATCGACGCGAGCACGGGGCAGGTCGCCGGCCCGGCCGTCTGGGCGGACGTGACCGTCACGTTCGGCACCTACAAGCCCGGTCTGCTCATCGACCCGGGCGCCGAGCGCGCGGGCGTGGTGGAGCTGGTCGACATCGGGCTCGGCCCGTACCTGCCCGACCCGGACGTCTGTTCGCCCCGCGCCGATGACGTCGCCGGCTGGCTGCCCCGCCCGAGCAGCGAGTCGAACAAGTACCGGCGGGGCGTCGTCGGGGTGCTGGCAGGCAGCGAGACCTTCACCGGGGCGGCCGTGCTGGCCGTCGGCGGGGCGGTGCGCGGCGGGGCGGGAATGGTGCGGTTCGCGTCCTCCGAGCACCCGGTGGAGCTGGTCCGGCACCGCTGGCCGGAGGCCGTCACCACGGTGATCGGCGACTCGACCGACAAGGTCGGGCGCGTGCAGGCCTGGGTGGCCGGGCCGGGGCTGGGCACCGACGAGCGGGCCGAGGCGCTGCTCGCCCAGGTCCTCGCCACGGACGTGCCGGTGCTGGTCGACGCCGACGGGCTGACCGTCCTGTCCCGGCGGCGTGACCTGCTCTGGCGGACCGCGCCGACCGTGCTGACGCCGCACGCCGGCGAACTGGCCCGGCTGCTGGGCACCGACGCCGCCGAGGTCGAGGCGCGGCGGCTGGAGCACGTGCGCCGCGCCGCCGAGGAGCTGAACGCGACCGTGCTGCTCAAGGGCTCCACCACACTCATCGCCGAGGTGGACCGGCCGGTGCGGGTGAACCCCACCGGCACGCCCTGGCTGGCGACGGCGGGCACCGGGGACGTGCTGTCCGGCCTCACGGGCGCGCTGCTGGCCGACGGCCTGGCGGCGATCGACGCGGCGGCGGCCGGGGCGTACCTCCACGGCCTGGCCGGGCGGCTGGCGGCCGACCCGTACGGCGAGGGCGAGGCGCCGATCAGCGCGTACGACGTCGGGTACGCGCTGCCCGACGCATTCCGGACCGTGTACGGCTGATCGGCGGGACGGCACGGCGCAGCCGCGCGGATGGCCGGAGCTCACCCTGGTGGCTGCCACACTGGAACCCATGGTGAACGTCCCCGCAACAGCGCACGTCGACCTGGCGGCGATCAGCCACAACGTCGGCGTCCTCCGCGAGAAGGCCGCGGGCGCAGAGGTGATGGCGATCGTCAAGGCCGACGGGTACGGGCACGGCATCATCCCCGCAGCCCTGGCCGCCCTCGCCGGCGGCGCGTCCCGGCTCGGCGTCGCCACGCTGGCCGAGGCCATGACCGTCCGGCGCGCCGGCATCGACGCGCCGCTGCTGTGCTGGCTGCACGGCCCGGCTGAGCCGTTCCACGACGCCGTCGCCGCCGACGTCGACCTGGCCGCCGGTTCGGTGCGCGTCGTCGAGGACATCGCGGACGCCGCCGTACGCGCGGGCCGTACGGCGCGACTGCACCTCAAGATCGACACCGGGCTGTCCCGCGCCGGGGCGACCCCCGAGGACTGGCCGTCGGTCGTGGACGCCGCGCTCCGCGCGCAGGCGGAGGAGCACGTCCAGGTGGTCGGGATCTGGTCCCACCTGGCATGCGCGGACGAGCCGGGCCACCCGTCGATCGCGCCGCAGCTCAGGGCTTTCGGCGAGGCCGTCGAGTTCGCCGAGAAGGCCGGCGTACGCCCGGAGGTCCGGCACATCGCCAACTCCGCGGCCACGCTGACGATCCCGGAGGCGCGCTACGACCTCGTACGGCCCGGCATCGCGATGTACGGCCTCAGCCCGATTCCGTCGCACCCGGCCTCCGACGGGCGCGAGGGGCACAACTTCGGCCTCCGTCCCGCGATGACCCTCACCGGGCGGCTGCTCGTCACCAAACGCGTCGGCCCGGGAACGGGCGTCTCGTACGGGCACCGCTACGTCACCGCCCGGGACACCACGCTCGGCGTCGTACCGCTCGGGTACGCCGACGGGATCCCGCGGGCCGGCACCAACCTCCTGGAGGTCTGGGCGGCGGGGCGCCGACGGCGCATCGCCGGCACGGTCTGCATGGACCAGTTCGTCATCGATGTGGACGACGACGAGATCCACGCGGGCGACGAGGTGATCCTCTTCGGCCCGGGCGACCGGGGCGAGCCCACCGCACAGGACTGGGCCGACCTCCTCGGCACGATCTCGTACGAGATCGTCACCCGCATCGGCGCTCGCATCCCCCGCGCGTACGAAGGATCCCCCACGTGAACAAGAAGCGCATCGGTCTGATCAGCGCGGCGGTCGGTACGGCCGGCGCGGTCGGCGTGGGCGCGGTCGTCGCCGCGCGCAAGTACGCCGTCGGCCGGGCCCGGCTGACCCCGGACCCCGACGCGAAGGAGCCGTTCGGCGAACTGCACGGGCGGCAGCTGACCGTGGAGGCGACCGACGGCATCCCCCTCTACGTCGAGATCGAGGGGCCCGACGACGCCCCCCTCACGGTCGTCTTCTGCCACGGCTACTGCCTCAGCCAGGACTGCTGGCACTACCAGCGGCGCGACCTCGGCCGGGACGGCGACCTGCGGATGGTCTTCTGGGACCAGCGCAGCCACGGCCGGTCCGGGCGCAGCGACCTGACCCACGCCACCATCGACCAGTGCGGCGCGGACCTGTTCGCCGTCCTGGAGGCCACGGTCGACCCGGACGCGCCGGTGGTCCTGGTCGGCCACTCGATGGGCGGCATGACCATCATGGCGCTGGCCGACAGCCATCCGGAGCTGTTCGAGGACGGCAGGATCGCCGCCGTCGCCCTGATCAACACGTCCTCGGGCGAGCTCGCGGAGCTGAGCCTGGGCCTGCCCATGGCGTTCGGGAAGGTCTTCAAGGCGGCGCTGCCCCGGGTCACGCGTAGCCTGGGCAAACGGGCGGAGCTGATCGAGCGCGGGCGGCGGGTCGGCGCCGACGTGGCCTTCATGGTCACCCGCAGGATCGCCTTCGGTGACAAGAGCGTCAGTCCCACGGTCGTGGACTTCCTCGAGCAGATGATCCGTTCGACGCCGATCGACGTGATCGCGGAGTTCTATCCGACGCTCGCCGCCCACGACAAGCTGGCGGCGCTGCAGGTGTTCAAGCACCTGCCCGCGCTCGTCGTGGTCGGCGAGCAGGACCGGCTGACGCCCGCCCCGCACGGGCGGGCGATCGCGGCGGTCCTGGACGACGCCGAGTTCGTGGAGGTCTCCCAGGCCGGCCACGTCACCATGCTGGAGTATCCCGAGATCGTCACCCGGGCGCTCATCCGGCTCATCGACCGGGCGCGCCCCGTCGCGGAAGAGGAGCGGACGGCGTGAAACCCATCCCGGTTCCCACCGATGAGGCGATGCGCGAGCTGGGCCGCAGGCTGGCCGCCGCGCTGCGCGCCGGCGACCTGGTCGTGCTGTCCGGGCCGCTCGGCGCGGGCAAGACCACACTGACCCAGGGCCTGGGCGAGGGGCTGAAGGTCCGGGGGCCGATCACGTCGCCGACCTTCGTCATCGCGCGCGTGCACCCGTCACTGGCCGGGGGGCCCGCCCTGGTGCACGCCGACGCCTACCGACTCGGCGGTCTGGACGAGGTCGACGATCTGGACCTCGATCTGCAGGACGCCGTGACCGTGGTCGAGTGGGGCGAGGGCATGGTCGAGGAGCTGTCCGACGACCGCCTGGAGGTCGCCATCGAGCGCGGGGACACGGAGGAGCGCACGGTCCGGATCACTGGTGTCGGAGGCCGCTGGGCGGACGTGCCGGTCGACCACATGTTCTAACGCCTCCGTATCACTTGTGGATGTTGGACCGGTCCCTTTTCGGTAAGGCGCAGACGTACCAGCGGTATTGCAATACCCTCACGAGTAAATCTCGCCTTCCTGGCAGGTCAGGACAGATGGGTCGAGGGGGAGAGATCCATGGGTGGTCGCCGTCGTGCCCCCCGCCCGGCCGGACGCAGCAGACGCGTCTGGGCCGCCGCGGGCGCCCTCACGTTGGTCGTGGCCGTCTGCGCCGTCGCGGCCGTGGCCTTCCTTGGTACGGGCAGGGCCCGTCCCAAGGACGCCAAGGACCGTACCGGACTGCAGAGCTCGCCGATGAACGCACCCAACGGCTCCGAGCGCGACGTCGTCCCCGACGCCTGCATGGCGCTGAGCCAGAAGGTCGCGGATCAGCTGACCCCGGGCGCCGAGCGCACCGAGATGAGCCAGGCGACCCAGTCCGACCAGCACAGCGAATGCGCGTGGAGCATCTACGGGAACTCCCGCCGGCAGCTGACCGTCGAACTCCGCGCCCTCACCGCCGCGGGCGGCGAGAGCGCGACGAGTGTCGCGACCACGACGTTCGGCCAGGAGTGGGAGTCCGACCGCGCGGGCAAGGACCTCGCCGACACGGTCAGGGTGCGCGACAGCCGGGGCGTCAGCGGCGTCGGCGAACAGGCGTACGTCGTGTACACGGTCGACAACGACGAGATCGGAGACGCCGTCGCCAACGCGCGGCTGGCGAACGTCCTCGTGACCGTCCACTTCTCCGGCGGCGACGACACGGGCGGCGGTTCCAAGCCGATCTCGTCCTCGGACGCCGGCAACGGGGCCCTGTCCGCCGCCCGTGACGTGATCTCCAAGCTGCAGTCCCAGTCCTGACCGGCTCAGCCGTCCTGTGGGCGCGCTACGCTCATAGGTCGTGCTGGTCTTGGCTTTTGACACTGCGACCGCCGCGGTCACCGTCGCCCTGAGCGAGGGGGCCTCCGGCGGTGTCCGGCTGCGCGCCGAGTCGAACGCGGTCGACCGGCGGCGGCACGCCGAGGTGCTCGCCCCCGCGATCGCGACCGTGCTCGACGAGGCCGGGGTGACCCGGGCCGACCTGTCGGCCATCGCGGTCGGCGTGGGGCCCGGGCCCTACACCGGCCTGCGCGTCGGGCTGACGACCGCCCGTGCGCTCGGCGCCGTGCTGGACATCCCGGTGCACGGCGTGTGCACCCTCGACGTCCTCGCCTGGCAGTCCGGCCGCACGAGCCCCTTCGTCGCGGCGACCGACGCCCGGCGCAAGGAGGTCTACTGGGCGTCGTACGCCTCCGCGCGCGCCCGCAGCACCGGCCCCGCCGTCGGCAAGCCCGCCGAGGCCGCCGAGCCGGGCCTCCCCGCGATCGGGGAGGGCGCGCTGCTGTACGCCGACACGCTGGCCGGGCAGGAGCCCGCGCTGCCGTCCGCGGCGGCGCTCGCCGACCTGGTGATCACCCGGCTCTCCGGCGGTGACGGGCCCGACCTCCTGCCGCCCGTCCCGCTGTACCTCCGCAAGCCCGACGCCCGTGAGCCCGGGCCGCGCAAACGGGTGACGCCGGCATGACGCTGCGCGCTATGACCGCCGACGATCTGCCCGACGTGCTGGCGCTCGAGCACGTGCTCTTCCCCGACGAGGCATGGTCGGAGCAGGCCTACCGTGAGGAGCTCGCCGACCCCGGCGGCACACGGCACTACGTCGTGATCGAGGACGACGACGGCGGCTTCGCCGGCTGGGCCGGGCTCGCCGCCGTCGGCGGCCAGGCCGACGTGCTCACCATCGGCGTCCGGCCCGAGCTGCAGGGGCGGGGGTTCGGCGCCCGGATGCTGACGGCGCTGCTCGACGAGGCCGCCGCCCGGGGCTGCCTCGAGGTGTTCCTCGACGTCCGCGCCGACAACGACCGGGCGATGCGGCTCTACGAACGGTTCGGCTTCACCCCGGTCGGCGTCCGCAAGCGCTACTACCAGCCCTCGGGCGTGGACGCGATCGTGATGGTCCGTGACTCGCGGTGGAGCGGAGTGCCCGCCGGACAGGAAGTGGGAACATGAGGGACGAACCCCTGGTCCTGGGGATCGAGACGTCCTGCGACGAGACGGGCGTCGGCATCGTCCGCGGGCACACGCTGCTCGCCGATGCGATCGCCTCCAGCGTCGACGAACACGCGCGATTCGGCGGGGTCGTCCCCGAGGTCGCGTCCCGGGCGCACCTGGAGGCCATGACGCCGACCGTGGACCGCGCCCTGGCCGACGCCGGCGTCACCCTGAACGACATCGACGCGATCGCCGTCACCGCCGGCCCCGGGCTCGCCGGCGCACTGCTCGTCGGCGTCGCCGCCGCCAAGGCGTACTCCCTCGGCCTCGGCAAGCCGCTCTACGGCGTGAACCACCTCGCCGCCCACGTCGCCGTCGACCAGCTCGAACACGGCGCGCTCCCGAAGCCGTGCGTCGCGCTACTCGTCTCCGGCGGCCAGTCGTCGCTGCTCCTGGTCCCCGACGTGGCCTCGGACGTGCGCCCACTCGGCGCCACCGTCGACGACGCGGCGGGGGAGGCGTTCGACAAGGTCGCGCGGGTGCTCGACCTCGGCTTCCCCGGCGGCCCGTACATCGACCGCGCGTCCCGCTCCGGAGACCCGGAGTCGGTGTTCTTCCCACGCGGCAAGTACGACGACGGCACGTACGACTTCTCCTTCTCCGGCCTGAAGACCGCGGTCGCCCGCTGGGTCGAGGCCCGCGAGCGCGCCGGCGCTCCGGTGCCGGTCGCCGACGTGGCGGCGGCGTTCCAGGAGGCCGGGGTCGACGTGCTCACCAAGAAGGCCATCGCCGCCTGCAAGGACAACGGGGTGTCCCAC
>JBJMIW010000031.1:0-7833 GCA_045806665.1 Actinoallomurus sp.
GACCATGTTCAGCCATGAGCAGTTGGTCGGGGTGAAGTGCAGGGTGATCCGCGGGTTCTCAGCAAGCCAGGCCCGGACGTTCTCGTGGGTGTGGGTGCTGTAGTTGTCGCAGATCACATGCAGTTCAGCCCGTGGATGGGCCTTGGCGGCCTTCTTGAGGAACTTCAAGAACTCGGCGTTGGTGTGCCGGGGGTGGCAGGCGTCGGCGGTGATCTTCCCGGTCGCGACCTCCAGCGCGGCGAACAACGTGGTGGTGCCGTGCCGCTTGTAGTCATGGGTGCGCCGCTCGGCCGGCCCGGGACCCAGCGGCAGCATCGGCGCGGTGCGGTCCAGCGCCTGGATCTGGGACTTTTCATCCACACTGACCACGACCGCGTTGTCCGGCGGGTTCAGATACAGGCCCACCACATCGCGCAGCTTGGGTTCCAGCTGCGGATCGATGGAGAACTTGAACGTCTCCACCCGGTGCGGCTGGATCTTCCACTTACGCCAGATCCGGGCCACCGTGGAAAACGAGATGCCCAGCCGGGCGGCCAAAAGCCGCGCCGACCAGTGCGTCACCCCCAGCTCCGGCGGTGGCCTGCCCTGGTCGGCCAGCGTCTCGGCCACCACCGCGACCTCATCGACACGCCCGGGCCGGCCCGGCCGCGGCCGGTCCTCCAGCGCCGCGATCCCGCCCGCCTCATACCGGTCCCGCCAGGTGTTCACGGTCGGCCGCGACACCCCGACCCGCTCGGCGATCTCGGTATTGGCCACCCCCTCGGCGGCCAGCAACACGATCCGCGCCCGCTGCGCCAACCCCGCCGCAACCGTCGAAGACCGCGTCACCGCCTCAAGACGCCCACGGTCACCCTCACGAAGCCGCAACGGCCGAGCCACGTACATCAGGCCATTCAACCCGACCATCAAACGTAAAGCTACTTACGACACGCGACACTAGATGCATCCCGTCGTAGACTGACTACTAGGAATGATCGAGATGCAGCACGTGAAGGGATACCTTATGAGAACGCGATCCACGGCCGGTAAGAACCTTCAAACTGTAGGACTCTCAACAGTCCGTTATGGATTGGCGCTCAACCTCCTTTGGATTGGACGGCTAAAGTTCGAAGATTACGAGGTTGAGAATATCCGTCCTTTGATCACCTCGAGTCCACTATTCTCACGGCTTGTCGCCAAGTTCGGTGAACATAAACTGGCCAGACTCATCGGCGTGACAGAGATCGTTGTTGGATCACTGATCGCTGCGAAACAACTCGCACCGAGAGCATCGGCACTCGGCAGCGTGGCTGCCGCTGGGATGTTCGCCACCACGCTCAGCTTCCTGGCCACGACGCCCGAGGCCTGGCAGGAGAGGCATGGGGAACCGAAGCTGTCCCCTGCGGGCCAGTTCCTAGTGAAGGACATCGTGCTTCTCGGAGCTTCCTTGCTCACGGCCGCCGAGTCCCTGCAAGCCGCCCAGCGCCCGTAGCCCACCCTGTGAAGTCCCAAAACCACGATCTGGCCCGCGAGTCCGACGCGGTCCGCGCCGCGATCGGCGTCACCGGCCAGTCCTCGGCGGTGGACAACCTGTCCCGCACAGGATCGGGACGTTGACCTGCAGATTCGCGGTTCGGTCGCGGGCTATTCGTCGATGAGGCCATCAAGTACGGGTCTTCGCTTGATCCACTTGCCAACGACGTCGATTGGTGCGGCGGGGATCAGTGGGTCGGTGTCCGGGGATCTTTGGCCCCAGGCTCTGGTGAGGCCGATGCCCGCTGTAGTGGATCGCGTACGGGGCCACCGCCACCTCGACGCCCGGCGGACTTCGCCTACTCCTTCGACCGGCTCGCCGACGTTGCCGTGGGGCTTTGTCGAGAGGCTCGGGCTGGCGCGCTTTGTCATGTACGTCTTCGACTTCGGTACGCCGGTTGGGTTCCGGCTCGCGACGCGCCACCCGGAGTGGATCGCCGGGCTGGTCGTACAGAACGACAACGCCTACGAGGACGGGCTCTCCAGGGCGCCCGCGACTTCATCGCGCTACGGTCGGCGACCGCCGGCGCCGAGGACAAGATCCGCGAGCTGCTGACCTTGCCCGGCACCCGCGGCCAGTACGAGACCGGCGTCACCGACCCCGAACTCATCGCCCCGGACGGCTGGACACTCGACCAGCACTTCCTCAACCAGCCCGGCCGCAAGCAGGCCCAGGTCGCCCTCGCCTTCGACTACCACTCCAAGTCGAGCGCTACGGGGAATGGCAGGCGTGGCCACGCAAGCACACCCCGCCCACCCTCATCACGTGGGGGAGCGACGACCCGTTCTTCCCCGAGCCCGGCGCCCGCGCCTACCCTCGCGAGGCCCCGGACGCCGAGCTCCACGTGTTCCACACCGGCCACTTCGCGCTGGAGGCCTCCCCGAGATCGCCCCGCTCATCGCCGACTTCCCCGATCCATCACGAGAAGCGACGCCGCTCGCACCCGTGACCGGCGGGGGCGACGGTCATTGGGCGGGGCCGACCTACACTTCGGCTTCCCCGCCCAATGCTGCGGCAACTGCATCTGATCGTGTCAACGGATACCATCCTGCGCCGGCACACGACCTCGTGCGGCGCCACGCCGACGCCTCCGCCTTAAACGGCTCGGTCGGCCGCCGACCCCCGCGCCATCCAATCCCTCGTCCTGCTGCCCAAGGCCGAGGACTTCTCCCTGGAGGCACTGATGGCCCCAGCGGGGGGTACCAACAGATCGCGGATCTCCGCAGGGATCGGTGAGCGCACGCCCTTGGCCGGGTAGGTCCAGTGCCGTTTGACCAGACAGCGGTGCCAGGCCAAGAGCGTGCCCGGCGTCACGGTCCGAGCACGACTTCTGGCACGACACAGGCTTGATGGTGTCGCTCGTCCGTGCGGTCAGATGGCTGTGCGCCCGCCGTCCGCGGCAATTGTGGCGCCCGTCAGGTAGCTCGACCGGTCTGAGGCGGCGAACAGGACCGCTTGGGCGATCTCCGTCGTGTTAGCCATGCGTCCCAGCGCGGTGCTGGCGCCAATCTGTGCCGCCAGTTCCTCGCCGAGCAGGTCGATGTTCAGCGCGGTGCGGGTCGGGCCAGGCGCAACACTGTTAACACGAACCCCAGTACCGCTGAACTCTGCGGTCCAGGTCCGGGTCAGGGACTCCAAGGCAGCCTTGGTGGCGCTGTAGACACTCAGGCCGGCCATTCCAATGGAAGCCGCCATCGTCGTGATGTTTACGATGCTGCCTGAGCCTCGAGCCGCCATCTCCGGGGCGAGCGCCGCGACCAAGAAGTAGGGTGCGCGGACATTGATCTTGAAGCTGGAGTCGAATTCGTCAACGTCCTGTTCCACGGTGGGTTTTGTGACCGCGAGGGCGGCGTTGTTGACCAAGATGTCGACGTCTCCCGCTTGCGCGGCGAGGTTGCGCACAGACGTGACGTCCGACAGCTCGACTGGGACGAAGCGGGCAGTGCCACCCTTGGCCTGGATAGCCGCGACAACCTCGGCCCCGCGTTGAGCGTTACGGCCGGACACGATTACCTGGGCCCCTTCGTTCGCGAACAGGCTCGCGGTCTCCGCGCCGATGCCGTTGGTCGAGCCAGTGATCAGCGCGACCTTGCCGAGCAGCTCGTTGCTCATGAGTCTCCTCCGGGGAGCTAGCGGTGTACGTGGTCAGGGCGCCATGGGGGCTTGACCGACGTACCCTGGACTGGCATGTACGATCCACTCTGACGCGAAAAAAATGGAATTACAAATCCAGAATCTGGGAGGCTGTGGATGACTGGGGCTGTCGAGCGCAGAAGGACGGCCAGGATCAGCGAAACCTCGCGGCAGGACGGTCTCACGACCAAAGGCCGGCAGACCCGCCAGCGGATTGTGGCGACCGCGGCGAAGCTGATGTTCGAGCAGGGGGTGGCCGGTACGACGATCGAACATGTGCGGGCGGCGGCGCGGGTGAGCAGCTCGCAGATCTACCACTACTTCGCCGACAAGGAGTCGCTGGTCCAAGCGGTTGTCGCCTATCAGAACGATGAGATCGTAAGTGTCCACAGAGCGGTGTTCGCCAACCTGGACTCGCTCGAGGGGCTGCGGACATGGCGGGACTTCATGGTCGATAGCCAGCGCAGGGTCGGCGGACGGCATGGCTGTCCACTGGGGACGCTCGCGAGTGAATTGACTGAAGCCGACGCACAGGCCAGAGCCGGTGTAGTCAACGGTTTCCGCCAGTGGGAGCAAGCGATACGGAACGGGTACGACGCCATGCGGGCGCGTGGCGCACTGGTTCCGGAGGCTGATCCGGACAGGCTGGCGACGGCCACACTCGCGGCCCTCGAAGGAGGCCTGTTGCTCGCCCAGGTCCGGCGTAGCACTCAGCCACTCGAGGCCGCGCTGGACACCGTACTCGCCTACGTCGCCACGCAAACTCGCGAGCCGCTTGGTCAGGGATGATGATCTTCCCGCGAGGTCGGCCCAATCGATTTCTCCCGGCCAGCCTTCAATTAAGTGGATGACACGATCCAATCACCCACGAGTGTCGACGCAGCCGCCGAGCTGCTGGTGTGGCTGGACGGCGCCGGCGAGGTCACAGCCGTCAGCGAGCAGGGCCGGCCCCAGCGCGTGCACGGTCGCCGGACTGGCAGCCGGTGTGCGGAAACCATCGTTCCCAGACGCCCCAAGCGAGAATGAGGGGGCGTCTGGGAACGATCCCGGATCAAGACCCGGGTGCGGGCCACCATGGCGGCGATGGCGCAGACCTCCAGTCACATCGCCGGCGCCCGCCCTGAGGTAACCGGTTGCCCGATGCCGGGCCGCACCCCAATCCGGCCAAGGCCGCCGACGGCAAGCGCCTGCACGTGCTGGAGATCGACCCGTACGCCGCCGAGGTCGTTCGTCGGATCTTCGCCGAGTTCCTGGGCCTGTGGGTGCCGGAAACTCGGCCATCGGTCGTGACTTGGGGTTTCTTGTTAGCTGCGTCGTCAGGTCGAGAACCCCGGCTGGGGTTACCGGAGGATCGCCGGGGAGCTGGCCGGTCTGGGGCGCAGGATCGCGCCGTCGACGGTGTGGGCGATCTTGAAGAAGGCCGGTATCGATCCGGCGCCCCGCAGGTCTCGGCCAGCCTGGGGAGAATTTCTGCGCGCTCGGCGAGACGATCAATCTCGCCCGGTTGTATTGCTTCGCGGTTGTCGAGCACGCCACCCCATGTCCTGGCGTTACCGCGAATCCGACCGCTGGCTGGGTCGCCCAGCAGGCCAGGAACTTGATGATGGACCTGGGGGAGCGGGCCGGGTCATTCAAGTTCGTGATTCGTGACCGGGACAGCAAGTTCACCGCGCTGTTCCATGAGGTTTTCCGCGTTGAGGGCCCATCGTGCTCACCGCTGCTCAGGCGCCGCGCATGAACGCGATCATGGAACGCTGGGTGGGCGGCGTGCGGCGTGAGGTCCTCGACCGGATCCTGGTCCTCAACGCTGCGCATCTGCGTAAGGTCCTCGTCGAGTACGAGGACCACTTCAACGCCCACCGGCCACACCGCTCGCAGTGCTGCTCATCCGCATCGCCGAGGCCACCACCGGCCAGACCTGGCAGAGCCTGCGCCGCGAACTCCAGCGCCTGCACGCTGTCACCTTGACCAGCCCCGACGGCACCTTCCGCCAGACCACCCAGCCGACCAAGCCCCAGATCGACATCTACGCCCGACTCGACCTGCCCCTCCCGGGCAAGATCCTCCAGATCACCCCGACAGGCCGCTGACCAGGCACAACACTGCCGCCTAGTTACACGTGCAACAGGCGCGCGATCACGCGTTCCCGCAGCTCGCACCCCCAAATCGCGTACCAGGCCACGACCTCAACTGCGGAACGCCGGCGAAAGCAGCCCTGCCCGGCCGTCGCGGACCACCCGGCTGGGCGGGCGACGGCAAGTCAGGCGGCGGCGGGTCAGGCGTCGGCAGTCGTGGCGCGCCGCTGTTCCTCGACGCGGCGCTGGTGCCGGGCGGCGCGCACGCGGTCGCCGCAGGTGGTGGAGCACCAGCGGCGCCGGGCGTGCTCGCGCACGAACAGGCGGACTTCGGCGCGCCGGTCGGCTTCCGCATCGCCAGCCGCAACCCCGAGAAGGTCACCGCGATCATCACGCAGAACGGCAACGCCTACAACGAAGGCCTCAACCCCGGCCTGCGCGCCGTGCTGAACGGGGCCAGCGCCCGCGACCACCTCAACCTGCGCGACAACATCAGCCTCGCCTTCACCAAGGGCATGTACCTCAACGGCGTCCCCGACACCACCCTCGTCAGCCCCGACACCTGGCTGATCGACCAGACACTGCTCGACCGCCCCGGCGCCGACGAGATCGCCCTCGCCCTGCTCGCGGACTACCCGACCAACCTCACCCTCTACCCCGACTTCCAGAAGTACCTGCGCACACCCGGGTACCCCTGCTGGCCGTCTGGGGCGGCAACGACGAGATCTTCATCGCCGACGGCGCCCGCGCCTTCGCCACCGACCTGCCCGACGCCGAAATCCACCTTCTCGACACCGGCCACTTCGCCCTGGAGACCCACCTGGACGCCATCGCCGGCTACGTCCGCGGCTTCCTCGGCCGCGTCCTGACCGGCGCCAACTGAGCCCCGAATCTACCGCCGCTCGGGCAGCGAGTGGCCGACCCCGGCCACTCGTGCTCCTGGAGAGGCCCTTCCTCGGACGCGGGGTCGCGTCCGAGGGTTCTCGGAAGCCGCCTACGCGCCGGTCGGCATCCAGACCGATGCTCGCCGAGCGCGGGCGGCGACTTGTGCGTGCGACATCCCCACCTTGGAAGGGAAGCCCGCTGTGTCATTCACTCGTCGGTCCCTGTTGTCCTCGGCGGCAGCAGCAGCGTCTGGTGCTGTCGTAGCCGCCGCTTCGCCGTCATTCGCCCTCGCCCAGGAAGCGCAGCCGGCGGGCAAGGTCCACCACCACAAGGTTCACTACCGTGATGTGACGGTCGACGGCCGGAAGATCTTCTACCGGGAAGCGGGACCGGCCGATGCCCCGGTGCTGGTGCTGCTGCACGGCTTCCCGACCAGCTCGTACATGTACCGCGACCTCATCCCCGCGCTCGCCGACCGGTACCGGCTCATCGCGTCCGACTACCTCGGCTACGGCTGGTCCGACGCCCCTAGCACCGACCAGTTCACGTACACCTTCGAGTCGATGACCACCGTGGTCACCCACTTCCTCGCGGCACTGGGGCTGCAGCGCTACAGCCTGTACCTGCAGGACTTCGGCGCCCCCATCGGCTTCCGGATCGCTGCCCGCCACCCCGAGCAGGTCAGCGCCATCATCTCGCAGAACGGCAACCGACCTCGGACGTGGACAGGACGAGCGCCAGCTTGGCATCCTCCGCGACGAAGTCGACCCGATCCGCGGGCCATCCGGGATCGGGGGGACGAACGCCGCACCGGCCTTGAGAACGGCCAGCAGACTCACGTCCAAAGTGGTGCGCCGCCGATGGCAGCAGGTTGGGCGGCGGTTCGGACTCCGGGCCAGCCCTCAGAGGCGGCGCCCACCGGTGAGCATGAGGCTCTTCAGTACGCGCAGGGCTGGCTGAGAGCTGACCGGTTACCGCAGAACCGGGTCAGCCAGCTGATCGCCGAGCAGAAGCTCTCGCCTCAGGAAGCGGTCAAGCGCTGGGTCGACCAGCAACCCGATAGGCGTGGATCCGCAAGTGACCGGCTGATCCGATACTCACAGGTGGTCTTCAGGAGCGGTCCACACGCTCGAGCACCGCGCACAACCGCTCGAGCGCGCCCGCGAAGGCATGCTCGGGCGGTGTGCCGTACCCGATGACCAGGGCCGGACCCGCGCCGCGTTCGGA
>JBJMIW010000032.1:0-14523 GCA_045806665.1 Actinoallomurus sp.
CCGGTAGGCGGCGTTCGCCGGGGGTAGGCCTCACGTCGTTCGACGTCGTGTTCTCAGGGACGGAGGGATGGCGGGTGCGGACGTTGCGCCGGGCCGATGAGCGCGTGCTGCGGGCGGTGACGTCGTCCGGCGGCGCGGTCCTGGACGAGGTCATGCCGCGGGCCTCGCGCGTCGCGGATCAGCTGGTCGTGTAGTGGCTGATCGCCGCGGCGCTGCGGGTCGGCGGCGGTCGGCGGTCCCGGCACGCCGCCGCGCGGGCGGCGCTGGCGATGTCCGTGGCGGGGACGCTTGCCAACGGGGCGCGCCTGTTCGTCTTCGATCGGAACGTCCTCCGGTCGCGCTGACGGGGCAGCGGCCGGAGCGGGTGCCCGACTCCCCCGGGTTCCCCTCGGGGCACAGCGCGGGCGCCGCGGCGTTTCGGATGGATGCACCATGCTGCCCGATATGTCGGGTTTGTGGCTGCCAGAGGCGGGTAGCAAGCCCACCGGCTTCGTGGGCGCGGTGCATCCGGGGGGAGGAGGAGCAATGGACTACCAAGGGTTCATCCAGACCGTCCAACGGGAGGCCGGGGGTATCGGCGCCGACCAGGCCGAGCGCGCGACGCGCGCGGCACTGGAGACGCTGGCGGAGCGGTTGTCCGCCGGCGAGGCTCATGACCTGGCCGAGCAGTTGCCCGCCGAGATGTTGCCATGGCTTCACACCACGACCGGCTCCCAGGCCTTCGATCTGGACGAGTACCTCCGCCGAGTCGCCGAGCGTGAGGGGATGGACCTGGGGACCGCCGAACGCCACGCACGCGCCGTGTTCTTCGCACTCGGGCAGGCGGTGAGCGACGACGAGATCCACGATGTCGCGTCCGAGCTTCCCAAGACCTTCGAGCCTCTGCTCGCGGAGGCTCGACGGCAGTACTACGAGATCCTGCCGACCGAGGAGTTCATCTCCCGCGTCGCGGAACGCACCGGTCTCGACACCGACGCCGCCCGCCGCGCGACCGACGTGGTGCTGGAGACGCTGGCCGAACGGATCTCCGGCGGGGAGGTGGAGGACCTGATCGCCCAGCTACCGCCCGAACTGCACGAGCCGCTCCGGCGCGGCAACGAGGAGAGCAACGGAGTGGCGCGGAAGATGACGCTGGATGAGTTCGTACGGCGTCTGGCCGACCGCGAGAAGGTGCCCGAGGACCAGGCGCGGGAGCACGCCCGAGCGGTGCTCGCCGTCCTTCGCGAGGCGATCACCGACAAGGAGTACTACGACGTCAGGGTCCAGTTGCCGGACGACTACCGGGTGCTGCTCCCCACCCCGTGACGGGGGGCCGCCCCTACCCGGTTGGGGGATGTCACGTCAGGTAGGGCTGCATAGCGTCCGAAGCATGGAGACCGTTGAAGACCACGTGAGCGCCGCTCGTCTCTTCATCACCGAAGCGCTCACCTTGGATCCCAGGTTGAGCCATGAGAAGCTCATGGCCGCTCAGGCCGAGGCCACGCTCGCGGTCGCGTCCGCGTTGGACGGCGTGGCGGCGGCGGTCCGCGACGGGAAGGGCGGCGTGACGGCATAACACCGCTTCCCGGAGATGCGCCGCCCAGCATGCCGACCGCCGGCCTCGTCGGGGGGCGAGACTGTCCGTCGGGGCGCGCTATCCGGTGCCCGGCCTCGTGGTCGGGGTACTTACGCGCTTGCCATTGAGGGAGGCCGTTATGGCGGTGAAGCTGAGTGAACGATCCTTCGAGTACGCCAAGAAGCTGATCGACCAAGGACGATGCGCTCTGGACCAGATGGGCGACTGGAGCGAGCACCGGCCGTCCGCGCGGCAGGAGAACGAGTTCATCGAGAAGCACGGACTCGGGGAGTACGGGAGATGGCACCTGGGCGTCGACGATGAGTACGCCGAGGACACGAAGTCGCACTACAAGTTTCCCTACGGCGACTTCGACAAAGTCCACCGGTGTGGCGTCCTCGCCGCGGAGGTACGAGCCGCGCAGCGGGACCACACCGACATCGAGGTCGCGGCGGCTCACCTGCACGGCATGCTCGACGCGCTCATGTGATCGGCGGGTGATGTCCGGAGCCTCGACCTCCGCGGCCGGCGGGTACGGCGGGCCGGCCTCGTCGCGTGCCCGTGCGGCGACGACAGAAAGAGATCGAGATGACTGAGACAAGGACGATCGACCGTGACGAGTGGGCCGGCTACTTCGACTCGCTGAGTACGGACCACCCGGGCTACTACGCCGCCATCGAACTGCTCGACGCCAGCTTCGGCGACCAGTACGAGACCGAGCGTCTCCCGTTCAACTACGCCTCGTACGACCCGAAGGACGATGTGATCGTCATCGGCGTCGGGGGCAACTCCGCGCGGTTCCCGGTCCTGCTCCGTCACATCATCAACCGCCCCACCGAGGTGGACGTCGCGGTGTCGGCGCCCGGGGAGAGCGACATCCGGATCGTCGACGCGGAGGGGACGACGACCATGCTCCGCCTGCGTCCGGAGCCGGCCCTGCCACCGCCCGAGTGAGGCGCGGCACACCGCGCTCTGCGGTCGGTGGCCTGCCGGCGGAGTCCGCGGTGGCCGGGATCCGATCGGATCACTGTGTCCCCGCCGCCGAGTGTGGTCACAATGGCCCCATGGGCAGGGTCGCATACGGCACCGCACTGATCATCCTCACCGCCGCCACGGCGTGCGGTTCCGGCAGCGGATCGAGGTCGCCCAGCGTGTCGCCCGCAGCGGGCGGACCCGCCGCGAGCGCGTCCGCGCCCGTCCGCGCGGCCGCGTCCTGGCCGACGTACCACGGGTCCAACGACCGGGCCGGGTTCGCCGCCGGCTTCCCCGCTCCGCACACGCTCGGCGACGCCTGGACGAAGAGCCTGGACGGGGCGGTGTACGGGCAGCCGGTCGTCGTGGCCGGCACGGCGTACGTCGGCACGGAGAACAACACGGTGTACGCGCTCGACCTCGCGACGGGGCGGCAGGTCTGGAAGCGGCACCTCGGCACGCCCGTCCCCCGGTCGGCGCTGCCGTGCGGGAACATCGACCCGCTCGGGATCACCGGAACGCCGGCGTACGACGCGGCGACGCGCACGGTGTTCGTCGCGACGGAGACGACCGGCGCGAACCACACCCTGGTCGGGCTGAACACCGCGGACGGACGCGTGCGGTTCACCCGGGATCTCGATGTCGCCGCCGGCCGCGACCGCACGGCGGAGCAGCAGCGCGGTGCCCTGGCGGTCGCCGGCGGCCGGGTGTACGTCCCGTTCGGCGGGCTGAACGGCGACTGCGGCAACTACATCGGTTACGTCGCCGCGTCCCGGACCGACGGCACCGGCGCCGTCGCCTCCTACGCCGTCCCCACCCGCAGGATGGGGGGCATCTGGGCGTCGTCCGGCCCGGCCGTCGACGCGTCCGGAAACGTCTACGTGGCCGTCGGGAACGGCGCGAGCGTGGGCGGGGCGTACGACGGTAGCGACTCGGTGCTGCGGCTGTCCCCCGACCTGTCACGCCGCCTGTCGTACTTCGCGCCGAAGACGTGGGGCCAGGAGAACAGCGAGGACCAGGACCTCGGCTCCACCGGTCCGCTGCTCCTGCCCGGCGGGCAGGTGATGATCGCCGGAAAGACGGGCGACGTCTACCTGCTCGACGACCGTGATCTCGGCGGCGTCGGCGGCCAGCGGGCCTCGGTGCACGGTTGCGTCTCCTTCGGCGGGATGGCCCGTGACCGTACTTCGGTCTTCCTGCCCTGCGAGGAGGGTCTCCAGCGCGTCGACGTGACGGGCGGTGGCCTGCGCCGGGTGTGGAAGGCGCCGGGCAACGTCAAGGGATCACCGGTCGTGGGCGGCGGCGCCGTGTGGACCCTGGACGCCGACACGGGCGTCCTGCACGCCCTGTCCGAGTCCGACGGGCGTTCCGTCGCCTCGCGCCGCGTCGGCGAGGTGACGAGGTTCGCCTCACCGACGCTCGCCGGATCGCTCGTCCTCGTCCCCACAATGCACGGCGTCACCGCGATCAGCGTGCGCTGATCGCGGGTCCTCCCGTCCGGCCTAGCCCCGGCCGTAGTGGCGGCCGAGCAGTCGCTCGATCTCCCGGCGGTCACGCTTGGTGGGCCGCCCGGCACCGCGTTGGCGCCGCGCGATCGGGAGCAGGGCCTCGCGCGGGGGCGGCGGCGGGCTGTGGTCGGTGTAGCACTCGACGGCCACGGGCGCGCCGACCCGTTTGCGGACCACGCGCCGCACCACGACGATGCGCTCCCGTCCGGCGAGGCGCACCCGAACCTGGTCGCCGGGCCGTACGGCGGCGGCGGGCTTGACGCGCTCGTCGTTGATCCGGACGTGACCGGCACGGCAGGCGGCCGTGGCCAGCGAGCGCGTCTTCACCAGCCGCACCGACCAGATCCACACATCGACCCGTACGGTGTCCTGATCCGCTGCCATGGCACAGACCTTAGAGCCCGCGCGGAATAGGCGCCGGACCAGGGCACCGCGAGCCCGGCAGAGTCCATTCCGAGCGAGCTCTTGGTCCAGGCCGGTACCGTAATCGTCGTTTCGGTACCGCACGAACCGGACACAACGCATCACTGAGCGACAGGCCGGGTACGAAAGTGATCATGCGCACCGCCATCTTGGACGTGGGGTCCAATGCCGCTCACCTGAAGGTGGTCGACCTCGTCGCGGGCGGGCCCATCCGGACCGTCGTCTCCGTCAAGGAGCCGACCCGGCTGGCCGGTGCCGTCGGGAGGAGTGGCCGGATCGGCCGGATGGCGTCCGACCGGGTCGTGGCGGCGGTCACCGCGACCGCGCGCGAGGCCATACGGATGGACGCCGTCGAGTTGATCCCGTTCGTGACCTCCGCGATCCGCGACGCTCCCAACCGGGACGAGATCCTCGACCGCGTCGCCGCCGAGACGGGCGTCCGGCTCGGGTTCCTCTCCGGCCGGGACGAGGCGCGCCTGACCTTCCTGGCCGTACGCGCCTGGTACGGGTGGTCCGTCGGGCCGATCCTGCTGGCCGACATCGGCGGCGGCTCCATGGAGATCGCCACCGGGGACGGCGCCGAGGCGGACGCTGCGCTGTCGATGCCGCTCGGCGCGGGTCGGCTCACCCGGGACCACCTGCCCGGCGACCCTCCACACGGTCGGCAGGTCGAACGGCTCCGCGCACACGTGGCGGACCGGCTCACCGCGTACGGCGTCCACCGGCTGACCGACGGATCCTCCGGCCACCACGCGGTCGCCACCTCGAAGATCTTCACTCAGTTGGCCAGGCTCTCCGGGGGACGGAGCACCGACGGCCGCCGGGCGCTGGAGCGTACGGCGCTGCGACGGCGGATCCCCCGGCTGGCGAGGCTGACGACCGAGGAACGCACCCGGCTCAAGGGCGTCTCGCGGTCCCGCGCCCGCTACATCCTCGCCGGCGCGATCGTCGCGGACGAGATCATGGCCGCCCTCGGGGTGAGCCGGCTGGAGATCTGCCCGTGGGCGCTGCGGGAGGGAATCGCCCTGCGCCGGCTGCAGCGGCTCGAGGGGGACGCCGACCTGGCCGACCACATCGAGGATCTCGTGCGGCCGCTCCCCACCGATCGGCCATGCGTGGACTCCGTCGCGAGGACCAGGGCCTGAGACAGGACGAGGGCCCCGCCGGGACGTCACCCGGCAGGGCCCTCGATGTGTGTACCGGTGTGTGGGTCGCCTCTCGGCGAAAGGCACAACACGGCTCCAGCCGGACGGTAGTCCGTGAAGGCGATAGGTGAGGCCCGGGGACACCAGGCACACCGGCCACGAGAGATGTAACAGGGCTCGGTGGCCCGTTGTTCCCGCCGACGCCACGAATTTCTCGGGAGGGATCAGCGGCCGCTCCGGACAAGCCAGACCGACGCCCACCGGTCCGACATCTCCCTCACCGCGCTCGGCTCCCTGCTCACCCTCGTCTACATGGCGGGGCTGATCTTCCGGCCCCGGCGCCAACGGCTGCGCATGGGCGTGGACAGCCGTACGGTCCTGGCGCTGTACGCCCTGGGGATCGTGGGCCTGCTCGCCGTCGGCGGCTGAGCCCGGTCGTCGCGTTCCTGCACGTCCTTCCGGGGTAGCCCTGCCCGCATGACGGGGAAGCAGAAACTGAGGGACATCGCCGACGCACGTCTCGGCATCGCAGAACTGCGGCCTGCGCAGGAGAAGGCCACGCAGGAGCTGATCGAAGGCCGGGACTGCCTCGTCGTGATGCCCAGCGGGGCGGGGAAGTCGGCGATCTACCAGCTGGCGACCGTGGCCCTCGGCGGGCCCGCGGTCGTGGTCTCGCCCCTGCTGTCGTTGCAGCGCGACCAGGCGCAGGGGCTGCGCGGTCAGGGGCTCACCGCGATCACCGTGAACGCGACCGCCGGTGAGAAGCGCCGCGACCAGGCCTATGCGCTGCTCCGTAAGGGCGCGACGGGGTTCGTCTTCCTCGCGCCGGAGCAGCTCGCCCGGCCGGACGTGCGCGCGGTGCTGGCCGAGGCGCCACCCGCGCTGATCGCGATCGACGAGGCCCACTGCGTGTCCGCGTGGGGTCATGACTTCCGCCCGGACTACCTCCGCATCGGCGCCATCGTCGATGGCCTGCCGCGCCGGCCCGTGGTGGCCGCGCTCACCGCGACGGCGGCTCCACCGGTCCGGGAGGAAATCGTCGAGCGGCTGGGGCTGCGCGACCCGGCGCGGATCATCCGCGGCTTCGACCGGCCCGAGATCCGCCTGTCGGTCTCGATGTTCCACGACGCCGGCGAGAAGGAGGCCGCGGTCGTCGACCTGGTGGGGCGGCTCCCCGGCTCCGGCATCGTGTACGCCGCGACCCGCGGGGAGACCGAGGAGTACGCCGAGCGGCTCGGTGTCCCGGCCTACCACGCCGGGCTGCGCAAGACCGAGCGTACGGAGACGCAACGGGCGTTCATGGCCGGAGAGACCATCGTGGCGACGAGCGCCTTCGGGATGGGGATCGACCGGCCCGACGTCCGGTTCGTGGTCCACGCCTCCGTCCCCGGGTCGCTCGACGAGTACTACCAGGAGATCGGCCGGGCCGGGCGGGACGGCGAACCCGCGGAGGCGATCTGCTGCTACCGCCAGGAGGACCTCGGGCTGCGTCACTTCTTCGTCGGGGGCCTGCCCGACGAGGAGTTGCTCGCCCGGGTGGCGGCCGCGGTCGATGGACCGATCTCCCGGCGTGACCTGGCCCGTCGCGTGGACGTGTCGGAACGGCGAATCACCGCCCTGCTCAACCTGCTGGAGGCGGCCGGTGCCGTACGGCTGCGACGGCGCGTCGAGCCGATGGCGGACGCCCCCGCCCCGGAGGAGGCGGCGGCGATCGCGCGTGAGCTGGCCGAGCACCACCGGTCGGTCGAACGCTCCCGCGTGGAGATGATGCGCCGGTACGCCGAGCTCACCGACTGCCGCCGCCGGTTCCTGCTGCGCTATTTCGGCGAGGTGAGCGAGGACCCGTGCGGGCACTGCGACGTCTGCGAGGCGGGCGGCGCCACGCCCGCGGACGCCGAGCGTCCGGCGTTCGCGCCCGGCGCCAGGGTCGACCACCAGGCATGGGGGCGCGGAACCGTCCTGGGCGCCAAGGAGGGTCGTCTCACGGTCGTGTTCGACGAGGTCGGCTACAAGGAGCTGCTCGCCGAGACGGTGCTCGAGGAGGGCCTGCTGGCCCCGGTCGGCGCCTCCTGAATGGCAGGTGTTCCCCTGGGTAGGGGCGGCCCATGAGCCAACCTGACGCACCGGTGTCCATGACCGGCTATCCGCGCATCGCCGTCATCACCGGCGCCGACTCCGGGATCGGCAAGGCGACCGCGGTGACTCTGGCCGAGCGCGGCTTCGACGTCGGCGTCACCTTCCACTCCGACGAGGAGGGCGCGAAGGGCACCGCCGAGGAGGTCCGCGCGCAGGGCCGGAACTGCGCCGTGCGCCGCCATGACCTCACCGACCCGGTCGCCGCCGCGCGGGTCGTCGACGAACTGGCCGACGAACTCGGCGGAGTCGGCGTCCTGATCAACAACGCCGGCACGGGCAGCAGCCGCCCGGTCCTGGAGATGGAGTACGACGAGTGGCGCTCCGTCCTCGCGGTCGACCTCGACGGGGCGTTCCTGTGCGCACAGCGTGCGGCCCGCCACATGGTCGAACAGGGCGGCGGCGGGCGGATCGTCAACGTGACCAGCGTCCACGAGGAGTACCCGCGCGTGGGATCCGGCCCGTACTGCGCCGCGAAGGGCGGGTTGCGGATGCTGGCCCGCGTCCTGGCGCTGGAGCTGTCGGCGTACGGGATCACCGTCAACACGGTCGCGCCGGGTGAGATCGCCACGCCGATGACCGGCCAGGAGGACCAGCCGCCGCAGCCCGGCAGCCGACCCGGCTACCCGCTCGGCCGACCGGGGCATGCGTGGGAGGTCGCCGCCGCGATCGCGTTCCTCGCCGACCCTTCGGCCTCGTACGTCAGCGGCGCGTCGCTGTTCGTCGACGGCGCCCTGGGCCTGATGGGCCCGCAGGCGGCCGGAGCGCTCAAGTCGGCGGACTGGCGCGAGGGTTAGGGCCTGTCTCAAAGCCCCGCTGTCCTACTGCGCGCCGCCTGGACACCGCTCGCTACGGACGGGGACTTTGAGACAGGCCCTAGTGCGCGTCCAGAGAAGCGTGCGGCCGACCCGCCGGATGCGGCGGGATCGGCCGGAGCCTCAGAGGTCGACGGCCGTACCACGCTGCACGACCCGGACCTTGCCCTCGAGCCCGCGCCGGCGTATCTCGGCGTCGAAGTCCGACAGCGGAGACTTGAACGCCGTGTAGTCGTTGTGGTGGATCGGGATGACCCGGTGCGGGTCGACCAGCTCCACCCAGTCGGCGCCCTGCCGGCCGTCCATGGTGACCAAGAGCGCGTTGAGCAGCTTGGTGCCGCCCAGATGGACCACCCCGACGTCGATGTCCGGGTACCGGCGCGGGATCTCGGCCAGTTCGTCGCACATCAAGGTGTCGCCGCTGATGTACATGCGCAGGTCGACCTGGCCGCCGCGGGAGCCGAACTCCAGGATGCTGCCGATCACCGGCGGCAGCAGCGCTTGGAAGGCCCCCGGCGCGTGCCGGGCGGGGGCCGCGATGACCCGCAGGACGCGGTCGCCCTTGGTGAATTCGTGCTCCTCCCAGGTCCGCAGACCACGGGAGTTGCCGAAGCCCTGCGGTTTCAGCCACCGCGCCGCGTGTCTGGTGGTCACGATCGGCAGATCCCGGTCGAGGTTCCGCCGCGCGACCCGGTCCCAGTGATCGCCGTGCAGGTGGGACAGGACGATGGCGTCCAGCGGCGGGAGCCGGTCGACGGAGATGGCCGGATCCAGGAGCCGCTTGGTCGTGAGGCCGTACCCCAGGTGGACCCGCTGGCCCCGGCGCACGAAGTTCGGGTCGGTCAGCAGGGTGAACCCGCCGTACCGGATCACGGTGGTGGCGTTCCCCACGAAGAGCAACCCTCCGGCCTTCGGAATCAGATCTTCTTCTGTCATCGCGCCCCCGGTCGAGGGCGTACGCCTCGGCAGGGGTCAGTCGCCCGGCCGGAACACCGCCCGTACGCAGCCGTCCTTCTTGTGCTTGAAGAGGTCATACCCCTCAGGCGCATGATCGAGCTGCATGACGTGGGTCGCCAGGTGATCCGTGGTGCGCGTACCCCGATACCGCGGATCTCATCCGATGAGGAGGCGGGGAGTCCCCGTCGGGCGGAAAGCCATCCCGCGGGGGGGTCGCGGAGGTCGCCGCGGAGCTCGACGTCGTCGTCAAGGAGCTCGGTGGCTGACCCGCGCCGCTCTCCCGGCCGGGCGCGTCGCCCGGGTAAAACGTGCGCGCGGGCGGTGAGGTGGCGCTCGCACCGGGTAGTGGTCACCGGCACGGAGGGAGGCAGCGATGCGCCGCATCGACAAGCTGAGCGAGCTGACCGAGATGGTCGGCGGGCAGGAGGAGCTCTACCTGCGTCACTCGGGAGGCCCGGAGTCGGACGCCGACGGGACGAGCCGCGACTACGAGAGCGAACTCGTACTGCCGGGCCTCTCGGTCGTCCCGCTGAAGCCGCCGCAGTGGTGGAGCCGGCCGCGGGAGGACTGGATCGCGCGCCAGATCCGCAAGTACGCGCACCTGGCGGAGCAGGGAGACGACCGGTACGCCTGGATCCTGACCGGCAGGGTCTGCGACTTCGGCCCGGACCATGAGCCCCTCGTCACCGACTTCCGGCCTGTCGCCGCTCTGACGCACGACCTGTTGAAGGAGGCGGAGGAGCGCTACCACGACCGCTTCGAAGTGGGCCGCGACTCGCTCCAGTGAGTTTCCCGGACCCGCACCGGGTAGGGCGTACCTCGTCAAGGAAGGGAGGCCTTGAAGATGGCTCAGGACTTCATCGAAGTTCAGAAATACCTGTCCGGCATGGACTACCCGGCGTCCAAGGAGCAGTTGATCGAGCACGCCAAGAAGAAGGGCGCGCCGAAGGAGATCATGGACGAGCTGCAGGAGATCCCGGAGAACGAGTACGACGGGCCGAACCGCGTCAGCAGGGCGGTCGCCAAGACCTGACGGCCCGGCCGCCGCGGGTCCGGCCGTACGCGCGTACGGCCGGAACCGCGCTGGTCAGCCATCCTCTTCCGCACGCCGCTCCGCGCCGGTCTCCTCCGCGTAGCCGACGTCCTCGCCCTGGACCCGGCCGACGAAAGTGTCGTTCGGCGTCATTCCGGTCGTCGTGCCCTGGTCCGGCTGGTCCGGGTCGGGCTCGCCGCCGACCTCGCGGCTCGCCGCAACACCCTCGTCGAGCGGCACGTCCCGCTCGGGTTTCTTCGCACTCATCGCCTGCTCCCTTCGGTCAACCGTTCTCGCTGAGACGCCGGTAGGCGACGGCCGTCACGAGGCCGTATGCCAGGTGCGGCACGACGTCCGAGATCCACCCGGCGGCTCCCCAGGTACGCGGGTCCGTGAGCCCCAGCGCGACGGCCGGTCCCTCGCTCGCCACGGACGCCGCGGCCCCGAGCGCGAGGGCGTCGGGTAGGGTCCTCCCCCGCGAGCGGATCAGGCCGTACGCGGCGCCGACCCCGATCCCCACGCCGGACCCCAGCAGTGCGCCGAGGGCCTGGCGGCGGTTCGCGGCGGTCTCGTCCTCTCCGAGCGACAATCCGGCACGCTCGGCGAACTTGTCGACCATCTGCTCCGGGACCTGGCTCCCGGAGCGTCCCCGGATGGCCATGTCGGCGTACGTGACCGCGTTGAGCGCGGCCGTGCCCGCCGCGCCCGCCAGCGCTCCGGAGAGCAGACCGTTCATCATGAACCCCTCGCCTCGTTTCCGGCTGCCGTCGGGAGAGCCCCTTTCCCGGGACGCGAGACATATTCCGGTCTGCCGGAATGCCTGCCGGATGCAGGGGTAGCACGGGTGCGTGACGACCACCGACGTTGAACTCTCGCGCAGCGATCTGGGATGCGCGGGCATCCGGCGCATCCGCTGCGGCCGGGGGTTCCGCTACGTCGACCCGGACGGCAAGCCGCTGCGAGACCCGGAGATCCTCGCCCGGGTCAAGGCCCTGGTCATCCCTCCGGCCTGGGAGAACGTCTGGATCTGCCCCTACTCCGACGGCCACATCCAGGCGGTCGGCACCGACACGGCGGGCCGCCGCCAGTACCGGTACCACGACCTGTGGCGCGAGCAGCGGGACCGGGAGAAGCACGACCGGATGCTGGAGTTCGGCCGCGTGCTGCCCCGTCTCCGCGAACGGGTCGAGCGCGACCTCGGGCAGAAGGGGCTGACCCGGGAGCGGGTGCTCGCCGCCGCCATCCGCCTCATCGACCTCGGATTCTTCCGCCCGGGCGGTGAGGAGTACGCGGCGGAGAACGGCACCTACGGCCTCGCGACGATCCGCAAGGAGCATGTCACCCTGAGCGGCGGCCAGATCATCTTCGACTACATCGCCAAGGGTTCGAAGCAGCGCGAGCAGGCCGTCGCCGACGACGCGGTCTGCGCGGTCGTCCGCAGCCTCAAGCGACGCCGGAGCGGAGGTGAGGAGCTCCTCGCCTACCGGAGCGGGCCCCGCTGGCACGACGTCACGTCCACCGACATCAACGACCATCTGCGGGAGCTGTCCGGCGGGGAGTTCTCCGCCAAGGACTTCCGCACGTGGCACGCCACCGTCCTGGCCGCCGTCGGCCTCGCGGTGTCCGAACCGGCCGCCGCGGCGAACGGCACCCGCAAACGGGCCGTCGCCCGTGTCGTCCGCGAGGTCGCCGAGTACCTCGGCAACACTCCCGCCGTCGCCCGGGCCTCCTACATCGACCCTCGGGTGATCGACCTGTACGAGCGCGGCGTCACCATCGCCCCGATACTCGGCCGGCTCGGCGAGAACCGCGACTTTGGCGACCTCGCCACGCGCGGCCCCGCCGAACGGGCCGTCCTGAAGCTGCTGACCGAGCATGGCTGACGCGTACGGCGGCGCGGAGCCGTCCTGGAGCCGGCCGAGCCCGGCCGGCCCATACGACGCGGGTCACTCGTCGGCGACCGCCAGGTCGAGCCCGCCCAGACGTTCGGGGTCGGCCAGCACGTCGATCGCGGCGATCCGCCCGTCGGTGACGGTGAAGGCCATGACGGACAGCGGCCGGCCGTTCGCGACCACGACCACACCGGCGGCCCCGTTGACCAGCGCCGGGCGCGCGTGCGGCGCCAGCCGTCCGAACGTGATCGCCTGCGCCGCCACGGACCGCGCACCGGAGATCACGGCGGTGTGGCGGGCCCGCGCGGTGCCGCCGTCGGAACGCAGGACGACGTCGGGGTCGAGGACGGCGACCAGCGCCTCGAAGTCGCCGTCGCGCGCGGCGGCGAAGAACGCGGCCACGACGTCCCGTTGCCGGGCGAGATCGGGCTCGGGCGCGGGGGCCTGGCCCCGTACCCGGCGGCGCGCCCGGCTCGCCAGCTGCCTCGCCGCGGCCGGGGAGCGTTCGACCATCGGCCCGATCTCCTCGAACGGCACGGCGAACATGTCGTGCAGCACGAACGCCAGCCGTTCGGCCGGCGTCAGGGTCTCCAGCACCACCAGCAGCGCCAGCCCCACCGAGTCGGCCAGCACCGCCTGATGCTCCGGGTCGTGCCCGTCCTCCCGGCCGATGATGGGGTCAGGCACGCGCACATCGAGGGGGTCCTCCCGGCGCCGATCACGCGACCGCAGGGTGTTCAGGCAGACACGGGCCACCACCGTGGTCAGCCACGCCTCGAGGTTCTCCACCGCGTCGGCGTCGCTGCGGCTGAGGCGCAGCCAGGCCTCCTGGACGGCGTCCTCGGCCTCGTTGACCGAGCCGAGCATCCGGTAGGCCACCGCCCGCAACCGGCCACGGTGCTCCTCGAACCGCCCGGCCAGCCATTCCCGATCGTCCATCGCCGTCACATTCCTCTCTCACGTGGGGTCTGCCGAGTAGACCCACGAAGACCGGCGGATGTGACCGGGAGCCCCGCTCCGCGCACCGCCACCCGGAGTTCGGAGGAATGATGACATCTCCCGTCCTGGTCACCGGCGGCACCGGCACTCTCGGGCGGCTGGTCGTGCCGCTGCTGCGCGAGGCGGGTCGCGAGGTGCGGGTGCTCAGCAGGAGCGGCGGCCGGCCGGCCGCCGACGGCGTCGAGTACGTGACCGGCGACCTGAGCACCGGCGAAGGGGTCGAGGCTGCCGTCGCCGGCGCCGAGACCGTGCTGCACCTCGCGGGCGGCCGCAGGGGAGACGACGAGGCGACCCGGACCCTGGTGCGGGCGGTGTCCCGCGCAGGAGTGCGCCACCTGGTGTACATCTCGGTCATCGCCGCAGGTCCCGCCACCAGCGTGCACCGACGGACCCGTCATGTCATCCGAGCTGTCGGGCTGGTGATCAGCGGCCGTCAGGCAGCCGCTCGGTCAGGTAGTCCTCCCAGGTCCGCTTGCCCAGGTCCGCACCCTCGATCGAGAGGTTCTCACCGGCCCGGTAGGCGCGGCCGGCCTTCCCCGGCAGCCGGACCGGGACCGTCAACCGGCGCTTGCCGGCGGCCCGCAGGTAGCCGCCGAGCAGGTCCCCCATCGGGTACACCGCGGGCCCGGCGAGGTCGGACACCAGGCCGGCGGGCTCGCCGAGCGTCAACTCGGCCAGCCGAATGGCCACCTCGTGCTCGTCGACCGGCTGGAACCGCAGACCGCCGGGGACGGGCACGACCGGCAGCTTCGCCATCGCCGCCACCGTCTGGAACGTCAGCGAGTGGAACTGGGCGGCGCGCAGTGTCGTCCACGGCACGCCCGAGTCGGTGACGGCCTGCTCGGCGCCCAGCTTGGCCCGGAACCAGCTCAGCGGGACTCGGTCGGCGCCGATGACCGAGATGTACACCAGGTGGCGCACTCCTGCGCGGGACACCGCCCGCACCAGGGTCCGGGTCGCCTCGTCGTCTCCCCTGCGGCCGCCCGCGAGGTGCAGCACGGTCTCGGCGCCGGCGACGGCAGCCTCGACCCCTTCGCCGGTGCTCAGGTCGCCGGTCACGTACTCGACGCCGTCGGCGGCCGGCCGGCCGC
>JBJMIW010000033.1:0-22126 GCA_045806665.1 Actinoallomurus sp.
ACAATCAAACCAAAAACCAACCTCTACCTAACTTCGTACTCCTCGCCTGCGTCTGGGGGGACTCCCTTCCGGTCTCCTGCCCTGGCGACACCGCGCTCGGCGGGTGATCGCGACCCGGTCGCGTGGCGCGGCGTCAGGCGTGGGCCGTACCGTGACCGCTGCCGAAGACGTGCGGACCGACAGGAGGGACTGGGGATGGTGGACGACGAGGTCGTGCGGACCTTCACGGAGATCGACTACGACGGCGACGGGTACATCACGGCGATGGAGTTCAAGCTCGCCATGACCCGCCGCCATGAGGCCGTCAGCGGCGACGAGATCAACTCGATCTTCGCCCACGCCGATGACGACGGGGACGGCCGCATCAATCTGGCGGAGTTCGCCCAGGCCTGGAATGCCTGATGCCGAGTACTGATCCTTGGCGATCGCACCGGCGATCGCCAAGGGTCGGTGTGGTCATGGAGTCGCTCAGCGGTGCGATTCCCGCCTGACCGTACGCCGCTGTCAGGACGTGCCGCTGCCGCGGCGCGGGTGGCCGGCAGGGGAGCCTTGGCGTGACACTGACCCGGCGCCGTCGGGTGCCGTTCGCCGGGCTGGGATCCTTGGGCTCTCGCCGCACGATCCGTAATCTCCGGAATCCCTCAACCAGCGCCACGCGGCTTTATTCGTCATATTTCGGGCATTAGAGGATTCTTTGGCGGTGGTGTTCGTTGCTGGAATGGTGATCGTGCGCACCGCGGTCGTGCGGCCGTTCGTGTTCCACCGGTCGTGCGGCAGGCCGAGTAGGTGCCCCGTGGGTCTCCCTCGGTAAATGATCTAGGCTGGTGCCTGGGACACAGGAGTGCACATGGGACAACGCGCGGTGGATGGCGTCTCTGACGGCAGCGAGGACGCCGCCGCCGGTGTAGCAGGGGGCGACGCCCCGGCCGAGGACGGCGAGGGCGACGCCACAGGGCGTACAGACGAAGAAGGTCCTGCGGCCGGAGCAGGCGGTCGGCGCGGTGCGCTGGCGGCGGACAGGGTCTCGGTCGTCAAGGCCGCGGCGGCTCCCAAGCGTGGCGCGGCGGCGGCCACCGGGGGATCCGACGTGCGGGCGAGCGAGGGTACGGACGCTGACGCCCGGCCCGGTGCGGGTGCCACCGAAGCCCCGGAACCCGACGCCGGCGCGGATGATGCCGCCGCCCAGGACACCTCCACGCCGGACGGTGCAGAAACAGCGAACGGTGCGGAGCCCGACGCCGGTGCGGACGGTGCCGCCGCCGAGGACAGCTCCACGCCGGACGGTGCGAATGCGGTGGATGACGCCGCCGAGGACAAGCGCCCGCCGGACGCTACGGAAACGGCCCAGGCTGACGGCGACACGTCGCCGCCGGGGGACGAGGAGGCGCCTCACCCTGGTACCGATGGCGCCGCCGGCGGCTCTCGGGGCGGCCTGCCGCACGCCCTCGGGCTGACGGTCGCCTCCGCGGTCGTCTGGGGGATCGCGCACCTCTGGGCCGGACGCCGGGTCGCCGGGATCCTGCTGATGGGGCTGTTCGCGATCCTGGTCGGCGGGGGAGTGCTGGTCGCCCTGCTGTACCAGCATGACCTGAAGCAGATCGCCGTTCAGCGCGACTGGCTGGCCGGGATCACCGGCGGCATCCTGGCTCTGGCACTCCTGTGGGCCGGCATCGTGATCCGCTCCTACCAGGTCGTACGCCCCACCGGAATGGCGCGGACGGCCCGGATCCTCGCCGGCGGAATGGTCCTGGTGCTCGCCGTCGGGGTCTGCTCGCCGCTGGTCTGGGCCGCGCGCAGCACCTACACCCTGCGGGACACGATCGGCACCATCTTCCACGGCGACCAGGCGCGGCCGCAGCCGGTCAACGTCGAGAACCCGTGGAAGGACAGGCCCCGGGTCAACATCCTGCTGCTCGGCGGGGACGGGGCCGGTGACCGCGTCGGCATCCGTACGGACAGCATGACGGTCGCGAGCATCGACACCCGGACCGGGGACACGGTGCTCCTCAGCCTGCCGCGGAACCTGCAGCACTTCCCGATGGTCCCTCGACTGCGCTCCCGCTGGCCCGACGGGTTCACCGGGGTTGGCGCGCCGGGCGACCAGGGACTGCTCAACGAGCTGTTCCAGGACGCCGAGGACGATCCCTCGCTGGTGCCAGGCTTCGACAAGGGCCGTCGCGGGCCCGAGCTGGTCCGGGAGGAGATCTCGTACCTCATCGGTCAGCCCATCGATTACTACATCCTCGTCAACCTGTTCGGCTTCGCCGACATCGTCGACGCGATGGGCGGCGTGAAGGTGCACATCGCCCAGGACATTCCGTTCGGCGGCCCGGAGGACGGCAGTGCGCCCACCGGGGTCCTCAAGGCCGGGGACCGGGATCTGAGCGGCAAGGAGGCCCTCTGGTACGGGCGGTCGCGTACGGCCAGCAATGACTTCATCCGGATGGGGCGGCAGAAGTGCCTGATGAGGGCGATCGCCGAGCAGGCCGACCCGCAGCGGGTGCTGACCCGGTTCCAGCAGCTCGCAGCCGCCGCGAAGAAGACGATCTCGACGAACATCCCGGCCGAACTGCTGCCCGCCCTGATCAAGCTCTCCGAGACGATGAAGCAGGGCGCGCAGATCAGCAGCCTGATGTTCGTTCCTCCGGAGTTCCACGTCTACCGGCCGGACCTTGAGGTGATGCGGCGCGCGGCGGCGGCCGCGATCGCGGCGAGTGAGCAGCGCTCGGCGACCGCCTCCCCGACACCGCAGGTGTCCGGTGGCGCGAGCGTCTCGGCGCAGCCCCCTGGCGGCGCCTCGGCCGCGGCGGCGTCCGGCGGCCCGTCAGCGGCCTCGGGTGCGGCCTCACCGGCCGGCGTGACCAGCCCCGACCCATCGGTGTCTCCGGACGGATCGGGTGCGGCGAGTTCTTCTCCGAGTGACTCGGCCGGCCCGCAGGCGTCCGCCAGCGCGTCGCCCACGGCCCGATCCAAGGACAAAGCCGTCTCGCTGACGGCCGCCTGCGGAGGTTAGGCGTACGGATATCAGCTATTCAAGTGGCCCTGCATGAGAATTTCGCAATTGCATGATAAACGAGGCCACTGTGCCTTACCGTGCTATCGGGCCAGGTAGGGTCACGCGTCCGGTAGGATCCAGCGGTCAATGCCAATGGTTACTTACCGCGTCCATTCAATCACTTTGCAAACCGGCCGGCGCGGCCGCACGTCCCCATAGGGGATGCGCGCCCGGAGCGAGTTCCGCTCGCGAGCAGAGGATCAGGAGACTTCATGGCACGGCGTCAGCTTGGGGGGCGTGAGCCTGTTCCGGTCGCCGGTCTGTGGCGGGCGTTGGGGCTGACGCTCGCCTCCGCGGTCGTGTGGGGTGTCGCTCACGTGGCGGCCGGTCGCCGGGCCGCCGGGTTCACCCTGATGGGCATCCTGGCGTTGCTGATCGCGGGCGGCGCGACCGCGGCGCTGGCGTTCCAGGACAAGTTGAAGCAGATCGCCGTGCAGGGCACGTGGCTGAACGTCATCACGGTGGCCATCTTGGCGTTGGCGCTGGCGTGGGCCTCGATCGTGATCCGGTCGTACCAGGTGGTACGCCCGCCGGGGTTGCCGGCGGCGATGCGGGTGGCGTCGACCACTCTCGTCGTGGTGATGTCCGTGCTGATCTGCACGCCGTTCGTGTACGCGGCCAACACCACGTACGTGCTGCGGGACACCCTGTCGAAGATCTTCGCGGGTGACGACCAGTCGGGTCAGCAGGTGGACGCGGCGAACCCGTGGAAGAACATGCCGCGGGTCAACGTGCTCCTGCTCGGCGGTGACGGTGGCAAGGACCGCACCGGCATCCGTACCGACAGCATGACGGTGGCCAGCATCAACACCAAGACCGGCGACACGGTCCTGCTGAGCCTGCCCCGGCAGATCCAGAAGTTCCAACTGCCACCCCGGCTCCAGTCGCGGTGGCCGAACGGCTACACGGGCGACCCGGGCGACCAGGGCCTGCTCAACGAGTTGTACATCGAGGCGCAGCGGCACCCCGACCTGCTGCCGAAGTACAAGACCGTGGCCCAGCGCGGCCCGCACCTGCTCGAAGAGGTCATCGGTTACCTGATCGGCATCAAGATCAACTACTACGTGCTGGTCAACCTGTCCGGGTTCAAGGACATCGTCAACGCCATGGGCGGTGTAACGGTCCACATCGAGAAGAAGCTGCCGATCGGCGGCGAGCCGGAGAAGGGCATCCCGCCGTCCGGCTACCTTCTCCCGGGCACGCGCCACCTGAACGGCGATCAGGCGCTGTGGTACGGCCGCAGCCGGCACGCCGATGACGACTTCCACCGGATGGACCGGCAGAAGTGCCTCATGAAGGACATCGCCCAGCAGGCCGACCCGCAGAAGGTCGTCACTCACTTCGAGCAGTTGGCGAAGGCCGCGACCAACACGATCTACACGAACATCCCGTCGGCACTGCTGCCCGCCCTGGTGAAGCTGTCCGGCACCGTCAAGAACGGCGCCGACATCCATAGCCTCCCGTACAACCCGGACAAGATACCGGGCTTCCACGTCTACCAGCCGAACATTCAGATCATGCGGGATGCGGCGGCCAAGGCGATCGCAGAGAGCGACAACCCGCAGCAGGCCGCGCCCGCTCCGACCGCCACCGCCAAGAAGAAGACCAAGCGCAAGACCGTCGGCCTGAAAGCGAGTCCGACGGCCACGCCAACCGGCTCCGGCGGCGCGGTGTCGCTGAAGAACATCTGCGGCTGAGCCGGCGACGCCCCGCCATCTGTCCTGGACCGGCGCGCGACCTGGCCCCGGGGAGGCCACGTCCCCGGTCCGGCCGCACACCGAGCCCCGCCTGTGACGGGGCTGCGCCGCCCGTGGAGAGGAATCCCGGCTGTTCGCCAACGGGCCGGGGCATCGCGGTTCCCGAGGCAGAATGTGCTGATGACCCGTACCCCCCCGCTGCGCCGGCGCGTGCTCGTGGCGATCGTCGGTGTGGCCGCCCTCGCGGTCGTGCTGTTCGCGATCCCGCTGGGCATCGCGCTCCAGCGGTTGTACCGGGACGAGGCGATCAAGTCCCTCGAACGCGACGCGACCCGGATCTCGGCGGCGGTGCCCGACACCATCGCGCGGCGTCCGAAGCCGGTCACGTTGCCCACCGGCATGTCCCGGCATCTCAGCGTGGGCATCTACGACCTCGACGGCAACCGGGTCACCGGGCGTGGCCCGCGCAACTCGCCGGTGGCCGGCGCCGCCGGAGACGGGCGGGTCCACGAGGGGGTGGAGAACGGCCTGCTGGCCGTCTCCGCGCCGGTGCCCTCGGACGAGAACATCGTCGCGGTCGTCCGGGTAGCCACCCCGTATACGCACATCAGCGGGCGTCTGGAAAGGGCCTGGCTGCTGATGGTGGCGCTCGCCGTCCTCGTCGTCGGGCTCGCCGCCGTGGTGGCGCGGCGCCAGGCGGGCCGCCTGGCCGCGCCGCTCGAGAACCTGACGCGGGACGCCCAGGCGCTCGGCAGCGGCGACTTCAGCATCCGGGCGCGGTCCGTGGGCGTCCGCGAGGTCGACGCCGCGAGCCGAGCGCTCGAGGCGACCGCTCGCCGCCTCGGCGACGTGCTGGAACGCGAGCGGGCATTCAGCGCCCACGTGTCGCACCAGTTGCGCACGCCCCTCACCGGGCTGCTTCTCGGCCTGGAGTCAGGGCTGGCGCGAGACGACCCGCGGGCGGTGATTCGGACGGCCATCGAACGCGGCGAGCACCTCCAAGAGATCATCGACGACCTGGTGCGACTGTCGCGCGGCAACACGGCCGACCGGGGAGTGCTCGACGTGGGCGCGCTGCTCGCGGAGGTCCGCGCCCGCAACGACGTCACCCTGAAGATCGAGCCGAACCTGCCCGAGGTGCGCGCGTCCCTCTCGGCCGTGCGCCAGATCGTCAACGTGCTGGTCGACAACGCGGTCACCCACGGCAAGGCGCCCATCACCGTGTCCGCGGTCGACGTCGGCCAGGGCCTGGCGATCGAGGTCAGCGACGAGGGCCCCGGAATCCCCGACGGCGCCGACGTCTTCCGCAATCCCGCGGACGGGCACGGCATCGGGCTCGTCCTCGCACGCTCGCTGGCCGAGGCCGAGGGGGGCCGCCTGATCCTGCGGCGGCCCTCACCCCCGGTCTTCAGTCTCCTCTTGCCTCCGAGCGATTATCGTGGCGCCGACTGACGCCATGCCGATTCACTCATCCCTAGACGACCGCGTCCCGCTCGTACCGGTATCCGCGCCCGCGCAGCGTAGTGATGTGCCCGTGCGGCCCCAGTTTGCGGCGCAGCGTCGACACATGAACGTCCAGCGTCTTGGTCGGGCCGAACCAGTTCTCGTCCCAGACCTCGTCCATGAGTTGCTCCCGCGTCACGACCTCGCCGGCGCGCGTCACGAGCGCGGCCAGCAGGTCGAACTCCTTCGGCCGCAGCACGACCTCGGTGTCGTCGAGGTGCGCGCGCCGCGCCGGGAGGTCCAGGCGCAGGCGGCCGACGGTGATCAACCGGTCGCCCGGCTCGACGGCCCGGCGGCGCAGGTGGGCGCGGATCCGCGCCACCAACTCGGTCAGCCGGAAGGGCTTGGTCAGGTAGTCGTCGGCGCCGGCGTCGAGCGCGACGACCACCTCGAACTCCTCCGTCCGCGCCGTCAGCACGACGATCACGGTCAGGGGGAGCTCCGCCCGGAGACGCCGGCAGAGTTCCACTCCCTCCATGTCGGGCAAACCAAGATCGAGCAGGATAAGATCCGGGGGATGCGCGCGTACGTCTGCCAGCGCGGCCGCGCCGGTCGTCGCCAGACCCGCTTCGTATCCACTAGCGGACAATGCCTTCAGCAATTCGGATCCGATGATGGCGTCGTCCTCCACCACCAGGATGCGTTCCCGCGTCACACCTCAGATCCTAAAGACCCTCCCAAGCCGATGGTTGGGCGACGGGGGGAAGTGTTCGTTTTGCCGGTAATCCGAGGGGTTCTGCAGCATGACAGACGTCAGTGTGATCGTCATCGTCTACAACGACGCCGATCGGCTGCCAACCGCCGTGCGGTCCGTGCTGGACCAGTCGCACCACGGCGTCGAGTGCGTGATCGTCAATGACGCCAGCACTGACGCGACCGCGCAGGTGGCCGACTCGCTGGTGGCGGCGAACCCGCAGCGGGTCCGCGTCGTGCACCGGACGGACAACTCCGGGGGCTGTGGGCAGCCGCGCAACGACGGCATCGAGGTGGCCCGCGGCACGTACCTGATGTTCCTCGACAGCGACGACACCCTTGACCGGCACGCCTGCCGCAACATGGTGGCGACGGCAGAGGAGACCGGCGCGGAGTTGGTGTCGGGATGCTGCTGGCGGGTGTTCCCCGACAAGGGCGAGGAGCGCGCCTGGTACCGCGGCCTCTACCGGGACCGGGCCGTCTACTCCTCGGTGCGGGAACGCCCCGATCTGCTGTACGACACGCTGTCGACGAACAAGCTGTACCGGCGTGACTTCGTGGACCGCGAGGGACTGCGGTTCGTTGAGCGACTGCACTACGAGGACCTGCTGTTCAGCACGCAGGCGTACCTCGCCGCGCGGGTGATCGCGATCATCCCGCACCGCGTCTACAACTGGGTGACCTACGAGAACGCCGTCACGCTGTCCATCACCAACCAGCGCGCCGAGGTGCGCAACTTCGCCGACCGGCTGGAGATCTTCCGCCGCATCGACGCGGTCTACGTGCGGTACGGCGCCGACGACCTGAAGCTGTCCAAGGACGTCAAGTTCCTCAACCACGACCTGCTGCTGTACGTCCGGGGCCTGCGCAGCCGGAGCGCGGACTACCGTGCGGCGTTCGCCCGCCTGGCCCGTGACTACATGGCCAGCCTCGATCCCCGGGCGTTCGCGGAGGCCCACGAGCTGCAGGCCATCATCGGCTTTATGATCATGAACGGGGACCTCGACGGTGCCGTGTCAGCGGCGGACTACGTCCCCCGCAAGGGGGCCAAGCCCCGTCTTACGGCCCCGCTGGTCGAACGCGACGGCCGTATCTACTGGTCCGCCGACCACCTCGATACCGAGGAAGGCCGCCGCGTCCTCGACGTCACCGACCTCGGCATCCACTCCCTGCCGCTGAAGAGCCTCAACCCCGGCGGCTCCCTCACCGGAGTCGAGCGCGCGGGCGAGGTCTACCGGCTGGCGGGGGACATCGTGAACCCGCTGCACCGCATCCCCCCGGACACGAAGCTCAAGGCCCGGCTGGAGATCCGCGACCGGGGCCGGAAGGGCCGGTTCTTCTCCGTGCCGGCGAAGGTGACGCACACCGGCGGCCGGCTCCGCTGGACCGCCGACGTCCGGCCCCGCCGCGACATCCGGCCGCTCGGCTTCATCGACCAGAGCTGGGGCCTGCGGCTGCGGCTGACCGTCGGTGAGGACGAGCTCTTCATCCGCCTGTTCGCCGACCACGCCATCGACGTCGGACTGCCCGTACGCCCGCGTCTGACCCGGCTGGCCGGAGACCACCTCGAAGCGTACGTCCCGGAGTCCGGCGAGATGTCGTTCCGTCTGGTGGCCCAGGGGCGGCTCGGCCGGGCGTTCCTGTCGACTCTGCGCGGCTTCACCGCCACGGGGCGCGGACGCCGCTGGTGGGTAGGCCTGCTCCGCAGCGAGAAGGCGATGCGGGACACGTTCACCAAGCGCAGCACCAAGCTCGCGGTGTACAACCGGTTCCTTATCCGCCTGCCCATCCGCCGGAACACCATCCTCTTCGAGAGCCACCTCGGCAAGCAGTACTCCGACAACCCGAAGTACATCTACGAAGAGCTGCGTCGGTCCGGGGCGAAGCACACCGCGATCTGGTCCTACGCCGACAGCCCCAGCGGCTACCCGAAGGACGCCAAGCTGGTCCGCCGCGGATCCTGGTCCTACTACCGGGCGCTGGCGCGAGCCCAGTACTGGGTCGACAACCAGGGCTTTCCGCGCGAGGCCGTCAAACGCCCGCAAGCCACCTATATCCAGACGTGGCACGGCTCGGCGTACAAACTCATGGGAGTCGACGCGCCAGAGACCAAGCGCGGCACCCGTGCTCAGCGTGCCCGGCTGCAGGAGATGGTCGACCGGTTCGACTACTTCCTCATCCGCTCCGAGCAGGACGCGCACACGCTCGTGACGGGCCTCGGCGTACGCGCCGAGCTCATCCGCAGCGGCTACCCCCGTAACGACGCACTGGTCAACCGGGAGGAGCCGGCCGCGCTGCGCGAGAAGCTGAAGCTCACCGACGGGCGCAAGGTCGTGCTGTACGCCCCGACCTTCCGGACCGGCCCGAACGGCAGGCCCGAGAAGCGGTTCGAAGTGCCGTTCGACCTCGAGCGCTTCGCCCACGAACTCGGCGAGACGCACGTGCTCCTGGTCCGGCCGCACTACCTCAGCACCGTGGTCGTGCCGCCGAGCCTGCGCGGCACCGTGCGCAACGTCGCGGACGTCGACGATGTCACCTCGCTACTGCTCCTCACGGACACGCTGATCACCGACTATTCGTCGATCATGTTCGACTACGCGCTGCTCGACCGGCCGATGGTGTTCTTCGTGCCCGACCTCGACGAGTACGTCCGCTCCCGCGGCGCCTACTTCGACCTCACCGAGCACGCGCCGGGCCCGGTCGCCGCCGAGCCCGACCAGCTCTTCGCGGCACTGCGCGACCTCGAACACGACACGTACGCGAAACAGCGCCGCGCCTTCGTCGAAGGGTTCGGCGAATACGACCAGGGAACGGCCGCCAAGCAGGTCGTCGAGCGCTTCTTCACGGGAAACAACGCCAATGGCTGACTCGCGCGACATCTTCATCGTCTGCAACAACCACGAAGAACTGGGCGGCCTGCAGCGCTGGGCGCACCACGTCGGCCGGCTCTTCACCGAACGTGGCCACCGCGTGCACCTCATCGGTGTCACTCACGCCACCGAGGTCCACGACTACGGACAGAACCTGCCGTACCAGCTGACCACCCTGCACGAGACCCCGCCACCGCCCCGCAAGGGCGGCCGCCTGCGCGAGCTGCGGCGGCTCGCCGTCCAGCGCCAGGGCGCGGCGAAGCTCAGCGCGATCTTCCGCGCCGCCCGCCCCGGGGGGATCATCATCGCCGCCCAGGTCTGGGCCATGGAATGGGTCGGCCTCGCCGACACCTCCGGGATGCCGGTCATCGGCATGAGCCACGAGTCCTTTGAGGCGACGAAGGGGTCCTCGCGGTTCGCCCGCGTGCAGCGCTACTTCGCCGAGGTCGACCGGCTGCTCGTACTGACCACTGAGGACGCCGACGCGTGGGCCCGTGCCGGCATGTCGAACGCCGACGTGATGCCCAACCCGCTGCACGTCAGGCCGACGGCCTTCCCGGACCTCACCGAGCCCGTCGTCGTCGGGCTCGGCCGACTGTCCTTCGAGAAGGGCCAGGACATGCTCCTCGAGTCCTGGGCGAAGATCACCGAAGGGACGAGGTCCGCGACGTCGCCCAATCGCCCGCCGACGTGGCGCCTGCGGCTGTACGGATCCGGGCCCGAGGAAGAGGCGCTGCGCCGCAAGGCCGACGAACTCGGCGTCACCGTCGAGCTGCCTGGCACGACCTCCGATGTTCAGGGCGCCCTCACCAACGCGTCGATCTACGCGCTGCCGTCGCGGAGCGAGGGCTTCCCCATGGGCATCCTCGAGGCCATGGCGTACGGCCTGCCCGTCGTGGCCTTCGACAGCGCGCCCGGCATCCGCGAGCTGATCACCCATGAGGTCGACGGCATCCTCGTCACCCCCGGCAACGTCAGTGAGTTCGCAGCCGCGCTCGAGCGCCTCATGGACGATCCCGGGCTGCGAGCGAAAATGGGGGAGGCGGGCCGGCGGTCGGTCCAGCGGTTCGCCGCAGACGTGGTCGTCGACCGGTGGGAGCGCCTGTTCGAACTGGTCTACCGCTGACGCAGCGGACGCAGCCGGCGCAGCGGCCGGGACATGGAGCGTTCCTCCGACCCGGCCGCTAAGGTCCGCTCGCCGTTCTGCGTCCGCGCCGTTTCAGTAGGCCGATCCTTGCCGTCCGGCTCACTCGCTTCGCGGGCGGCATTCGTCGTGCCGGGGGCGCTGTTCAGCCGCCCACTCCGCTCGCTGCGTCGGGTTCGCTCCCAGGTACAGGGGCCGGCCGGTGACGCCCGGTCCTCCACGGCCTGGATCGCCAGGCTGATCAGGCTAATGAGCAACGATGCCGCGGTGTCGGTGTCCAGGCGCACGGTCACCCAGTCGTCGCCCGGACGGACGCCGATCTGGCCGGACTCGGCGAGTACCTGGTCCAGCCGGTCGATGAACGGCCGGGTGAGCCGCAGATCGGCCTCATCCCCGGTGTGCAGATGAAGGATCTGGGCGCCGTGGAATGCGTATCCGCGGCCGACGCCGCACGATGGACGACCGGTGGCCAGCCCCGGCCAGGTCGTCAGTTGTGCGGCCACTCGTTCGGCTGTGCTCCGGCTCTTCGGAGGGCCTGTCACGGCCCCAGGATCCCGTGCTGCCGCCTTTCCCATAAGGGCCCGCGCCTTAATCGTTATCAATCGATTTACCGTTCTCTTTCCCTTCCCGCCATCATGCACGATGCACACAGGCCCGTTTCGCCGCGGCGGATGATCTTCCGAAAAGGTCGTACGGTGGTCGGGTGATCTCTCGCAGCGACGTGGAAGCGGCCAGGGCCCGCATCGGCGACCGGATCCGTACGACTCCGGTGCTCGACGACGGTGACCGGTGGCTCAAGCTCGAGCAGCTCCAGCACACTGGATCGTTCAAGGCCCGCGGGGCTTTCAACCGCATCCTCGCGGCCGCCGAGCAGGGCGGGGTGCCGGACACGGGTGTCGTGGCGGCCTCAGGCGGCAACGCCGGGCTGGCCGTCGCGTACGCGGCGCGTGAGCTGGGCCTCCCCGCCGAGGTGTACGTCCCGGAGACAGCACCGGCCGTCAAGGTGGCCGGGCTGAAGGCGCTGGGCGCCGGCGTCGTGCAGGTGGGCCGGGAGTACGCCGAGGCGTACGACGCCGCGACCAAGCGTGTCGCCGACACCGGCGCGCTCTTCTGCCACGCCTACGATCAGCCGGAGATCTGCGCGGGCCAGGGCACCCTGGCGCTGGAACTCGAGGAGCAGACCGGCGGTGTCGACACCGTCCTGGTCGCGGTCGGCGGCGGCGGCCTGATGGCCGGCATCGCCGCTGCCCTGGAGGGCAGGTCCCAGGTCGTCGCGGTCGAGCCGCACGGCTGCCCGTCCCTGAGCGCCGCGCTCGGCGCCGGCGAGCCGGTCGACGTGGAGGTTTCGGGCGTGGCGGCCGACTCCCTCGGCGCCCGCCGCGTCGGTGACATCGCCTTCGACGTCGCCCACCGGACCGGCGTCACGTCCCTCCTGGTGACCGACGAGCACGTCGTCGCCGCCCGACGTGAGCTGTGGCGGCGCTACCACCTCGTCCTGGAGCACGGCACCGCCGCCGCGTACGCCGCCCTGCTCACCGGCGCCTACCGCCCCGCCCCGGGCGAGCGCGTCGCCGTCATCTGCTGCGGTGCCAACACCGACCCGTCAGATCTCACAGAGCGTCGAACTGCAACCACCGCAGAGTGAATCTTGGTAGCGTGGCGATTAACAAGGTTTCTTGGAGGCCGTCTCCGCAGGGGAGATCAGATGACGGCGGCGCCGATGCCCGACATGCCTGACACGCCACAGAAGCGTCCCTGGTATATCCCTCCGGAGGAAGGCTTCCGAGCAGAAGACCTCGATCACATTCCGGAGTTGCCTCCTCACACAGAGCTCATCGATGGCAGCCTGGTCTTCGTGTCCCCCCAGACCAACTTCCACCTTCTGACGATGGACGTCCTTGTGAGCGGACTCCGTCGGACCGCTCCTTCGAGCGTTCGGGTGCGCCGAGAGATGACTGTCACTCTTGACCCGCGGCAGCGCCCCGAACCGGACGTGTTGGTCGTTGGTGCCCGGGCGGTCAAAGGACCGGGCCAGACGGACTATCGGCCAGCCGACGTCATCCTGGCGGTCGAGGTGGTGTCTCCCGACTCCGAAGCGCGCGACCGGAAGCGCAAGCCACTGCTCTACGCGGAGGCGGGGATTCCGCACTTCTGGCGGGTGGAGAACACCGAAGGGCGACCGACGGTCTGCGTGTACGAGCTGGACGTGGCAACGAAGACGTACGCGCTGACGGGGATTCACCACGATCGGCTCAAGTTGACCGTTCCATTCGATATTGACATCGACCTCTCCGAGACCGACCGGCTCTGAGGAGCGCTCAGATCCAGTCGCGTCGGCGGAAGACGACGTAGAGGGCCGCTCCGGTGACGATGAGCACGACGATGCTCGTCAGGAAGCCCCAGTGCTTGCCGAAACCCGGGTACGGGACGTTCTCGCCGTAGACGCCAGTGACGGCCGAGGGCACGGCGATCACGGCGGCCCAGCCGGTGAGCTTCTTCATCACCAGGTTGAGATGGTTGCCCTGCATGGCGATGCGCGTCTCCTGCAGGCTCGTCACCATGTCCCGCAGGCTGTCGGTCCATTCGGTGGCGCGCAGCACGTGGTCGTAGACGTCCTGGAAGTACGGCGCCATCGGCGCCGGGATGACCTCCAGGTCGCGCCGCAGCAGGGTGTTGACGACCTCCCGCATCGGCAGCACGATCCGGCGCAGCAGGGCGAGGCTCTTGCGGAGCCGGTAGCTCCGCTGCTGGGTGTCGCCGTCTGGCACGCGCTCCGCGAACAGCTGCTCTTCCAGGTCGTCGATCTGGTCGTCCAGCGCCTGTACCGCCTCGAAGTGGCCGTCGACGATCAGGTCGAGCAGCCCGTGGAGGAGGTGTGCGACGCCGTACTCGGCGAGGTCCGGGGACCCGTCCCAGCGCTGGACCAGCCCGTCGATGTCGAAGCCCTCGTCCGCGCGGACGGTGACGAGTGCCCGACCGGTGATGAACGCCGAGATCTTGTGCCTGTCCAGCTCGGTGCCGTCGGTGGTGAGGTGTACGGCGTAGGCGTTGAGGAACAGGTGACCCTGATAGCGGTCCAGCTTCGGCCGTTCGTGGTGGCTGATCGCGTCCTCGACCGCGAGCGGGGACAGGCCCAGCTCCTCGCTGACGAGGCCCAGGGCCTCGTTGTCGGGGGCGCACAGGTCGAGCCATACGACCGTGTCGGGTTCGGCGAGGTAGTCGCTGATCTGGTCGGCGGGGAAGTCCTCCGCCTCCAGGCGCCCGGCACGCCAGACCCGGGTCCGGGGTTTCAGATCCATGAGGCGAACCACATCCGGGCGTGCCAGGAGTCGTACGGCATGATCTGGCCCGTCAGGACCGGGTAGAAGTAGTACAAGTTGGCCAGCACGGTCAGGAGGTATGCGCCCGCGACCGCGGCGCCGACGACCCGGCGGGTCGGAGGCGCGGTGGCGGGACCGATCAGCAGGCCGAGCGCCAGCACGATCGACAGCACCATGAACGGCAGCATCGGAGTGGCGTAGAACAGGAACATCGTGCGGTGGTTCAGACCGTAGTAGAACCAGGGCGCCCAGCCGGCCAGGAAGCCGAGCAGCGTGGCGCCGGCCCGCCAGTCGCGCTGCACCAGCCACCAGGCGGCCACCACGAGCAACGTGACGATGGAGACCCACCAGATGGCCGGGGTGCCGATGTCGAGCACCTCACGCGAGCAGGTCGAGGCCCCGCAGCCGGACGGCTGGGTGTAGTAGAAGGCCACCGGCCGCTTGAGGACCAGCCAGTTCCACGGCCAGGACTGGTAGTCGTGATGGGCCGTGAGCGTGGTGTGGAAATGCCACATCTGCTGGTGGTAGTCCCAGAGCCGGGGCATCGCCTGGAGGAACGCGGTCACCGGATCCGAAGCGACACGGCCGCGGCCCCAGCCGCCGGCGTTGAAGATCCATCCGCTCCACCAGGCGACGTAGGTGATCGCGCTGAGGACCACGACCGAGAGGAAGGCGGGAACGGCCTCGAGGGCCAGCGTCCCGGCGTACGGGCGGGGTGTCCCCGCGGCCCGCCGGGCGCCCATCGACCAGACGAGGGTCAGGACCCCGAACGCGGCGATGTAGTACAGACCGGTCCACTTCGTCGCGGTGGCCGTGCCGAGGCACAGGCCCGCCGGGATCAGCCACCAGTGCATGACGAACGGACCGAGGCCGTCGTCGCGGCCTTCGGCGACCTTGCGGGCGAGCCTGGCCCGGGAGACGTCCCGGTCGATGACGACGCAGGCGAATCCGGCCAGGATCCAGAACATCACGAAGACGTCGAGGATCGCGGTGCGGCTGGTGACGAGGTGCATGCCGTCCAGCGCGAACAGCAGGCCCGCGGCCGTACCGAGAAGGTTCGAGCGCGTCATCCGCCGGGCGACCCGCGCCAGGATCAGCACCGACAACGTGCCGATCAGGGCCGCCGAGAAACGCCATCCGAACGGCGTCATCCCGAACAGCGACTCGCCGACGGCGATAAGCCACTTACCGGCGGGAGGGTGTGCGATGAAACTTCCACCGTCCGCCCAGATGTTGAGGTTCGGCGGATGCTGGAGCAGGAGCTTGTCGGCGTCCTTGGCGGTGTTGTGCTCATAGCCGAACTTCAACAGCGCATACGCGTCCTTGGCGTAGTACGTCTCGTCGAAGATGACGGCTCTGGGACTGCCGAGGTGCCAGAAGCGCAGCGCTCCCGCGAACAGGGTCACGACCAGCGGGCCGACCCATCCCAGCAGCCTGCTGCCGGGTATTTCCGGCGTCAGCCACTGTCGCAGCGAAGGTGGTCTTCTTCCCTGCTCGGGCCGGGTCTCGGGTTCGATTCCTGTCATCGCCACCACCCCGACATCGTACGGGCGGAAGCCGGGGCGCTCATGCACTTCACCATCACAAGCCGACCGAGCCTGCGCGAGCGCCATTGCCGCCCGTGAGCGGGCGTGCGTCGTCTGGACTGAGGATCGCGGGGAGCTTGCGGCCGGCGCGACGAGGGAAGACGGTGCGTTGGGCGCCCGCGAACCGCGCTCGCGGAGCGAGCGCCGTCAAACGCGTCCAAGATGGAGACGTGGAGAACATGGGGACGCTGACGCTGGCTGCCGCACCGATCGGACGAGTGGAGGACGCGTCGGCGCGGTTGCGTACGGCACTGAGCGAGGCCGACATCATCGCCGCGGAGGATACCCGGCGGCTGCGGCGGCTGGCCGCCGACCTGGGCGTCTCCCCGGCCGCCCGGGTGGTCTCGTACTACGACGCGAACGAACGGGCCAGGGCCGCCGAGCTCCTCGACGAGCTGCGCGCCGGCCGGGACGTGCTGGTCATCACGGACGCGGGGCTGCCAGGGGTCTCCGATCCCGGCTACCGCCTCGTGACGGCGGCGGTCGAGGCGGAGGTGCCGGTGACCGTCCTGCCCGGTCCGTCCGCGGTGACGACGGCGCTGGTCATCTCCGGGCTGCCCAGCGACCGGTTCTGCTTCGAGGGATTCCTGCCCCGTAAGGGCGGGGAGCGTGCCGGACGGCTGCGCGCCCTCGCCGACGAGCCGCGCACGATGGTGTTCTTCGAGGCGCCGCACCGGCTCGCGGCGACGCTCGACGCGATGGCGGCGGCGCTGGGGGCCGACCGGCGGGCCGCCGTCTGCCGTGAGCTGACCAAGACGTATGAGGAGGTGCGCCGCGGGCCGCTGGGCGCGTTGGCCCAGTGGGCCGCGGAGGGCGTGCGCGGGGAGATCACTCTGGTCGTCGCGGGAGCCCCTGACACTGCGGGGCAGGCGGATGTCGGCGACCTCGCGGCGGAGGTGGAGCGCCGGGTGGTGACGGGGATACCGCGAAAGCAGGCGATCGGCGATGTGGCGCGGGAGCACGGAGTGCCCAAGCGAGAACTTTATGACGCTGTCATTGCCTACAAAGCGGGTCATTGACCCGAATTTGACGTTCTTTTTGGGCAAGTGGCCGCGCGGTAGGTGGCCCTTGGGGGGGAGAAATGATTCGGGTGCGCGTGCCAAGCGCGTACGCCGATTCCCCCGGGGGTGACGCTCATGCACGAATCCATGATCTCGCACGAGACGTGGAGCTATGAATGCCTCGTCTGCCTGCTGGAATGGCAGGTGGAGTTCGAGGTGGGTCACTGCGCCGACGGGCACGGCGGCGAGGTCGTCTACTTCCACCGGCACGGCCACCGCTGCACCTCGCCGTGGGCGGGGCTGTACTGCCCGTCCTGCGGGTCGTACGACGTCAAGATCCTCCCGCCCGGACGGCCGCGGAGCCAGGCCGTCCCGCCCCACCGTCACGCGGAACTGGAGATGCTCTTCAAGCTTCGCCGGATCAACGCCTACTGATCGGCCGCCGGGCGTGTCCCCGGGGCCGGGCGGCACCGCGTGGACACGCCCTACGCCGGCACCGCCTCGCCGGACGATGACCCGTTCTCGGCCTCGGTCGCACCGCCCCGGCGCCGGACCATCCGGGCCAGCTTCCGGCGCGGCTCGTGGGAGAAGGTGATCGCCGCGGCCAGGCAGGCCAGCGGCACGGTCGGCAGGACGTAGCGGTAGTCGAACTCGGCGGTGGCGGGCGGCACGAGGAGCAGCCCGGTGGCAGTGATCCAGGGCAGCAGCGCGGCCCCGCCCCACCGCCGCCACATCGGGATCAGCCCGGCTAGGCCGACGATGAGGATGCCGCCCAGCATGGTGCCGGGCAGGTGGACGAACCGCTGATACGTCCGGATGATCGTGGCCCACGGGTCGACGATGTGCGTGCGGGCGTTGCCCTGCTCGTAGGCGTGCGCCTCCTGCGCGGCCGTACGGTCCCTGCTCATCCGCCACGTCGGCAGGGCGGCGGACTTCTTGCCGAACTGGTACATGTCGTACGTCGCGCGGTCGGGGAAGACCGTGCGCTTCCACCGGAACGTGAACAGGAAGTCGTCTCCGACGACCCTCAGGTAGTCGAGGGGCTGCGCGGTGATCGCCCGCTTGGCGAAGTCGCTGGCGAGCTGGTTCTGGTAGTCGGTGAACCGCTGCGCCGGAATGCGGTGGAACGGGGAGTTGCGGTTCCAGATCGCGTCCTGGGAGAAGACCAGCGGGGTGTGCGAGGTCTTGTTGTTCTTGCACAGGGCGTACTCGGTGACCGGCGGCTTGACCTTGTTGCAGTCCGCGAACGCCGACACCCGCGCGTACAGGAAGACGCCGCTGCTCATCGTCATGCCCGGCTTGCCGTAGTACGACCAGAACCAGCCGGCGTAGGCCGCCAGCGGGAGCGCGCAGACCGCGACCGTGGCCACGATCACACGCCACTTGATCCGCCGTACCAGGAAGTAGACGACGACGGCCGCCAGGACCGGCGTGCCGACCGTACGGGTCAGCGTGGCCAGCCCCAGTAGGAGTCCCGCGAGGGCGCCCGTCTTCCAGGTCAGGTCACGACCGTGCCACAGCAGCAGTGTGACGATCGACACGAGCAGGAAGCCGAACATCGCGTCGGACAGGATCAGGTGCTCGAGCTGGATCTGGTAGCCGTCGAACAGCAGCGGCACCGTTGCCAGGCTCGCCCCCCACCCCGGCAGGCCGAACCTCTTGCGCAGCACGGCGTAGATCATCACTGCCGCGGCCAGGCCCATGAGGTGCTGGACCGCCGCGACCAGCATGAAGCTGTGGAAGGGCTTCAGGAGCCACAGGAAGAGGGAGTATCCGTCGGGCCGGATCGGGTGCGGATACGGCGCCATCGCGACGTGCAGGTAGTCGAACGAGTCGTTGAACCACGACGCGGGCCGGTATCCCAGCGTGGCGATCATCCGGAGCAGCGCCCCGGCGGCCAGCACCGCGGTGAAGATCTTGTGCCGCCGCACGAGCGCCCAGAGCCCCGAACCACGAAGGGCCGGCGCCTTTTCCGTCACCTGCTCGTCAACCGCCGTGACCTGGGACTCCTCCTCGGATCGCGTACTAGTCACGACGGTAACCCCGCCCCGCTCTCCGGCGTTCGTCAAGTCCGGACCGACCTTCCTGGACCCCACAGCCCCTATCCTGATATCCCCAGCCTGCCGTCGCACCAGCTCTCCATGTGGAGTTAAAGGTTGCGACTTTGCAACACGCGGTCGCGTGGCGACAGGCATCATGGATAACACGCGCCACTTGTCGGAACACGACGAGGTTAGTCGAAAAACCCCCAAGCCACTGCTGTGGGGTGATGGAGGACACGACGTGGAACTCTCCGTGGTGATGCCGTGCTTGAACGAGGCTGAGACCGTCGAGACCTGTGTTCGGAAGGCCCTCGGCTTCTTCGAAGAGCACGGCGTCGACGGCGAGGTCATCATCGCCGACAACGGCAGTACCGACGGCAGCCGGCAACTGGCCCGTGACGCGGGCGCCCGGGTCGTCCCCGTGTCCGACAAGGGCTACGGCAACGCGCTCATGGGCGGCATCCGGGCCGCACGCGGGACGTACGTCGCGATGGGCGACGCCGACGACTCCTACGACTTCACGGCCCTCATGCCGTTCCTGGAGCAACTGCGGGACGGCGCGGACCTCGTCATGGGCAACCGGTTCAAGGGCGGCATCGCGCCCGGCGCCATGCCGCCGCTGCACAAGTACCTCGGCAACCCGGTGCTCAGCTTCGTCGGCCGGCTGTTCTTCGGCAGCAAGATCGGTGACTTCCACTGCGGGCTGCGGGGGTTCCGGCGCGACTCGATCCTGCGGCTGGAGCTGCAGACCGGCGGTATGGAGTTCGCCAGCGAGATGGTGGTGCGCTCCACCCTCGCCGGCTACGACATCCGCGAGGTCCCCACGACCCTGTCGCCCGACGGCCGGTCACGGCCGCCGCACCTGAGCACGTGGCGTGACGGCTGGCGCCACCTGCGCTTCCTGTGCCTCTACAGCCCGCGCTGGCTGTTCCTGATCCCGGGCCTGATCATGATGGCGCTCGGGCTGATCGCGGGCGTCGCGCTGGCCGCCGGGCCGATCCGCGTCGGTGACGTCGCGTTCGACGTCGACACCCTGGTCGGCGCCTCGGCGGCGGTGGTGATCGGCTTCCAGGCCGTGATCTTCGCACTGCTGACCAAGGTCTACGCCATGGAGGAGGGCTTCCTTCCCCATGACAAACGGGTGCAGCGCATCATCGACTCCTGGAGCCTCGAGCGCGGCCTCGTCGTCGGTGGGCTGCTCGCGCTCGCCGGCCTCGTCGGGCTCGTCGCCTCGCTGTCCCACTGGCAGGTGCACAGCTTCGGCCAGCTCGAGCCGCGGCACTCGCTCCGCCTCGTCGTGCCTTCGGCGACCGCGCTCATCATGAGCTTCCAGATGATCTTCGCGTCGCTGTTCGTCAGCATCCTCGCGATCCGCCGTCGTTCGCACCCGCCCATGACCGACCCGGTGGACGAGGCCGCCGACGTCGTCGAGGCGGCCGCGCAGAAGGTGCGGAGCGAGAGTCGCGACGGCGAGGGCGTCCCGGACCAGCGCCGGGAGGCGAGCGCCGATGGCGATGACGCCGGAGCCGCGGAGGACCTCGCCGAGGCCGAGACCGTACCGTCCGAGGCCGGCGTGAGCGCCGACAAGGCGGCCGACAAGACGGTCTGACCCGATCCTTCGAGAGGCCCCGGTGACCCGCCGGGGCCTTTCTCTATGGCCGAAATCGGCCGAGTAGCGGCCGCCGGCGGCGCCGCGTACGACGCCCGGGTCGGCGACTACCACTCGGTCGAGCCGTACTCCGGGTTCCTCCTCGTCTACCAGTACCCGGCCTACCTGCGCGGGCCCGTGCCGGCGACGATCCTGGCCGTCGGCGCCTTCGGCCTACGGCGGCGCGCCCGGCTGCCGTGGATCGCCGCGGCGGCCCTGCTGGTGCTCCCGGTCGCCGCCCTGGACTTCGACCACCGGTACGTCCTGCCGGTCGTCCCCGTCGCGTGCGTCGCGGCGGCGCTCGCGGTCGCCGACACGCGGATCCTGCGTGTCGGGAAGGCGATATCGGAATGAGTCATCGGCGGGCGGCCCGTAGGCTTAGCACATGTCCAGCCGCCACATCCTGACCGCGCCCGCTTGGCCGTACGCCAACGGGCCCCGCCACATCGGGCACGTCTCCGGCTTCGCGCTGCCCTGCGACATGTTCAGCCGCTACCAGCGGATGGCGGGCAACAAGGTCCTGATGGTCAGCGGCACCGACGAGCACGGCACCCCGATCCAGGTGCAGGCCGACAAGGAGGGCGTGTCGGCGCGTGAGCTGGCCGACCGCTACAACCGCGTGATCGCCCAGGACCTGCACGGCCTCGGAATGTCGTACGACCTGTTCACCCGGACGACGACGCGGAACCACTACGCCGTCGCCCAGGAGATCTTCAAGGGCCTCCACGACAACGGCTACGTCTTCGAGAAGAAGACGATGGGCGCGATCTCCCCGTCCACGGGACGCACCCTGCCCGACCGCTACATCGAGGGCACCTGCCCGATCTGCGGGTACGACGGGGCGCGCGGCGACCAGTGCGACAACTGCGGCAACCAGCTCGACCCGATCGACCTGATCAACCCGCGGAGCCGCATCAACGGCGAGACGCCGAAGTTCGTCGAAACCGAGCACCTCTTCCTCGACCTGCCCGCGTTCTCCGAGTCCCTCGGCTCGTGGCTGCAGGGCAAGGAAGGGCTGTGGCGGCCGAACGTCTACAAGTTCACCCGCAACCTCCTCGACGACATGCAGCCACGGCCGATCAGCCGCGATCTCGACTGGGGCGTGCCGGTGCCGCTGCCGGGCTGGATCGACCGGCCCGACAAGCGGCTCTACGTCTGGTTCGACGCGGTCATCGGCTACCTGTCCGCCTCGGTCGAGTGGGCCAAGCGGTCCGGTGACCCCGACGCCTGGCGCGCCTGGTGGCAGAACCCCGAGGCCGAGTCCTTCTACTTCATGGGCAAGGACAACATCGTCTTCCACTCCGAGATCTGGCCGGCGATGCTGCTCGGCTACAACGGCGAGGGCGACAAGGGCGGCGAGCCGGGCTCGCTCGGCAAGCTCGACCTCCCGAATGAGATCGTCTCCTCGGAGTTCCTGACCATGGAGGGCAAGAAGTTCTCCTCCTCGCGCCAGGTGGTCATCTACGTCCGTGACTTCCTGCAGCGGTACGACGTCGACGCGCTGCGCTACTACATCGCGGTCGCCGGCCCGGAGAACCAGGACACCGACTTCACCTGGTCGGAGTTC
>JBJMIW010000034.1:0-21764 GCA_045806665.1 Actinoallomurus sp.
GCCTCATGGGCGCCCGCGCGGGCCGCCTTCATCGGGCGGTACTTGCTCGGCGCCGTCGCGGCGACGAGCAGCGCCCCCAAGAGCCCGGCGGTCTTGAAGAACTGGGACCGCTCCGCAGCGCGCCGCTCCGGGTCGTCCTCGGCCCAGAACCGGTGCTCGGCCAGGAGGCTCGGGACCAGCTGACTCGCGAGTACGAGCGTCGACATTCGCTGGAACCGGCCCAGGGCCAACAGGGCACCGGTGCCCAGACAGAGTGCGCCCTGCATCCGTACGAGCGTCTCCGGGTCCTTGGTGGGGAGCCAGGACACACGGTCGGCGAGGGGCTTGATCACGGGGGCGATCTTCTCGGCCCGGGAGCCGGGATCGCGCAGGGTCTCGATGCCCGTCACCACGAACGGCGCCGCCATGAGGGGACGGGCGAGAGTTCTGATGGGTTGCATGAATCCCGTCATGCCCACCGTACGCGCGAACAAGCCCACCTCTTTGGCAAGCTTGGCCGGGTCCGGCGCGCGGGGCGCCGTACCGACCGGAAGGGGATGCGCGGAGCCATGTGCGGGCGGTATGCGACGGTGCGCGGACGCCAGGAGATCATCGACGCCTTCGACGTCGAGCGGGACACCACGGACACGCTCGAACCCGACTACAACGTCGCGCCGACCAAGCCGGTCCCGGTGATCCTGACGCAGGACGTCCGCGAACTGCATGTGGCGCGCTGGGGGCTGGTGCCGTCCTGGGCCAAGGACGCGTCAATCGGTTCCCGCATGATCAATGCGCGGGTCGAGACGGCGCATGAGAAGCCCGCCTACCGGCGCGCCTTCGTCCGGCGCCGCTGCCTGCTGCCGGCCGACGGCTACTACGAGTGGTACGCCCGCGAGGAGGGCGGCAAGCAGCCGTTCTTCATCCGCCCTTCGGACGGGAGCATGCTCGCGATGGCCGGCCTGTACGAGGTCTGGCGGCCAGAACCTGAGGCGCCGGCGGAGGAGTGGCTGCTGACCTGCACGGTCCTCACCACCGAGGCGACCGACGACGTGGGGCGCATCCACGAGAGGATGCCGATGCTGGTCGAACCCGGGCGCTTCGACGCGTGGCTCGACCCGGCGCTGACCGCCCCGGACGACGTCCGTTCCCTGCTGGTGCCCGCCGCCACGGGCAGCTTGGAGGCCTACCCCGTCTCCACGGCGGTGAACAAAGTACGAAATAACGGACCTGAGCTGGTAAAACCACTGTCCGATCTGGGTATCTCTCCCGGCGAGACCCCCACCTTGTTCTGACCGCGTCGCCGGGAGGTACGCATGGTCGTGGACACGGCGCAGAGACGCCTGGAGGACATGCTCGCCGAGCTGGATCGCGCCATGGCCGTCCTGCGGAGTGAGCACCCGGAGGCTGACCAGCACACCGCCGACGCCGGCGCCAGCCTCTCCGCCACCGATCGGGCGGAGGCCGCGCTGGACGCCATGAGCCAGGAGCGCGCCGAGGTGCTCGCCGCCCTGGCCCGGGCCCGGGCGGGCACCTACGGCAAATGCGTCGACTGCGGGCAGCCGGTACCGGCGAGCCGTCTCGAGGCGCGGCCCGCCGCTGCCCGCTGCGTCGCCTGTCAGGCCAAGCGCGATCAGTTCCGGCGCTGAACCTCTGAGACCCCCGCGGAATGGACTGCTGATCCGACGCCCATTCCGCGCGGGCTCTCAGAAGCTCTTGATCGCACTCGCGACCAGGTGGATGCCGACCGGCTCGTCGCCGAGCGGCGCCGTCAGCTCGGCCCGGACCAGCCGCGGGAGCGCCTGAGGGCTCGTGCTGAGGACGTGCTCGACCGTCGAGGGGGACAGGGTCGTCCGCGGCCGGATCCACTCCAGCTCCAGGCCGCTGTCGGTGAGCAGCTCACGGAGCTGCTCCGCGCCGAAGCACCGGGTGATCGATCCGTCCGGCCACGGCACCAGGACGACCTCCGAACGGGGAACGTCGGACAGGTGCGCCCAGAAGTTCTGTTCGGCCAGGATCGCCATGCCGAGCACGAGCGAGTCGACGCACATCAGCACCCGGCCGCCCGGCCGGAGCACCCGCGCGATCTCCGCGACGACGTCCTCCGTGACCAGGTGCCGGGAGAGCATGCGCCCTTCGGCGACCACGGCGTCGAAGGAGCCGTCGGCGAGGAACCCGAGCGAGGCGGGATCGGCCACGATCGGCCGCACCCGCCGGGACCGCGGCCCGCTGCGCGGCGCCTCCTGAAGCTCGACGACCGTGTGGCCCGCCGCGGCCGCCTGTGACGCGCAGCGTGCCTGCGGACCTGACAGGTCGAGGACGCGGGACGGCCGGCGCGGAAGCCAGCGGGAGAGTTGGGCGGCGGCGACGGCCCAGTAGAAGGTCCAGTAGCTCGCGAGTGACTCGGACTCGCCAACAGCGGGATGCTTCGCCGGAATCGACAGCACGGCGGCTCCTCGGGGATGCATTTATCCCAATCCTTCCCTGTCGACGGCACCGGTTCACCCGTCGTCACTGGTGACCGAGCATTCCTCTTTCCCGGGAATCCCGCGGCCATGCGAGGTGTTGCACTGCGTCATAACGGTCAGTGACACCGATTAGTTCGAGGTGACGATGAGCCTTCTGCTCGCGGACCGACGGCAGGCGTCTCCGGCGGACCCGCTATCGTCTGGTGCGTACGGCTTCGATGCCGACGCCGGCCGGACGAAGGAGGTGGGTCAGGTTCCCAAGGCAATGGAGACACTGGAGGAGCGGACCAGGCGCTTCGAGCGCGACGTGATGCCGTTCCTCGACCAGCTCTACTCGGCCGCGCTACGGATGACGCGGAACCCCGTCGATGCTGAAGACCTGGTCCAGGAGACCTTCGCCAAGGCGTTCGGGTCCTTCCACCAGTTCCAGGAGGGCACGAACCTCAAAGCCTGGCTCTACCGGATCCTCACCAACACCTTCATCAACAGCTACCGCAAGAAGCAGCGGGAGCCGAAGCAGTCCGCCGCCGAGGACATCGAGGACTGGCAGCTGGCACGGGCGGAGTCGCACACCTCCAGCGGGCTGAAGTCCGCCGAGGCCGAGGCGCTCGAGCACCTGCCCGACTCCGACGTCAAGCGGGCCCTGCAGGCGCTGCCCGAGGACTTCCGCATGGCCGTCTACTTCGCCGACGTCGAGGGCTTCTCGTACAAGGAGATCGCCGACATCATGGGCACTCCGATCGGTACGGTGATGTCCCGGCTGCACCGCGGGAGACGTCAGCTGCGGTCGATGCTCGAGGACTACGCCCGCGAACACGGCCTCGCCCGCGCGAACGGCGGCCAGCGTAGGGAGGACCACTCATGAGCTGCGGTAAGCCGCACGAGACCCCCTGCTCTGAGGTGCTCGGCCGGATCTACGACTATCTCGACGGTGAGCTGGACCAGAGCGGCTGTTCCGACATCCGGCAGCACCTCGACGAGTGCGGACCCTGCCTCCGGGAGTACGGACTCGAAGAGGCCGTCAAGAAGCTCGTGCACAAGTCGTGCGGTTCGGATCCGGTGCCGCAGAACCTGCGGGCCAAGGTCCTGGGACGCATCGAGCAGGTCCGCGCCTCACTGACCGAGTAAGGCGGATCAGGACCGTAGGTGACGATTGGTTCACGCTTTGCTCACGTTTCTGCGGGCGTCTGCGTGACCTATCGCACTCGGGTTAGGCTTACCCCTGATCATCCGGGCATCGTCGAGTCGTAGGCGAGCCGCCGCACCGTGACCGGTGCCCAGGCTCCACAGGGGAGGCAGGAACAGATGCGAACAGGCGTGTCCTGGGCTTAGCCCAATACCTCGTGGGGGCGGCAATGCGTGGACTACCCCTGGCCGCATGGGCATACGTCTGTACGGTCGTCGCGCTGGGCGCCTTGTGCATCGCTCTCTCGTCGTTCGACGGCATCGACTGGACGACGCTTGCGGTGCTCGCGGTGCTCTCCGTGATCTGCGAGTCGGTGCCGGCGCTGCTCAGCAGCGCCAGCGCCCGTGTCTCGCTGAGCTACTCCGCCGGCCTGGCCTCGGTCGTGCTGCTCGGCCCGGTGGGCGCCGCGCTGGTGGGCGCGTCCGCCGTGGTGACCGGCCGTCGCGACGTCGCCCTGGTCAAACGGCTGTTCAACGGCGCGCAGTTCGCCCTCTCCGGATACCTCGCCGGTGTGGTCTATCAGGCGGCGGGCGGCACGGTCGGCGAGCCGACGGACGGGTCCTTCCCCGGCGTCATCCCGCCCTATGTGGCGGCCCTGGTCACCTATGTCGCGGTCAACCTCGGCCTGATGGCGATCATCCTCGTGCTGATCGAGCAGGTGCCGACGTGGGGATTCCGCTGGGGACCGGTCGGCCAGCTCACCGTCGGCCAGTTGGCGTACGGCATGTTCGGGCTGCTCATCGCGGCCCCCTGGGGCGTCGTCGGCCCCTTCTCCGCGGTCCTGGTACTCCTGCCGATGTTCATCGCCCGATGGGCCCTCGAGCAGACCCGGGCGCAGCAGGAGGCCCAGGCGGCCACGATCGCGGCGCTGTGCCAGGCGGTCGAGACCAAGGACTACTACACGCGCGGCCACAGCGAGCGGGTGTCCCGCGGCTCGGCGATGATCGCACGGGAGATCGGGATGCGGCCCGAGCGGGTCGGCGCGGTCCGGTACGCCGGCATGCTGCACGACGTCGGCAAACTCGGCGTCCCGACGAAGGTGCTGCAGAAGTCCGGCGCCCTGTCGGAGGAGGAGTTCGCCGCCATCCAGTTGCACCCGATGCGCGGCCTGGAGATCGTCCGCGACATCGGCTTCCTCGACGAGGCCCTGGCGGGGATCATGCACCACCACGAGCGGATGGACGGCACCGGATACCCCATGGGCCTGGCCGGGTCGGAGATCCCCGAGTTCGCCCGGGTGATCTCGGTCGCGGACGCGTTCGACTCCATGACCTCCACGCGCTCCTACCGCCCGGCCATGTCCCTCGACGCGGGCATCGCCGAGCTGCGGCGTTGCGCGGGCATCCACTTCGACCCGGCGCTGGTCGAGGCGTTCATCGCCGCCGTCGAGCACAACGGCTGGACCAGCCCTGACCCGGTCGTCCCGCCCGAGGGCGAGGAGACGGCACAGCAGGACCACGATGACCCCAGTGCGCCCCTGCGCGTCGCCGGCGAAGGCGTCCGCCCGTGAACGGGGCGCACCTGTGAGCGGGAGGCTCAGATGAGGACGAGGCGCTCATGACCGCGTCGGCGACCGCACGGCGGCGCACGATCGGCCAGACGCTCGACTCCGCGCAGCTCCTGCTGATCGCGGTCACGGGGCTGCTCGTCATCGCCTCGGTCACCCAGGTCGCGGCGGTCGGCCTCGTCGACTCCCGTACGGCCGTGCTGTTCGGCGCGCTGATCGCGGTCGGCGAGCTGCTCCGGATGCTGGTCCCCGGGAACCGCGAGGTCGCGCCGATCGCCAGCGCGGGTGCACTCGGGTACGCCCTCCTCCTGAAGGTCGGGGCCGAGTCCGCCGCCCACTCCGCCTTCCAGGTCGTGACCGTGACCGCCTGCGGGACGATGGCGGGCGCGCTGCCGCACATCGCGGTCGGTCGCATCCCCAAGCTCGACGCGCTGGCCCGGCGGATCCTCACTCCCTCCGTCGTGGCCTTCATCTTCCGGCCGATCATGGACTCGTCGTTGCGGGACCACTGGCCCGCCCTCATCACCGTGATGGTGCTGACGGTCATCCTGTCCTGCGTCATCGACATCACCGCCGCGGCGGTCATCCGGGCGGAGGCGGCGCGCGCGCGGTTCGGCATCGCGATCGGCGACGAGATCCGGGCCATGGGTCCGCTGTGCGCCGCCTCCGGCGCGACCGGCATGCTCCTCGCGGTGAGCACGTTCGTCATGGGCCCGGCCGCGCTGCTCGTCTTCACCGCGCCCATCCTCGTCACCCAGGTCGCGTTCCGGCGCTTCGCCGGGATCCGGGCGACCTACCTGCAGACCGTGCGCGCCCTGTCCCAGGTCACCGAGGTCGGCGGGTACGTCGAGGCCGGCCACTCGCGACGCGTCAGCCGGCTGGCCGTCGGGATGGGCCGGGAGCTCGGCATGACCGAGGAAGCGCTCCTCGAACTCGAGTACGCCGCGCTGATGCACGACATCGGGCAGCTGTCGCTGCGCGATCCCATCCCCGGCGGCGCGACCGTCCTCGCCTCTCCCCAGGAGCAGCGCCGCATCGCCGAGCTCGGCGCGGGTGTGATCACCAAGACCGGCGTGCTCGACGAGGTCGCCGAGATCGTGCGCCGCCAGTCCGATCCGTATCGCGTGAGCGACGGATCGGCGCCACCGCTCGCGAGCCGTGTCATCAAGGTGGCGAACGCCTACGATGATCTCGTCGGTGACTCATCCGACCGCGACCGGTCGGCGGCGGTGCTGGAGCGGCTGCGTCTGGACTCGGCGGCGGAGTACGACCCCACGGTGATCGAGGCGCTCGGCCACATCGTCGACCGCATGCGGTGACAAGCCGACCCCCCGAGTTTTTGTCGCCGCGCGCGACGGTAGACCGGGCGTCGCATGGTTATTCTCGCTGGGCCGACTGCGTATGAGGAGGATCGGTGTTCGAGTCTGTTTTGGTGGCCAACCGTGGAGAGATCGCCCGTCGGGTGATCCGCACCGTGCGCGCCCTCGGGATCAAGGCCATCGCGGTCTACTCGGAGGCCGACGCCGATCTGCCGTACGTCGACGAGGCGGACGAGGCGATCCTCATCGGCCCAGCCCAGCCGGCTCAGAGCTACCTCGACATCGACGGGGTCATGGAGGCGGCCAAGCGCACCAACGCGCAGGCCATCCACCCCGGGTACGGCTTCCTGGCCGAGAACGCCGGCTTCGCCGAGCGGGTCATCGCCGAGGACATTGTCTGGATCGGCCCGCCGCCCGAGGCGATCACCGCGATGGGCGACAAGATCAACGCTCGGAACCTCATGGAGAAGGCGGGCGTGCCCGTCGCGTCCGGCACCCGCGAGCCCGTACCCGACGCCGACGCGGCGGTGGCCGCGGGCATCGGGTACCCGGTCATGGTGAAGGCGGCCGGTGGGGGCGGCGGCATCGGGATGAGCGTCGCACGCGACGAGGCCGAACTGCGCACGGCGTACGACACGGCCCGCAGCCGCGCCGAGCGGTTCTTCGGCAACCCGGACATCCTGCTCGAGCGGTACATCGAGCACGCCCGGCACGTCGAGGTGCAGATCCTCGGCCTGGTCGACGGCACGGTCGTGGCCCTCGGGGAGCGCGACTGCTCCGTGCAGCGCCGGCACCAGAAGATCGTCGAGGAGACCCCGTCACCCGGCGTGGGCCCGGAGCTCCGCGCCCGCATGCTCGCCGCCGCGGTCCGCGCGGGCGAGGCCGTCGGCTACCGCGGCGCCGGTACCGTCGAGTGCCTGGTCGACCCGGTCGCGCAGGACTTCGTGTTCCTGGAGATGAACACCCGCCTCCAGGTCGAACACCCGATCACCGAGCTCGTCACCGGCCTGGACCTGGTCGAGCAGCAGCTGCTCATCGCGGCCGGTGAGCCGGCGTCCTTCACGGCCGTGCGGCCCCGCGGGCACGCGATCGAGTTCCGCGTGTACGCCGAGGACCCGAAGCGCTTCCTGCCCAGCCCCGGCTCGATCACCACCTGGGAGGAGCCGGTCGGCGAGGTGATCCGGGTCGACTCCGGGTACCGTGCGGGCAACAAGGTCACGCCGTTCTACGACCCGCTGCTGGCCAAGCTGTGCGTGTACGGCCCGGACCGGGCCCAGGCCCTGGCCGCGGCCCGCCGTGCGGTGGCGGACTTCCGGATCGAGGGCCTGAAGACGAACCTGCCGTTCTTCACCGAGCTGCTCGACGACCCGGACTTCGCCGCTGGCCAGTACGACACGGGCCTCGTGGACCGGATGCGGGCCCGGTGATGGACCGTCGAGGTATGCCGCGCTGCGACGACGGGTGATGAGAGCCTTCGTCCGATAAGTAACGTGTGTCCGGCTGGTGCCGGCGTCTGAGGAGAGGAGCCGCAGTGGCTGAGGTCCGCGCGGAAATGGTGGCGAACGTCTGGAAGGTCCTCGTCAGTGAGGGCGACCGGGTGGAGGACGGCGACACCCTGGTCATCCTGGAGTCGATGAAGATGGAGATCCCGGTGCTCGTCGAGGACTCCGGCACGATCACGACCCTCAAGGTCGCCGAGGGCGACGTCATCCAGGAAGGCGACCTGATCGCCGTCATCGAGTAACGACTCGTCCCTGCACGGCCCCCGGCCGCCATCGAGGCCGAAGACCCGGATGGCCCCTGCTCGCGAGCCGCCGGGTCACCGCTTTCCGGGGGCGGACGGTCAGAGCGCCAGGGCGTAGGTGAGCAGGTCGATGCCTGGTTCGGGGGACCAGTCGCGGTCCGGGGTGCGGACGAAGCCCAGCCGGCGGTAGATCCGGTGGGCGGCGTGCATGACCGGCTCGGTCGACAGCCGGAGCGTCCCGCAGCCGTCCTCCCGGGCCCGGCCGACGCAGTGGCGCACCAGGGCCTCGCCGAGGCCAAGCCCACGGGCCATCGGGTTCACCGCCAGCATCCGGAACTCCGCCTCGCCCGGTCCGGCCAGTTGGGCCCAGGTGCTGTCGCTCGGGCAGTAGGTCACGGTCCCGATCGCCTCGCCGGCCCGTACGGCCACGACGAGTTCCGCCTCACGCGCCCGGGCGGCGGCGTCGCGGAGCTTGTGGACGTAGCCGCCGTTCGGGCTGATGTATCCGGCGGCGACGTAGACGGCCGCGGTGAGCTCGCCGATCGCACGGAGCTCGTCGGGATGGGCGACGCGGATTTCCACGTGGTCCGGTGTCCCGGTCGGCGGTTCCCCCGGCGAACCGGTCGCCGGGGGGGTTTCCTGGCTCACAGCGGAAGCTTAGAACACCACAAACGGGTGCATGTCGCGGTGTCTCCCGCAGCGGACGGGGAGACCACCGCGGGCGGTCAGTCGCTGGTCAGTTCGGGGAGGTCCCGGCCCTGCGGGTGACCGGCCGCGTGGAAGTCGGCCGGGCTCGTCTCGTCCACGCCGTCGGGCGCCTTCAGCAGCCGCAGCAGGGCGGTGAGCACCACGACCACCAGCATGTTGAGCACGAACGCGGTCAGCGCGATGTGCCCGGTGTGATGGATGAACGGGATGTCCGCGATCGACTGGCCGAAGTGCTTCTGCGTGGGAGAGGCCTGACCCGGCTGCCGATGGACGACCCGACGAAGAGGCCCTGACCACGGCTGAGTGAGCGGCTGTGCCCGCGTATCGCCGCTCCATCACGTCCGCCGCGTCACATGAGGGCTGAGCAGTTCGCCTCGTCGGGGAGCAGCGGCCGGAGCATCACCCGGTAGGACCGGCCGTGGTCCGCCCAGTCGCTCCACCGGCCGACCCGCGGCGACAACGCGATCACCTTTCGGGCGTCCGCGCCCGTCAGCAGGGTGCAGGTCCGGGTGCCCACCGGCGTTCCGGCGCCGAGCGGTGCGGTGAACGGCCAGCGCGGTGATCCTGTCGCGGATCCGGGAAACGCCAACGCCGCGACCCTGACCGGCCGGTACGGGCGCGGCCCGGCGGCGAGGTCGCCACGCGGCCAGGTCGCCGGATCGAGTCGGGCCAGGAGCGCCGCCGTCTTGCCGTCGGTCACCGGCTCGACGAGCTTTGTCGTACGCGGCCGTCCGCGGACCACGAAGGTGACGACCTTGTACAGCGCGTCCGTCATGTGCGGGCTCTTCGCGGTCCTCGGCGTCGCCAGCCCGGCATTCTGAGCCGCCGTCACGATGCGGTGCGCCGCCTGCGGCGTCAGCCGATATTCGGTCGGCCAGCCGGACCCGGTGATCGCCCGCCCGTCGCCGTACAGCGAGAAGTCCGGGAGGCTCCCCGGACCGCCCAGCCCGGCGATGCCCCCGCTCGTGCTCGTCCGCAGCACCAGGCCGGGGCCCGGTGCGACGGACGACGGTGCCGGACTCGGATCGAGCTTGGCCTCCGAGCGTCCGGAACAGGCCGCCACCAGCGCGGCGCCGGCGCATGCCACCACGACCATGGTCTTCATAGGTGATCGCTCCTCAGTGCGCGGCGCGTCCCGGAACTCAGACGTGCTCCGAGGCCACGCGGTTCCCTGACAGGTCGGGGGGAGGGCTCATGGAATGAGATTCCAGCTACGGGCGCGGGCGGCGCAGTCCGCACGGAAGGCCGCCGCGTCGAAGACCCCGCCGAGGTGCGGGGCGAGCCCGCCGCGGGCGGCGAGCAGGAACTCCGGTCCCGTTAGCCGCCCCGACCGGGCGGGCAGCGCGCCGGAGAGCGGGCGAGCGGCGATCGTCTCCAGGTCCCGGACGTTGCACAGGTCGTCCAGGCCCGGCCGGTTCGGCCAGGCGCCGATCACCACCCCGGCCGGCTCCAGTCCATGGTTCGCCATGGCCTCGAGCGTGAGCGCCGTGTGGTTGAGCGTGCCCAGCCCCGGCCGTACGGCCACCAGCACGGGTGCCCGCAGGGAGTGCGCGAGGTCGGCCAGCGTCGTGCCGTCCTCGTCGTAGCGCACCAGCAGCCCGCCGGCCCCTTCGACGATCACCAGGTCCCGGTCGAGCGAGCGGATCCGCTCGGCTGCGGCGACCATGTCAGGCGGCGGCAATTCGGCCCGCCGGGCGGCAGCGGCGGGTGACAGCGCGTCCGTGTAGCGCGCGAACTCGTGCAGGTCACCGACGCCCGCGAGCCTTCGCACCTCGTCGAGGTCCCCGGCCTGGTCGGGCCGCGCCCCGGTCTGCGCGGGCTTGACCACCGCGACCGACGCCCCACGCGCCCGCGCCAACGCGGCCACGGCCGCCGTGACCACCGTCTTGCCGACCCCGGTGTCCGTCCCGGTGACCACGAGCACGCTCATTGTCGTGACTCTAACCAGTCCCCGCTCCGGAATGTCGGAGGCTCATCGCCGAGGGTCTTCGTGCCTCTGACCACCGCTACTGTTCGTATACAGAACCGTTACATTCCCTGGTGCTTCGAGGGTGAAGAGCTCCGTCACACCGGCATACGGCCGGGTCCCGCACGGTAGCGCGCTGACGGCGCCTCGGGTTCCGCCGGCCGGGGCAGCGACCTGATCAGGGCGTCTCGTCGCGGCGGCGGAGGCGGGTGATGAACTTGTAGCGGTCGCCGCGGTAGAAGGACTGGGCCCATTCGACCGGCTGGCCGTTCAGGTCGAACGCATGGCGGGACAGCAGGAGGAGCGGCAGGCCGACGTCGACGCCCAGGAGCTGGGCGTCGTCGGGGGTGGCCAGGACGGTCTCGATGGTCTCCTCCGCCTCGGCGAGGTGCACGTCGTACGCGGTCGCGAGCGTCTCGTACAGCGAACCGTGGCGCGGCAGTTCCTTGCGGAGACCGGGGAAGCGGCGGGCGGGCAGCAGGGAGGTGTCGATCGACATCGGCTCGCCGTCGGCGAGGCGGAGCCGGTGGATGCGCAGGGCGCGGCCGCCGGGGCGGATGCCGAGCAGGCCGGCGACCCGTTCGTCGGCGGTGACGTAGTCGATGTCGAGGATGCGGGTCTCGGGGTTGAGGCCGTGGTGCCGCATGTCCTCGGTGTAGCTGACCAGCTGCAGTTCCTGGGCGACCTTCGGTTTGGCGACGAACGTGCCCTTGCCCTGGATCCGCTGCAGGCGTCCTTCGATCACGAGCTCGGCGAGGGCCTGCCGGACGGTCGTACGGGAGGTGCCGTACTTCTCCGCGAGCGTGCGTTCCGGCGGCAGGGGACTGCCCGGCGTCAGGGCCTCGGTCAGCTCGATGAGGCGTTTCTTCAGCCGGTAGTACTTCGGGACCCGCGGCTCGATCCCGAGTTCGGGTGCCTGCTCAGCCGTCACGCGCTCTCCTCACGTTCACCGCCGCGTCGCTCCGGCGTTAGGAGCAGGGTACGGTCTCGTCTGCTGCTTGACAGTAGTCAATGCCTTGCTGACGACTGTGAGATCCGCCTCGCCCAGGTCAGCGCGGGCGGTGAGCCGCAGACAGGCGCGACCGGCCGGGACCGATGGAGGCCGGAAACAGCCGACCCGGACTCCCATGTCCGCGCAGAGGGCGGCCGCGCGGACGGCCTCGTGCGGATCCCCGATGATCACTGGGACGACGGCCGCCGCCGGGGAGGTCGTCGTGAGGCCGAGTTCGCGGGCGACGCCGGCCAGCCGGAGGGCCCGCGCGCGAGCGCGGTCCGGCAGGTCGGGCTCGGCCGCCAGCACGTCCAGCGCGGCGAGGGCCGCGCCCGCGCACGCGGGCGCCAGGCCCGTGTCGAAGACGAACGAACGCGCGGTGTCGATCAGGGTCTCGATCACCTCTGGGGCACCGAGGACCGCGCCGCCCTGGGCGCCGAGCGACTTGGACAGGGTGGCGGTGAGGACGACGTCGGGCTGCCCGGCGAGCCCGGCGGCGTACGCGGCGCCCCGGCCGCCCCGTCCGACGACGCCCAGCGCGTGCGCCTCGTCGATGACCAGGATGGCACCGTGCCGCCGGACGACCTGGTGCAGTTCGCGGAGCGGGGCCAGGTCGCCGTCCACCGAGAACACCGCGTCGGTCACGACGAGGGCGTCCTCCGTACCCGTCAGGGCGGCGTCCACGGCGTCGACGTCTCCGTGGGGGGTGACGGTCACCTCCGCACGGGAGAGGCGGCAGCCGTCGATCAGCGACGCGTGGTTCGCCTGGTCGGAGACGACCAGACGGGGCCGCAGCGCGGTCAGGACGCCGAGGTTGGCGAGATAGCCCGAGGAGAAGACCAGGGCGGACGGCATGCCGGTGAACTCCGCCAGGCGGCGCTCCAGCTCGGCGTGTAGCTCCGTCGTCCCCGTCACCAGGCGGGAGCCGGTCGAGCCGACGCCCCACGTGCGTACGGCCTCGATCGCGCCCTCGGCCAGCCGGGCGTCTCCGGACAGGCCGAGATAGTCGTTGGAGGCCAGGTCGAGGAGCCAGGGCCCGGGCGGGCGCGGGCGGAGCGTCCGGTGCAGGCCCGCAGCCGTGCGCTCACGGGTGGCGGCCGTCAACCGCTGAAAAGGGTCCACTAGGAAATCATTCCAGCCCGGCCTGCGATTATGCAGAGGTGCCCACGTTGACCGACCTCACGAGGCAGCACACCGACCTGGACGCGGCGGATGTCGAATGGATCCACGCCCTGGTGTCGGACTGGCAGCTGCTCGCCGACCTGTCGTTCGCGGACCTGGTGCTCTGGGTCCCGCTGACCAAGCGCCGCCCGCGTGACGGCGGCGGCGCCGCCGCGCCGGTGGAGGGCTGGGTGGCCGTGGCCCAGATCCGGCCCACGACCGGCCCGACCGCGTACACGGACGACCTCGTCGGCATGGTCGTCGAGCCCGGCGGACGCGGCCTCATCGACGTCGCCTGGAGGGAGGAGCGCATCTGCCGGGAAGGCGACCCCGAGTGGGGGAGCGGCATCCCGGTCCGCGAGGAGGCCATCCCCGTGCGCCGGGGCGACCGGATCCTCGGCATCATCCAGCGCAGCACGAACCTCAGCTCGGCGCGTACGCCCAGCCATCTGGAGCTGACGTACCTGCAGAGCGCCAGCGACCTGGCCAAGATGATCGACGCGGGACGCTTCCCGTTCCGGGGGGAGGAGCCCAACCTCGCCCGGTCGCCGCGCGTCGGCGACGGCCTGATCCGTGTCGACAGGGACGGGCGGGTGCTCTACGCAAGTCCGAACGCCCAGTCGGCCTACCGCAGGCTGGGACTGCCCACCGACCTGATCGGCACGCTGCTGGGGGAGACCACCGCTCGGCTGGTGACCACCCCGGTGGACGACTCACTGGCGGTGGTCGCCGGCGGGCGGGCTCCACGGGAGACCGAGATCGAGACGAATGGCGCGATCGTTCAGTTGCGGGCGATCCCGTTGATCGTCGACGGGACGCGTACGGGCGCGCTGGTGCTGCTGCGGGACGTCACCGAGCTGCGCTGGCGCGATCGGGCGCTGCTGAGCAAGGACGCCACGATCCGGGAGATCCACCACCGGGTGAAGAACAACCTGCAGACCGTCGCGGCCCTGCTGCGCCTGCAGGCCCGTCGGCTGCGGGTGCCGGAGGGGCGGGCGGCCCTGGAGGAGGCGGTACGCCGGGTGGGGTCGATCGCGATCGTCCATGAGACGCTCTCGCACACGCCCGAGGAGCTCGTCGACTTCGACGACATCGCCGACCGGGTGATGGCCATGGCCGGGGAGGTCTCGGCCCCGGAGACCCGGGTGCGTCCCAAGCGGATCGGCGGCTTCGGCGTGCTCCCCGCGGTCATCGCCACACCGATCGCCATGGTCCTTGCCGAACTCCTGCAGAACGCCCTCGAACACGGCCTGGGCAACCGCCCCGGATCGCTCGAGGTGGTGGTGACGCGAGGTGATGAGCGGCTCAACGTGATGGTCGCCGACGACGGCAGCGGGCTGCCGGCCGACTTCGACGTCGAGTCGACCGCGAGTCTGGGCCTGCAGATCGTCCGTACGCTGATCGTGGGGGAGCTGGGCGGGGTCATCGACCTGCGGCCGCGCCCGGGCGGGGGCACGGAGGTCGTCCTGGACATCCCGCTCGACCAGGGGCCGCGCACCTCGCCGCCCGGTTGATCCGTCCGTTACGGGGCCCGAAACGCGTGACGCCCGTGGCGTGGGGGCCACGGGCATCGGTGCCGGCAATTGTCGTGGACGATCTGCGAACCACGATGCGGCGATCTGGTCTCAGGCGTGGGCACGAGCGCGGGCGCGGGCGTTCCGGCGCTTCAGGGCACGTCGCTCATCTTCACTCAGGGCGCCCCAGACTCCAGCGTCCTGGCCAGAGGCCAGGGCCCAGCTCAAGCAGGCATCGGTCACCGGACAGCGGCGGCATACCTGCTTGGCCTCCTCGATCTGTACCAGCGCGGGGCCGGTGTTCCCGATCGGGAAGAACAGTTCGGGGTCCTCGTCACGGCAGGCAGCGCGATGGCGCCAGTCCATGCGGTCCACTCCTTCGTAGCGCGTGAAGTGTCGACTCCACTTGTGAACGGTTTCACGATGTCGCGAACAATCCAAGGACCATGGGTAAGGTCCGGGATGTGTTCATGGCGGTCTCGACCAGGGGTGATACCCGATGCCGCGCGCCACTTAGAGATTCCCAGGGCGTCAGAGAGGGCGCAAGAGCTTTGAGAAACTTTTCTCAAAGTATGGCTGTCGCGTGTGTCACATGACCGAAACCTGAACGTCACTTCGTGGCTCAGATCACGACGCGCACCGCCTTGGGGACGGACCGGAAGGTGACCTCCTCACGTTGTCCGAGGTAGTCCCCGTCGACCTGGAAGGCGATCGGACGATGTGACCGGAGCGTGAACTCCGTGAGGTCGTGCAGGCCGAGGATGTGACCGCCTCGCGGTTCCCGCTGCCAGGGGGGCAGAATCTGCGACAGCACGCTCAACGTCGACAGCACATCGAGCCGCCTGAGACCGAACAGGTCCAGGCCGGTCGCGAACGCCGCCCGCGGGTTCGGGTCGACCGGCCAGGGGCCCGCGTACGTCCAGGGCGAGGTGTTCGACACGATGCTCAGGAAGATGTGGCCGAGCGGGGGCTTGCCCGGCACCTTGAGCGTCAGCGCCGGGCGGCGGCGGTCCGTCAGCATGAAGAACTGGCGCAGCGCCGCCCGGATGTACAGCGTCGAGTAGGCGCGCGACCCGGCGGCCCGGAGCCGCTCGACGGCGTGGACGACCTCCGCGTCGAGCCCCAGGCCCGCGCAGAAGGTGAAGTACCGGGTGTCGGCCATCCCCAGGCCGACCGTCCGGTGGCGTCCGGCGCGGAGAGCCTCCAGCACCTGCCCGGCGGCGTCGAGGGCGTCGTTGGGCAGCCCCAGGGACCGGGCGAAGACGTTCGCGCTCCCGGCGGGGACGACCGCGAGCGCCGGCAGGTCCTCCGAGGGCCCCTCGGCGAGCAGCCCGTTGACGGCCTCGTTCACAGTGCCGTCACCACCCAACGCGATGATCACGTCATAGCCCTCGCCGACCGCCTGCGCGGCCAGCTCCGTGGCGTGACCGCGCCGCTGGGTCTCCGCGAGCTCCAGGCGTACCTCCCCGGCGAACGCGCGCATCAGCACGTCCCGGGCTCGCCGTGACGTGGTGGTCGCCTTCGGATTGGCGATCAAGAGTGCGCGCACGTGCAAAGGGTAGTGCCGCATCACGTTGGTCGTGCAATGACCGGGTTGTGATCCTCGCGTGTGGGCGAGCGACTCCCCGATGTGGGGCGGTCCGCGGCCGGCCAAGGGACCGGGCCGAGGAATCCCCGTCCTTTCGGCCTTTGGCGGCCGCGAACTCAGCGATGAGGGGAAGAACGATTGGGACACGGTGGTAGCTTCACCGCAGACCAGTGGAAGGCGCGGCCTGGGCATCACGGGCGGGCGCACCCGGCTAGTGTGCGTGAATGTGTCCACACGTCCCGCCACTCTGAGCGCCGCCGCCATCGTCGAAGCCCTGGAAGGGGTCGCGGTGCTGGCCGTCGGCCTGTACGTCGGCATCGAGGCCGTCATCGGCCGCCCCCACGACCTCGCCAGCGCCGTCGCCCTCGCCTTCATGGCCGTCCTCGGCGGCGCCGGCATCATCGCGGTCGGCTGGGGGCTGTGGCAGGTACGCCGCTGGGGACGCGCGCCGGCCCTCCTCACGCAGATCTTCACGCTGATCATCGCCGTGTCGATGTTCCAGAGCCACCGGCCGGTCCTCGGCGCCGTCCTCGTCGTGGTGGCCGTCGTCGCCGCGAGCGCGCTCCTCAGCCCGCCGACGACGCGCGCCCTGATCGACGAGTAGGCCGACACGAAGCGCCCGCCGAAACGGAATCGTCTCGGCGGGCGTCTTGGATGCGCGCGCTCCGCTCGCGCGGGAGCGGGCGCTGAGCGCTCACACGCGGATGGCTCAGTCGTCGGCGGTGAGGCCGTCACGGAGCTGGGCGAGCGTCCGGGCCAGGAGCCGGGACACGTGCATCTGGGAGATGCCGAGCTCGGCGGCGATCTGCGACTGCGTCATGTTGCCGAAGAACCGCAGCAGCAGGATGCGCTTTTCGCGGGCCGGGAGCTTTTCCAGCAGCGGCTTGAGCGACTCGCGGTACTCGACCCCTTCGAGGGCGTCGTCGACGATGCCGAGCGAGTCGGCGACCGCCGGGGCGTCCTCGTCGCCGGAGTCGGGAGCGTCGAGGGAGACGGTGGAGTAGGCGTTGGCCGACTCCAGGCCCTCGAGCACCTCCTCCTCGCTCATCTGCAGGTGCTCGGCCAGCTCACTCACGGTCGGCGCCCGGCCCTCGCGCTGGGCGAGGTCGCTGATCGCCTTGGTCAGCGAGAGCTTCAGCTCCTGGAGCCGGCGTGGCACGCGGACCGCCCAGCCCTTGTCGCGGAAGTGGCGCTTGATCTCACCGACGATCGTCGGCGTGGCGTACGTGGAGAACTCCACCCCACGCTCGAGATCGAACCGGTCGATCGACTTGATCAGCCCGATCGTCGCGACCTGGACGAGGTCGTCCAGCCACTCGCCGCGGTTGCGGAACCGGCGGGCGAGGTACTCGACGAGCGGCAGGTGCAGTTCGACCAACTGGTCGCGGATGCGCTGGCGCTCCGGATCGCCTTCGGGCAGGGTGGCGAGCCGCTCGAACAGCCGGCGCGCTCTGGCGCGGTCGGGCACTCCGTGCTCGTTGCCGGCCACCGTGGTCTTCTCGGTCACGCGTCCACCTCGCTCAGCGGCCCGAAGCCGCGTGCGCGGTGGTCGAGTGCCGGAGGGGTCGCGGCGTTCATGACGTCTTCCCGCGCCGCTTGTTCATCACGATGGTCACCCGGTCGTCGACGCCGACCTTGGCGTCGACGTCACCGGCGAGCGAACTCAGGACCGTCCAGGCGAAGGTGTCGCGGCTCGGCTCCAGACCGTCGACGGTCAGGACCGAGACCGAGATGCTCATCGCGTCGTCGTTGAGCTCGAACGCGCACGTCAGATCCGTGCCCGGCACCGCCTGGGCCAGGAGCATCGCGCACGCCTCGTCGATCGCGATCCGTAGATCCTCGATCTCGTCAAGGTTGAAGTCGAGGCGTGCCGCCAGCCCGGCCGTGGCCGTGCGGAGCACGGAAAGGTAGGCACTGTCGGCCGGCAGTCGCACGGTCACGACGTCGCGCACGTCCGCCGCACTCCCCGGCATGGCCGCGGTTTCCTCGGTCACGTCACTCCCTCGTTGGGGCTACCCGCTGCTGTCGAAACTACCGCCTCGACGCACCTGCGCGCGCATCCGGCGCGCTCGGGCGTCGAAGTGATGATCGTAGAGGCCAGGGCACCTGCCCGCGACAGCCGGGCGGGTTCCACCGGGTCGGGCGGTCGTGGGGGCTCAGGGACCCGTGGGGCGACGAAACCGGAGGGGCCGGGAACGCCCGTGGCGAGCCCGTCGTCCCACACAGGGTGGGAGGGACGGACCCGCCACGGCAGATCTCACGGCCGAAAACGGCGTGGTTCAGGCGTTCTTGGTCTCCCAGAAGATCTTGGCGATCTCGTCGATCTTGGCCAGGAGCTCGTCCGCCTTGGCGACGTCGAGGGTGCCCTTGGTACCGGCGGCGCCCGCGAGCTTGGTCGCCTCGTTGAACAGCTGGTGCAGCTGCGGGTACTTCTCGAAGTGCGGCGGCTTGAAGTAGTCCGTCCACAGCACCCACAGGTGGTGCTTGACCAGCTCGGAACGCTGCTCCTTGATCATCAGCGCTCGGGCGCGGAAGATCGGGTCGTCGTTGCCCTCGTACTTCTCGATGATCGCCTTGATCGACTCGGCCTCGATTCGGGCCTGCGCCGGGTCGTACACGCCACAGGGCAGGTCACAGTGGGCCGACACCATGGTCTTGGGGCGCAGAAGTCGTGCAAGCACCTGCGTGTCCCTTCGGTTGTTTCGGATCATGCTGCGATCCCCGACACTACTCCTGGTACCCTTCCCGCGCTCAGGGAGGTAACCCAGGTGCAGACGGTCGAGGTGACGGGCGAGTCGATGCTGCCGGTGCTGCGGCCCGGTGATTGGCTGCTGGTACGCCGCGGCGCACGCATCGCCCCGGGTCATGTCGTCGTCGCGCGTCATCCGCAGGAGGCCCGGCTGATCGTCAAGCGGGTGGCCTGGCGGAACCGCGACGGGTGGTGGCTGGAGAGCGACAACCAGCGGGCCCCCGGCCGGCAGGACAGCTGGGACTTCGGCGCCGTACCCGACGACCTGATCCTCGGCCGCGTCCTCGCGCGCTACTGGCCACGGCCCTCCGTACGGCTCCGCGCGCCCCGGCGAGGCCGGGGCGCGCGGATGCGGGACGAGTCCTGACTCAGAGCACCTTGGACAGGAAGTCCTGGGTACGCGCGTGCTGCGGGTCGGTGAGCACCTCGCGGGGGTCGCCCTCCTCCACGACGACGCCGTCGTCCATGAACACCAGCGAGTCGCCCACCTCGCGGGCGAAGCCCATCTCGTGCGTCACCACGACCATGGTCATGCCGTCCAGGGCGAGCTGGCGCATCACGTCGAGGACGTCGCCGACGAGTTCCGGGTCGAGCGCGCTGGTCGGCTCGTCGAAGAGCATGAGCTTCGGCTCCATCGCCAGCGCCCGCGCGATGGCGACCCGCTGCTGCTGCCCGCCGGACAGCTGGGACGGGTAGCTGTCCACCTTCTCGGACAGGCCCACCCGGTCGAGGAGCTTCAGCGCCCGCTCCCGTACGACCTGGCGGGACTCGCCCTTGACCCGGATCGGCGCCTCCATGATGTTCTGCAGGGCCGTCATGTGCGGGAACAGGTTGAACCGCTGGAACACCATGCCGATGTCCCGGCGCTGCGCGGCCACCTCCTTCTCCCGCATCTCGTGCAGCTTGTCGCCGCGCTGGCGGTAGCCGACGAGGTGGCCGTCGACCCAGAGCCGCCCGGAGTCGATCTTCTCCAGGTGGTTGATGCAGCGCAGGAACGTCGACTTGCCGGAACCGGAGGGGCCGATCACGCACATCACCTGCCCGCTCCTCACCTCCAGATCGATCCCGCGCAGGATGTGGAGGCGGCCGAAGAACTTGTGGATGCCCTCGGCCTTGACCATCACGTCGGTCGCGGGGGCGTTGCCGGTCATGCGGACCCCTCCTGTACGGCCGGGGGTTTGACGTGGAAGGTCGTCAGGTTCCGCCGCAGCCGTTGCAGCGGGGTCGGGGGCAGCTCACGCGAGGAGCCACGGCCGAAGTGACGCTCCAGGTAGTACTGCCCGACCGAGAGGACCGAGGTCACGATGATGTACCAGACGCTGACCACGATCAGCAGCGGGATCGTCCGGTAGTTGGCGTTGAAGATGTCCTCGCCGGCCTTCAGCAGCTCGGTGAACGCCACCGTGGAGGCGAGCGAGGTCGTCTTCAGCATCGAGATCGTCTCGTTGCCGGTGGGCGGGATGATCACCCGCATCGCCTGCGGGAGCACGATGCGGCGCATGACCTGCAGCCGTCGCATGCCCAGCGCCTGCGACGCCTCGTTCTGGCCCTCGTCGACCGACAGGATGCCCGCCCGGACGATCTCCGCCATGTACGCGGCCTCGTTCAGGCCGAGGCCCAGGATCGCCGCGACGAACGTGGTGACCAGGCTGTTGACGTCCCAGGTGATGAAGACCGGACCGAACGGGACACCGAGCGAGACGTCGCCCATGAGGGACTTGATGTTGAACCAGAAGATGAGCTGGACCAGCACCGGCGTGCCGCGGAAGAACCAGATGTACAGCCAGGCCGCCGACGACAGCATCGGGTTCGCGGACAGCCGCATCAGCGCCAGGACGATGCCGCCCACGATGCCGATCGCCATCGCGATGACCGTGAGTTCCAGGGTGGCGACGAGGCCCTTGAGGACGCCGCCGTCGAAGAAGAACTGCCGGAAGGTCGTCCAGTCCAGATGCGGATTGGTGAACATCATGTGGACGAACATCGCGGCCAGCACGAGGATGACCGCGCCGCTCACCCACCTGCCGGGGTGCCGGACCGGCACGGCCCTGATGGTCTCAGGCCGTGCCGATTCCGTGGTGTCTTTCTGAGTCACGTTCGCCTCAGCCACCCGCGCCGTTGACCTTCGGGTCGGTGATGGCGCCGGCGGAGATGCCCCACTTCTCGGTCAGCTGCTTGTACGTGCCGTCGGAGATGACGTCCTTCACGGCCTTCAGGATCCCGTCCCGCAGGTCGTTCTCGTTCTTCGGGATCGCGATGCCGTACGGCGCCGTGTCGTACGCGGTGCCGGCGATGACGAACTTGCCGCCGGACTCCTTGGCCGCGTACGCCGCGACCGGCGAGTCGGCCAGGACCGCGTCGGCGCGACCGTTGCCGAGGGCGAGGTTCGCCGCGTTCTGGTCGTCCAGCGAGATCTTGGTCGGAGCCGGCTTGCCGCCCTGCTTGCACTTGTCGAGCCGCGCGCCGGCGTCGGGCTTGGCCGAGGACTTGGGCGTGAGCTCGTCCTCCTGGGTGGTGCCCTTCTCGACGGCGACCTTCTTGCCGCACAGCGACAGGTCGTCCGGCATGAGCTTCTCCGGGTTACCGGCCTTCACCATCAGGCCGGTGCCCGCCGTGAAGTACGTCACGAAGTCGAAGCTCGCCTCGCGCTGCTTGTTGTCCGTGAAGGAGGACATCCCGATGTCGTACTTCTTGCTCTGCAGCGCGGGCAGGATGTTGTCGAACTTGACGTCCTGGTACTCCGCCTTCACGCCGTCCTTGCCTGCCGTCTTGCACTTGCCGTCCTGGGCCTTCGCGTCGTCGGCCTGCGTCGTGCCGCGCTCGACGCCCACCGAGTGGCCGCAGAGTGCCGCGAGCGAGCCGACCTGCGGGCCGCCCTTCGCCTTCA
>JBJMIW010000035.1:0-19221 GCA_045806665.1 Actinoallomurus sp.
GTCAACCAGCCCTCCATCGAAGGCATCAAGACCTTTAATCAGTACTGGAGTGTCCGGCAGTCGAAAAAGACCGGAGGAACCATAACCACCGGCAACCACTTTGACGCGTGGGCCCGTTACGGGATGAACCTGGGCAGCTTCAACTACTACATGATCCTCGCGACCGAGGGATACCAGAGCAGCGGCAACTCCAACATCACGGTCGGCGACTCCTCCGGCGGCGGAGGCGGTGGTGGTGGAGGTGGCGGCACCGGTGGGTGCACCGCGACGCTGTCCGCAGGCCAGTCCTGGAGCGACCGCTACAACCTCAACGTCTCGGTCTCCGGCTCCAACAACTGGACCGTCACCATGAACGTCCCCACTCCCGAAAAGATCATGTCCACCTGGAACATCACCGCCAGCTACCCCAGCGCCCAGGTCCTGGTCGCCAAACCGAACGGCAACGGCAACAACTGGGGCGTCACCATCCAGAAGAACGGCAGCACCACCTGGCCGACCGTCTCCTGCAGCGCCGGCTGACGACCGAACACCCGAAACACTGCGCCACACTGCCGCAGGCCGGTCGCCGCTCTGCCCGAGTCGAGAAGGTCAGGCCGCGGCCCGGTGAGAGGGCGCCGGATAGGTCTCCTACGCTCGACGTCCACAACCAGACATATGCCATCCCCGCGGGACGCCGTCGCGTTCTGGGGTGTCTACTCACACGAGAATTTTCTCGTCCCAGTAGACACCCCGAGAAGAACACCCTCGCCCCGCCGATGGTCACCGATCGCCGAGAACGGCCAGGTGTCACCGGGCCAGGCAGGCGGCATCGGAGACGCCCGACCCGCCCATCGACCAGGGCCGGCGCCGCGAAGCTCGCGTGTCCGCCGAAGACCGGCGTCTCGCGCGCCACGGCGTCGGCTCCATGCTACGTCGACTGTCCGATCCGGCCAGCGTCCTGAGGCTGTCCCGAGTGGTGGGCAAGGGCGACGACCAGGCGAGCGGCGACGAGCATGCAGAGGAGCTGAGGCAGGGTCTCCGCGAAGAAGTGTCCCCAGGGGTTCTGTGCCGAGTCCAGGCGCAGACCGACGATCAGGGACACCGTCGCGGCGAACATCGCCGCCGCCGGGAGCCACGAGGAGCCCAGCCGCAAGCGCGACGGGACCACGGCGAAGAGCAAGGCTGCGACCGCCCCCACGGCCGGCGAAACGATGCCGCCCGTCCAGTATCCGATGCCCGCGGCGGCCGCGACCGCCACGATCAGTTTCAGCACCGCGACCGCGCGGGACCTCGCCCGTTCGGCCTCCCGTAGCGGCGCGGCGGGCCGACGGCGGGAGGGCCAGAGGGCGGCGATGAACAGGATGAGCAGGAAGTTCAGGCCCACCAGTACGGAGGCCTGATACGTACGGTCGGGGGTGTACGACAGGCGGGCGGTGCCGACGGTGCCCGCCGGGAGGGCCCAGGCCTGCCGCCAGCCGTCGAGGCGCACCGGGCGCAGGGTCCGGCCGTCGATCTTCGCCTGCCACCCGGCGTTGAAGTTCTCGTTGACCACCAGGTACGAGGCGCGCTGCGCCGAGACCTCGACCTGCCGGTGTTCCGACGTCCACCGCGTCACGGTCACCGGTGAGGACTCGTCCGCAGCCGTCTTCGGGCCGACCGGGCTGAGCGCCGCAGAGTCGATGCGGAAGGTGTCGAAGGGCGCCTGGGCGAGCCGGTCGTCGCCGGTCTTCACCTTGGCCGTACGGCAGGCCTGAAAGGGAATCGAACGGCCCTGCAGGAGGTCCGCGTACGTACCGGTCGCGCGGGTGGGCACGTCGACGCCGTTAAGCCGCAGACGCGGGCCGTAGCCGCACGGCAGGGGAACACGAGCGCCCGGCGGCGTACGGAACGGCTTGACCCCTGGCACGGCGACCTCAGTGACCTGGACCATGCCGGAGAAGCGCAACGTCAGGTGGCTCGTGCGCATCGGCTTGAACGACATTCGGCCGGTGTCGTCGAGCGGCACCTCACGCCACTGGCCGTTGTCCCCTTCCACGCGGACCTGGGTGAGGAACGCCGCGCCGCCCGGACGTCGGATCGTGATCCGCCCGACGCGGACCTTGCGGCCCCAGGACAGCGACAGCCACGGCGCGCGGTCCTGGTCCGCGGGCACCCAGGTGGTCGCCGGGTCGGCGTCGAAGGCCGAGCGGGGCAGGGCGGTGGCCTCTTTCGTCAGCGTCGAACTGGCGGTGACCTTCAGGCGGGGGCCGGTGCCGGTGTAGCGCTGGATCAGGTTCGGGTCGGTGAGCGTGGCCATGCCCGACAGCTTCGTGACGCCCGGACCCGCGGCGTTGAACACGCGGTGGAAGCCGTACGGCTCCTCGCCGCGGCGTTCGAACAGCGGCGAGCAGGCCCAGCGAATGGAGCCCCGCATACAGCCCGGCATCCCGTCAGTCGTCCGGGACATCACCACCGTGGCGCCGGCCGGGACGCTGGGCAGGCGGTACTCGCGCCCTGCGTGCACGCCGTCGACGTGCAGATCGGATATCCCGACGCGGGCCGCGGCGGGGGCGGCGGGCCGGGCGGTGAGCGAGAGGATCCGGATCCGCAGCCAGCGGGTCCGCCCGGCGGGGACGCGGAGGGGCTGGGCAGCGGAGGTTCGGGCGACGTGCTGGACCGCCCGTCCGGTCTCGGTCTCCACGGCGATCTCGTCGGGCGGCGGGCCGAGGCCGTCGTCCTGGACGAACGTCGCCGTGACCTTCCGTGGGGTGAGCGGGTGGTCGAAGTCGACGCGCAGCCACTGGCCGACGGGGCCGGTCCAGCCGCCGCTCTCCCACCGTGTCCACGGGTCGCCGTCCACGGCCGCGTACGGGAGCGCGCCCGGCTGGTCGAGCTGGACGGGTGAGGTGACGTCCGACGCGGAGGCGGAGGCGGTGACGCCCTTGATGCCGGTGTACGCGGCGACGGTCGAGTAGCGGTCCCAGCCGGGTTCGAGGATGTCCCGCTGTGTGGCGGGCGCCTTCGGCCCCTCCGTCGCGGTCAGGGTCGGCGAGGTGTGGCCGCGCAGCTCACCGAAGTCGCGTTCGACCTTGCGCAGGGAGTCGGCGACGACGGGCCTGGCGGCGGTCTTCGGGTCATCGGGGCCGAGCAGGACGGGGCGGTCGTTCAGCAGCCCGTCGTCGGCCATGGCGAGCAGGGCCTCCGGCGAGCCGTACAGCCGCAACGCCCGGTCGGCGTCGAGCAGGCCGACGGTGTCGTCCGCGCCCGTCACCTCGTAGATCTCGATGGGTGCGTAGGGCTGGTCCGCCGAGTTCACCGCGTCGTCGGGCAGGGTCGAGCCGACGGGGACGTCGCCGAACCAGGCGACCCGCCGGATGCCGGGCGAGGCGTCGAGCGCCTGGTGCACCCGGGCGGGCCACGCGCCGCGCAGGTCGTCGCGGCGCAGATCGTTGCGGACGAGGAGGTACCGGACACCCATCCGGCCGAGCACCTCGGTCAGGCCCGCGGAGCCCTGGCCACTGGTGATCCGCTGATCGATCGCGTCCACCAGCCGGGTGAAGCCCGCGGATCCGGCGGGGACGAGCTGCCGTTCCCCCCAGCGGACGTTCAGGAGCGGCTGGGTGATCTCGTCCATGGGGCGTCCCCACAGGTACTCGCCGAACCGCGAACCGGGGACGGCCAGGACCCCCTGGTCGCCCGCGCGTCCGTTGAGCCAGGCCGTCGCCTGGCGCCAGTATTCCGGGACCTTCGGGAAGTCGCCGTCGGCGGACAGGCCGGTGCTCAGCGTGGACAGCATCACCCCGGCCAGGGCGGCCGCCGCTCCGGCGACGGCCCACGGCCGCCGGCGGAGCGGCGAGGACAGCAGGTGCACGATGCCCAGGGCCAAGGGCAGCCGGACCAGCCCGTCGAACTTGTACAGGTTGCGGAGCGGGGCGAGCGGGCCGTCGATCAGGTCCCGTACGGCGGGGGCCAGCGGGCCCGCGTGCCCGGCGACCAGGATGAGAAGACCGGTCAGCAGGGTGAGGATGAGGAAGGCCCGCTCGGGGAGCCGGGCGCGTACGAGGCCGGCCAGCCCGAGGGCGGCGATGACACCGGTGCACAGGATGGGGACCGTCTCGGGTGCGAAGACGTGGCCGAGGGGCCACCAGGGATGGCCGTTGACGACGAGGAAGTTCGTCCAGCGTTCCGAACCTCGCAGGACGTTGACCGGGCCGGTCGTCGCGGCGGTCGTCGCGGCCTTCTCGGTGTAGGTCAGCCATGAGTAGGCGTACCGGCCGAGCAGGAGCAGCGGTACGGACCACCAGGCGGTGGCGCAGCCGACCGCGACCGCCCACCACGCGAGCAGGCGCGTACGGAACAGGCGGGGACGCCTCCCGGTCCGTGTGAGCACGTACAGGGCCGGGACGACGAGGACCGCGAGGATCGCGGTGGCGTTGATGCCGCCGCAGCAGGCCACGGCGAGTCCCGACCGGGCCGCCGCCCGGACCCGTCCGCCGCCGTGGGCGGCGGCGACCAGGGGCAGCACCATCCACGGCAGCATCGCCAGGGGCAGGTACTCGGAGGAGTTCGTGCCGAGCGAGGCCAGCGCGTGGGGGCTGAGCGCGTACGCGAGCGCGCCGATCAGCCGCGCGTTCGGGGTGCCGATCCCCAGGCGTCCGGCGAGGCGCCGGACGCCGAGGAACGCGGTGCAGAGGAGCGCTGCCAGCCATAGCCGCTGGGTGATCCAGGGTGGCATGCCGGCGAAGTGGCCGAGCACGTAGAACGGCCCCATCGGGAACAGGTAGCCCGACACCTGGTTCTGCAGTTGGCCGAACTGCTCGATGTCCCACAGGTGCAGCGCCCGGCCGAGGAAGCCGAGCGGGTTCAGCGCCATGTCGATCTTGGTGTCGGCGATGATCTTGCCCGGCCGGGTCGCGGTCGCGAGCAGCGTGAGGAGCGCGCAGCACAGTACGGTCCGCAGGCGTTCGCGGAGCCGCTCGTCAATGCCGTACGGCTCGTCGGCCGTGCCGGGGGGTGATTCGACGCAGGTCAGCGTGGCCATGGGAACGACTGATCCTCCAGGCCGTGCGCCGTCCCTCGCTGGACGGCGGCGTCGAGCAGCGCCGCCATCCGTCCGGCGCTGCGCGCCCACGTGAACTCGGCGGCCCACGTGCGGCAGGCGGCGGCCGTCTCGCGGCGCCGCTCCGGCGCGGTGAGCTCCTTCAGCGCCCGTTCGACGACGTCCGTGAGGTCTTCGCCGTCCCGTACGAGCCGGCCGGTCGCCCCGTCGACGACGGCGTCGCGCAGCCCGTCGACGTCGTACGCGACGGTGGGTACGCCCAGGGCCGCCGCCTCGGTCACGCTGAGGCCCCAGCCCTCTCCACGGGAGGCGCTGAGGTGGAGCCGGGCGCGGGCGACGAGCGAGACCTTGTCCTCCTCGGACACGAAGCCGTGCAGGACGACGAGATCGTCCAGGCTGCGGGCGGCGATGCCGGCCCGCAGCGCGTCCTCCTCCGGCCCCCGCCCGACGACGTGTACGCGGACGCGGAGGCGTTCGGCGACGTCGAGGAGCCGGTCGACGCGCTTGTGCGGGACGAGTCTGCTCACACAGACCAGCTCCGGATCGCCGTCCGTCTCCCCCGCCCCAGCGGCGTCCGCGTGCGGGAGCGTCACGCCGTTCGGGACGACGTACACGGGGCCGGTCCAGGCCAGGCGTTCCCGCATGGCGGTCACCGTGGACGGGGAGACCGCGACGCAGGCGTGCCGCCGGTACGCGCGCCTGGCCACCGGACCTTCGAGGAACCGGCCGATCCGCGCGAGCCATCCCGGGAAGTACATGCCGAACTGGTCGTCGTGGACGTGGTGGACGACGCAGAGCACCGGTACGCCGCGCGGCAGCACCCAGGGGGTGAAGAAGGGGATGCCGTTCTGGCAGTCGAGCACCGCGTCGAACGCCCGCCGGTGCAGCAGCATCCAGGCCAGGACCAGCGGATAGACGCTGAAACGGCCGCCCAGGCGGACGACCTCGACGCCCTCGATCCGCTCCCGCCGCGCTTGGCCGGGCGCCCGTCCGGTGACGAACCGCACCCGTGTCCCGCGTGCGGTGAACCACCGGGCCATCTCCCAGGCGTAGCGCTCGGCCCCGCCGGCCGCCGGATGCCACGGGTCCCGCCAGTTGACGATCGCGAGCGTCCGCAGCTCTCTGTCGGCACTCATCCGGCCGGAAGCTCGTCGGCGACGGCGTGGGGCCGCTGGGCCGCCGGAGTACGCAGGGTGTCGGCATGGATATGGAGCAGTTCGTGCAGGCAGGCGAACGTGTGCCGCCATACGGAGAACGTCGAGCCGGGCACGTCATGCCAGACCACGGGGATCTCGACCGCTTCGGCGCCCCGGCGGCGACAGTGCATCAGGAGTTCGACGTCGAAGGCGAATCCGGGCGTGCGGAGGTCGGCGGCTGCGGCCCGGGCCAGCGGGCCGGTGAAGAACTTGAAGCCGCACTGCGTGTCGGTGACGCCTCCGGTGAGGTGCCGGACGAGGCGATTGAAGGCGACGGCGCCGAAGCGGCGCAGCGGACGCCCGTAGACCTCGACGACGGAACCGGTATGGCGCCGCGAGCCGATCACGACCAGGTGCCCGGCGCTCAGCAGGGCGAGGGCCTCGTCGAGGGCGGCCAGGTCGGTGGCCATGTCGGCGTCGCAGAACCCGACGTACGGGGCGGTGGTCGCCAGCAGCCCGGCCCGGACCGCCATGCCCTTGCCCGGCACGGTGCACCGGACCAGGCGCACCGGCACCGGCCCGGACCAGCCTTCGACGATCTCCGCGGTGGCGTCGGTGCTCGCGTTGTCCACGACGATGATCGAACCGCGCAACGGCAGGCCGGCGAGCTTGTCCGACAGCAGTTCCAGGCCGTGCGGGAGCCGCCCGGCCTCGTCGCGCGCGGGGATGACGACGTCAAGGGCCGGGGCGGGCGGGTACTGCGGACTCACGGGTTACCGGGTGCCGTAGTTGTAGAGCGGCTTGACGACGGGGTCCTGCTGCGACGTGGTGACGACGCGCACGATGCCGAACGAGGTCAGGCAGGCCAGCACGATTCCGGCCAACATGGCGACGGCGATCCGCATCATGGCTCCTTCGGGGACGATGGTGCGAAGAGGTTACCGACCGGTACACACGTTGACCAGACAAGATTCGCAAATGTAATAAATCGCCCCTTAACCCACCAGCCGTCACGGGAGCCGCGGCACACCTCCGGGGATGCGGTAGAGGACCAGATCGGGACCTGCGACGACGCGCTCGGCGCCGAGGAGACGGTTCGCCGAGGGGCCGAACGCCTCGGGCGCGTCCACGGCGACGTACCGGACGCCGCGGGCGCGCAGCGCGTCGGTGAGCGGCCCGCCGGAGCGGATCAGCGGGTCGAGCGCCCGTGCCCGCGGGTCCTCCACCGCCATCCGGAGGTCCCGCCCGTCCGTCCCGACCTGTACCGCATCGTTCAGGATCACCCGGCCGGGCAGGAAGCGGGGCAGCGGATCGAGCACCCGGCGCCCGCCGTTCCAGGCGTACGTCCGGTAGGCCTCCCACGGCAGGACCAGCACGCCGCCGGGCTCGGCCGACACCGCGGCGCGCGCCCGCGCCCAGTCGGCCGGATAGCGTACGGCCGCGAGCCGCCCGCCCGCGCCCCAGACCAGGCCCGGCAGCAGCGCCATCGGCACCAGGAGGGTCAGGGCCGCCAGTTCCGGGCGCCTCGCGCCGACACGGTCGACGGCCAGGCTGATCCCGACCGCGATCACCACGGCGAGGGGCGCGACGAACTGCTGGCCGTCCCGCAGCACCGCGAACCCGGGCCACAGCTCGATCGCCCCGCGCAGCAGGCCGGGGGCGACCGCGCCCAGGACGGCGACGACCAGGCCGATCAGCGCGGCCGTCCCCAGCCCCGGGGTCCCCACCGCCCGGCGGCCGCGCGCGTACGCGACCAGGGCGAGCGCGACGACGCAAAGCCAGGGCACGGTGGTGACGGCGGCGCCGTACCCGGACGGCACGGCCTCGGCGTTCCAGCCGCCGCCGAGGAGCAGCAGGCTGCCGAGTGCGCCGAACGGCGTGTCCGCGCGGGCGGCGAACGCCGTCACGCCGGCCGGGTCCGCCGGCACGCCCGAGAACCGCGTGAGGGAGGGGACGATCCACGGCAGGCTCATCAGGAGGACCGCGCCGAGCATCCACAGGGCCCGGCGCGGGCGGCGCAGGCCGATCGCGAGGACGACCAGGCCGGACACGGTCATCGCGGCGAAGCCGCCGATCGCCGCCGGCACCAGCGCGAGGATCAGCCGCCGGGGTTCGCCGCGTGCGGCCGCCTGTACCACCCAGGGCAGCGCGGCGTACCCCAGGAGCAGCGCCCACTGGCCGAGCAGCAGCCGTTCGGCGACGAACGGGTTCCAGGCGTACACGACTCCCCCGGCCAGCCGCGCCGTGAGCCGCTCCGACGGGACCAGGGCGGACGCGGACACGCAGGCCATGACGAAGATCGCCAGGAGGATCGCCTTCTGCACGAGGTCAGCGGGCACGAGCTGGGACAGGGCCGTCACGACGGCGTCGCTGGGCACGTGACGCGGCAGCATCCCGGTCAGCCCGAACGTCCCGGCGTCGAACACCGGGTGCGGCACGAACACCATGTCGTACGCCGGCGTGAACCCCGGGGAGAGCGCGGGGCCGAGTGCCAGCAGCCCCAGGACGAGTCCCGTCCCGGCGGCGACGACAGAGCCGCGGGACACGCGCTAACGTCCCGGTTCGGGGTCCCGGGGCAGCCCGAGAAGGCGTTCGGCGATGACGTTGAGGTTGACCTCGGTGGTGCCCCCGCCGATCGTCATGGCGCGGGAGGCCAGCAGCAGGCGGGCCCATTCCGAGCGCGGCCCCGCGCCGATCAGCGCGCCCTCCGCGTCCAGGAGCCCGAAGCCGTACGCGGTGACCCGCTGGCCGTGCTCCATGCCGACCAGTTTGCTGACGTTCGCGGTCGCGCCGGCGTCCACGCCGGACAGCCGCTTGAGGGTGGCGCGCAGGCCGAGCAGCGCGAACACATGCGCGTCGGCGACCAGCCCGCCCACGCCGTCGCGGACGACCGGGTCGTCGGCGAGGCCGAGGTCGCCCACGAGGTCCAGCAGCCGGGGCAGGTCCGCGCCGAGCTGCCACCCGGTCGACAGGTTGACGCGTTCGGCGGTGAGCGTGACGCGCGCCACCTGCCAGCCGGCGTTCACCGGACCGACGACGAGGGAGTCGGGCACGAAGACCTCGTCGAGGAAGACCTCGTTGAAGACGTCCGCGCCGGTCAGGTCCCTCAGCGGGCGTACCTCGACGCCGGGAGACGTCATGTCGACCAGGAAGTAGGTGATGCCCTCCCGCTTGGGCGCCTCCGGATCGGTGCGGGCCACGCAGATGCCCCACTGGGCGTACTGGGCGAGAGAGGTCCAGATCTTCTGCCCCGACAGCCGCCACCCGCCGTCGGTCCGCTCGGCGCGGGTGCGGAGGCCGGCCAGGTCCGATCCCGCGCCCGGCTCGCTGAACAGCTGGCACCACACGATCTCGCCCCGGAGTGTCGCGGGCAGGAAGCGCTCCTGCTGCTCCGGTGTGCCGTACGCGGCGAGGGACGGCACGACCCACGCGCCGATGCCCAGCTGCGGCTCCCGCACGGCGGCGGCCCGCAGTTCCTGGTGGATGACGACCTGTTCGAGGGGGGAGGCCGCCCGGCCCCACGGCCGGGGCAGGTACGGCTGCACCCAGCCGCCGGCGGCCAGCGCCGCGACGCGCTCCCGCTCGTCCAGTGCCGCCAGCTCGGCGACCCGCACCCGGATGTCCCGGCGCAGCGGCTCGGCCTCGGGCGGCAGGTCCAGCTCGCGCTCGCGCGTCACTCCGGCGAGGGCCGGCCCGGCGATCGATTCACGCCACACGGACGCGCGGCCGAGCACCGCCCGCAGGGTCAGCGCGCGCCGGTAGTAGAGGTGGGCATCGTGCTCGAAGGTGTACCCGATACCGCCGTGGACCTGGATGCAGTCCTCGGCACAGGCCACCGCCGCGTCCGGCGCGACGACGGCCGCGACGCCGGTGGCGTACCGGACCTGGTCACCGGCGGCGACGGCCTGGGCGGCGTCCCAGACGGCGGCGCGCGCCTTCTCCAGCTCGATCAGCATCCGGGCGCACTTGTGCTTGACGCCCTGGAACTGCCCGATCGGCCGCCCGAACTGCTCACGGGAGCGGGCATACGACGCCGCCGCCTCGACCGCCCATCCGGCGACCCCGCACGCCTCCGCGCCGAGGATCACCGCCGCGAGGGCAAGGACGCCCGGCCGCGTCAGCCCGGTCAGGACGCGGCCGGCGGGCACGGCGCCGCGCGGCGCGATCCGCGCCACCCCGCGTACAGCGTCGACGCCGTCCAGCGCCTCGGCGCCGAGGTCCCGGCGGTCCAGCGCGATCCACTCCTCGGCGCCGTCGTCGACGGCGACCGGCGCGACCAGGACGTCGGCCGCCAGGCCACCGAGCACGGGCCCGGCGCTGCCGTCGACGACCAGCGCGTCGCCGTCACGCCGCCCGGTCAGCCCGGTGGCCAGGCAGACCGCGCCGGTGAGCGTCCCCTCGGCGAGGTCGCGCAGCAGCTCCTCATGCGCCTTCGGCGCGTCCGCGGTGGCGATCACCGCGCTGGCCAGCACGGTCGGGACGTACGGCCCGGGGACGAGCGCCCGGCCCATCTCCTCGACGGCGACCGCGAGCTCCAGGACGGAGAACCCCTGCCCGCCATGCTCGTCCGGAAGATGCAGGCCGAGCAGGCCCTGCTCCGCCAGCTCCGCCCAGAAGGCGGGCCGCTCGTCCCGTACGGCCTCGTCCGCGACGGCCGCCCGGACCACCGCCCGGGAGGCGTGCCGCGCGGTGAAGCGGCGCACGGTCGCGGCCAGCTCCTCATGCTCCTCGATCAGCCCGATCCCCATCGGCCACTCCCCCCGTGCCTCGGATCCGCTACTCGCCGGGCCCCGGGTCGCGCGGCAGGCCGAGCATGCGTTCGGCGATGACGTTCAGCTGCACCTCGGTGGTGCCGCCGTAGATGGTCATCGACCGGCTGAACAGCATGTACCGGGCCCAGATGCCGGTGGCCTGGCCGGGCTCCTCCTCGGCGGCGACCGCGCCCTGCGCCTCCCAGATGAAGTCGGCGACCTCCTGGTTGTACTGCACGCCGAGCAGCTTGCGGACGCTCGCCTCGGCGCCGGGCTCGTGCCCGGAGATCTGCTTGAGCGTGAGGCGCAGGCCGAGCAGGTCGATGGCCTGGCCCTCGCAGAGCAGCCCGCCGAGCTCGGTCAGCGTGACCGGGTCGAGGTCCTTGCCCTGGAAGAAGCCGAGGAGCTCCTTGGTACCCGCGCCGATGCCCTGTCCGCTGGACAGCTGCACACGCTCGTTGCTGAGGGTGTTGCGGGCGACCTTCCAGCCCTGGCCGACCTCGCCGACGACCTGGTCGTCGGGGACGAACACGCCGTCGAGGAACACCTCGTTGAACATCGCGTCCCCGGTCAGCTCGCGCAGCGGCCGTACGTCGACGCCCTCGGCCTTCATGTCGACGAGGAAGTACGTGATGCCGTCGTGCTTCTTCGGCTCGACCGAGGTGCGGGCGATGCAGATCGCCCACTGCGCGTGCTGGGCGAGCGAGGTCCAGATCTTCTGCCCGGTCAACCGCCACCCGCCTTCGACCCGCTCGGCGCGCATCTGCAGCGAGGCGAGGTCGGAGCCGGCGCCGGGCTCGCTGAAGAGCTGGCACCAGACCATCTCACCGCGCAGGGTCGGCGCGAGCCACCGTTCCTGCTGCTCCGGCGTGCCGTACGACACCAGCGACGGCACCACCCACGCGCCGATCGCGAGCTGCGGCCCCTTGACCTTCGCGGCGCGCAACTCCTGGAGGATCAGCACCTGCTCCATCGGGGAGGCGGCCTTGCCCCACGGGCGGGGTAGGTGCGGGAACACCCAGCCCTCGTCGCCCATCGTGGCGAACCGCTCCCGGTCCTCAGTGATCGTGGAGAGCTCCTCGACCTCCGCGCGGATGCGGTTGCGCAGCGGCTCGGTGTCCTCGTCCAGCTCGACCTCGACCGCACGGCGCGCGCCGTCGAGCGCCAGCCGTGCCACCGAGGCCGCCCAGTTCTTGCCCGGGCCGAGCAGGACGCGCAGCGTCGAGGCGCGGCGCAGGTAGAGGTGGGCCTCGTGCTCCCAGGTGAAGCCGATGCCACCGAGCACCTGGATGCAGTCGCGGGCGCAGCGCAGCGCGGCGTCCGGGGCGATGGCGGCGGCCACGCCGGCCGCGAAGCCGGACTCCTCGGCGGGGTCGTCGGAGGCGCGGGCGGCGTCCCAGACGGCGGCGCGCGCCTTCTCCAGCTCGATCAGCATCCGGGCGCACTTGTGCTTGACGCCCTGGAACTGCCCGATCGGCCGCCCGAACTGCTCCCGGACCTTGGCGTACTCGGCGGCGGTCGTCACGCACCAGTCGGCGAGGCCGGCGGCCTCGGCGCCGAACAGCAGCGCGGCGAGGTCGAGGGCCTCCGGGCCCGTCAGGCCGGTCAGAATCCGGTCGGCGGGGACGGCGACGTCGTCGGCGGACACACGGGCGACGCGGCGGGTGCGGTCCAGGCTCTTCAGCGGAGTGACGGTGAGCCCGGCCGCGTCGACGGCCACCCACTCCTCACCGTCGTCCGTGGTGACCGGCAACACGATCACGTCGGCGAGCCCCGCGCCCAGGACCGGCTCGACCGTGCCGCTGATCGTCAGGCCCTCATCCGTACGGCGACCGGTCAGGCCCGTCGCCAGGGACAGGGCGCCGACCAGGGAGCCGTCGGCGAGGCCCGGCAGCAGCTCGGAGTGCGCCTTGACCGCCTGTTCGGCGCGCAGCAGCGCGGCACTGGCCAGCACCGTCGGCAGGAACGGGCCGGGGACGACGGCGCGGCCGAGGGTCTCCAGGGCGACCGCGAGCTCCAGCAGGCCGGCGCCCTGCCCGCCGTGCACCTCGGGCACGTGCAGACCGAGGAGGCCCTGGTCGGCGAGGCCGGCCCAGAAGGCGGGGCGGACCTCCTCATCCGCGTCGAGCGTCGCGCGTACGACGTCGACGGACGCGTTGCGCTCCGCCCAGCCGCGCACCGCGTCGGCGAGCGCCTCGTGCTCCTCGGTCAGCCCGATGGCCATGTCCCCACCTCATTCGAACGTGCTGTTGCGGCCTACCTTAGATGGCCGCCGGCGCCGAGTGGAATGGGATTCGGTATGTGACGAGGCTCTCGGGAACCGAGGCCCGGATCACTGCACCTTCATCGAGCGCACGACGAAGTTCACGTCCGGCCAGAGCTTCTTGTCGGTGTTCGGGACCGTCATCAGCAGCACGCCGGGCGCATTCTTGCCCGTGTCCACGAGGGCCACCGTCAAGAGCTCCCCGGTGGCCTTCACGCCCGGCCGGTGATAGGTCAGGTAGTAGCCGACCAGCCATCCCTTGTGGCCGTCGATCTCGAGCGGCTGGGAGGCCAGCACCTTCTTGTGGTGCTTGTAGGTGTACATCCGCGCCTCGTACGAGTCGGCGACCTGCGTGGCGGCGGCCTGCTCAGTGCCCGGCCCGTTGTAGTCATTGCGGTCCGCGCCGCCCAGCTGGGCGCTCAGCAGCCGACCCCAGCGCTTCGGCTGCGTCCCGGCCTTCTCCGTGACCGCGAACTGGCCGGCGCTGAACCCCAGCTCGGCCATGGCGCTCTTCTGGGTCTGCATCTGCCACGGCTTGCCGAGCTTCGGGTACGACAGGCCGGCATGTGTGTCCGAGATACGGCCCACCGGCTTGGCGTGGCCCCCCTTGAACTGTGCGAGCGGTTTCTCCGGCCGTGCGTCGGTCGGCTGACCCGCCGTCGACGGGGACGCCTTCGGCGGATGGCTGGACGTCGAGTGCGCGGCGGTCTCCGAACCCCCGCCCGCCTTCAGGAAGTAGGCACCGCCGGCCGCGACCAGGCCGACGACGAGCACGCCCAGCCCTACCAGCAGCGGCCGCTTCGAGCGGCCCTCCTCCTCGAAGTCGTCGCTCGGCGGCGCCGTCAGCCCACCGCCGCCTCCGCCGTCCTGCTCGCGCATCCACTCCGGCAGCCGCAGGTTGCCGCTGCTGGGCTTGCCGGGCTGCGGCGGCGGACCGGACGGGGCCGCGACCTTGCCCCACATCTGCGGGTCGTCGTCCCGGCCGAAGAAGTCGTTCTCCGCGGCCTGGTCATCGGCCGACATCGGGCCGGCTGCCGGAGACTGCGAGCCTCCGGCGTCGAACGTCTCCCCCGCCGCGTGGAACGGCTGGGGCGGCGCCGCGTCCTCGTGCGGCTGCGGCGCGTTGGGCGTCCCCGGACCGGAGGCGGCCTCGCTCTGGGCGAGCAGGGACTCGAACGAGAAGGGTTCGGACGCCGCACCGGGACTCTCGGCCGCAGTGCCGGACACGGCACCCGCCTCACGCGGCGGGTGGGAGAGCCCCTGGCCGAACGGATCCGCCACCTCGTAGCCGTACGCGGCGCCCCGCGCGTCGTAGGGGTTGACGCGGGGAGCCTCGGTCCCGAAGGGCGGCGTCGATCGGGAGGGCTCGGTCTGGGCGCGCGGGGGCTCGACCGCGTCCGAGGCCGGGCCGAACGAGCTCGATGGCGTCTCCTCCTCCAGGGGCGTCGCCGGCTCGAACGCCGTCGTCTGTCCGAAGGAGTAATCCGGCTCGGCCGGCGTCTCGGAGCCGAACGAGCTCCCGGCCTGGAACGAACCGCCCGGCTCGGCGGCCGGGCCGATCCCGTACTCGGAAGGCCCGGGGAAGCCGCCGGATCCGGCGGACGCGCCCGACTCACCGGAGCCGCCGGGCTCGGGCGTCGCGGGGGCGTCGGCCTCATCACGCGGCAGATCGGCGGGTTCGAACGGCGAACGCTCCCGGCGCGTCGCCTGGGGGGTCGAGACACTGGGGAACCCGCCCGTCGGCGCGTCGTCGTCCGCGGACCAGGAGCCGGGCTGACCGCTCACCGGAGGAAACCCCGGCGCCGCGGCATCTTGTCCGCTGACTGCGGGAAGCGGCCCTGTCGACTCATCCGGTTCGGAGTACGGGCCGCTGTGGCTGTTCGCCGGACGCCACTGCCCGGCGCTCCCCTGATCAGACATGCCGCACAGGTTACGTGAAGATCAACATTTCTCGCTTCATGCGCTAATTACGCTCAGGCCACAGCTTGTTAGCCTCGGCATGGCGGCCACGTGACATCGGTCTCACGCGGCACGGCCGGCGAAGGCACCGTGATCTGGGGGAATCCCCGGCCTGCCAAGCCTTTCACGCGCCAGCAGCGTACCGCCGGCCACCGCGCCGGGCATCGTCAACACGGACCCCAGGGGAATGAGGAACACCACAAACACCGCCACCCCGAACCCCAGGGACAGTCCCCGGTGCCGGCGGAGGAGCGCGAACCGCTCGCGCCGCCGCACCCCGCGCCGCTCCAGCGCGAGGGACGTGAGCTCGAAGGTGAGCAGGTAGCCCGACACGCACGCCGCCACGACGGGGACCACCGTCTGCCCGACCGCCGGCACGAAGCCCAGGGCGAAGAACAGCACCGCGAACAGCACGGTGACCGTTCCGACGACGATCGCGTCGGCGGTGGCGCGCGCGAGCTGCCGCAGCAGCGGAACCCGGACCTCGGGAGGCAGCTCCCCGGCGCTCTCCTCCACCCGCTCGGACAGACTCTCGTAGAAGGGGTCGCCGACGATCAGGGTGGCCCCGGTGAAGGTGACGATCGCCAGCATGACCGCCGCGCCGAAGAGGAGCACGGCGATCAAGCCGCGGATGACATCCCGTGCGGCCTTGGACCAGTGATCGGCGAACGGGCTCATCGCCTTCGCCAGATCCCAGTCGTAGTGGGCCAGTACGACGAGAGCGGCGACGTAGGCCGACAGGACGATCAGCGCCGGGATCAGGCCGAACAGCCACTGCCGCGGTCGCCGGGCGGCCCACCCCACGCCCCGCACGAAATACCGGGCTCCCGCTACGAAATCTCGCACGCGCCCACATTAGAGCCCGGCCAAGGTGCGACGTCGCCGAACGCTCACCGCGCGTACGTCCTGGGCGCTCGCGCCGCCATCCGTTCCGCCGCCCGCCGTACGCCCCGCCGCATCCCGCCGAAGACCACGCCGTGGAACGGCCGGATCGCCCACCAGTACAGATGGCCGAACAAGCCGTGGGGACGGAAGACCGCCCGCTGCCGGAACCAGGTCCGGCCGGACCGCTCCTCCACCGACAGCTCCAGCCATGCCAACCCCGGCAGCCGCATCTCCGCGCGCAGGCGCAGCAGCCTGCCGGGGACGATCTCCTCGACGCGCCAGAAGTCCACCGCGTCACCGACGCGCAGCCGGTGCGGGTCGCGCCGCCCGCGGCACATCCCGACTCCGCCGATCAGCTGGTCGATGCGGCCACGGACGGCCCAGGCGGCCGGCCAGGAGTACCAGCCGGCGTCACCGCCGATGCCCTCGATCACCCGCCACAGGACCTCGGGAGGCGCCGCGACCGGTGACACGCGGACGTCCGCGTACAGGGTGCCGCCCGCCCAGGGGGGGTCGCCCGGCGACGGGTCGCTGGGCGCCGCCGTCGCCGGGTCGGGAGGCGTGACGTCGGCCGCCTGGACGCGCCGGAGCGCCAGGCGCACCGCCTCGTCGAAGCCGGTCGGCCCGCCCGGAGGGCCGGGCACGAACCGCGCGATGTCGTGTTCCCGGCAGACGACCTCGTGGCGCTGCGACTCCACCAAGGGCCGCGCCAGACGGCCGGGCACGGGGGTCACCAGCCCCACCCACAGGCTCGAAAGGTGAGCGGAGAGCAGGGGGACCGGCATCACGACGCGCCGCGGCAACTCCGCCGCCACCGCGTACCGCCGCATCATCTCCTCGTACGTCAGCACATCCGGACCGCCGATGTCGAAGGTCCGGTTCACCGTCGGCGGCAGCGCCGCGCACCCGACGAGGTACCAGAGGACGTCGCGCACGGCGATCGGCTGCGTACGGGTCCGCACCCACCGGGGAGTGATCATCATCGGGAGTCGCTCGGTGAGGTACCGCATCATCTCGAACGACGCCGAGCCCGATCCGATCACCACTGCCGCGCGCAGCACGGCCGTGGGCACGCCGGACGTCAGGAGGATCGAACCCACCTCGGCCCGGGACCGCAGATGCTCGGACAGGTCCTCGCCGCCACCGGCAGGCCCCAGCCCGCCCAGGTAGACGATCCGCCCCACTCCGGCGTCCCGAGCGGCCTGCGCGAAGGTCCGCGCCGCCCGCCGATCCCGCTCCGCGAAGTCCGGGCCCACTGCGAGCGCGTGGACCAGGTAGTAAGCGACCGACACGCCGTGCAGCGCCTTACGGACGGCGGACGCGTCGGACACGTCCGCACGGACGACCTCCACCCGCCCGACCCACGGCTGGGCGCGCAGCCGCCCGGGCGACCGGGCCAGGCACCGTACGCGATATCCGGCGTCGAGCAGCTCGGGCACGAGCCGCCCGCCGATGTACCCCGTCGCCCCGGTCACCAGGCACAGTCCCCGGTCTTCGTGGCCCACCGCTCACCCCCCGGACCGGGCGCGGCGGAACCGCCCCCGCCCCTCATCGAGATCGACAACGGGATCCGGGTAGTCCAGGCGCCGGCGGACCGCCGCGGGCAGCAGCCACGGCCGGTGCACGGCGGGCCCCTCGATCCCGGCCAGCTCGGGAACCCATCGGCGCACGTAGTCGCCTCGCGGGTCGAACCGCCGCGCCTGCACGAGGGGGTCGATCACCTGGTTCGGCCGGGTGCTGGCGCCGGTCCCGGCCACCCACTGCCAGTTGAGCTGGTTGTTCGCGACATCCCCGTCGACCAGCAGGTCGAGGAAGTGCCGGGCGCCGATCCGCCAGTCGACGTACGACGTCTTGGTCAGGAAGCTCGCCGTGATCAGCCGCCCGCGGTTGTGCATCCAGCCCTCCTCCGCCAGCTGCCGCATCGCCGCGTCGACCAGCGGATACCCGGTACGCCCCTGCCTCCACGCCGCGACGATCGCGTCATCGGCCCGCCACCGGTCGCCCCGGGGCCGGTAGTCCTCCCGCGCCGCCTCCGGTCGATCCGCGAGCAGCTGCCGGTGGAAGTCCCGCCAGGCCAGCTGCCGTACGAACCCGTCCGCACCGGGACCGCCCACCTCCCTGGCCTGGCGCACCAGCTCGACGGCGGACAGGCAACCGAAGTGAAGGTACGGCGACAGCCGGGACGTGCCGTCCCCGGCAAGATCGTCGTGCAGGTCGGCGTACCGCGTGACCGGCCCGTCCAGCCAGGCCGCCGCACGCCGCCGCCCCCCGGCCTCCCCGCCGCGAGGGAGTGCGGGCGACGGGACGCCGTCGACCAGATCCGCCCGCGTCGGCAGCCGCTCGGACCGTACGGCCGGAACCGGGACCTTGTCCGGATCATCGACCGGCTCCCGGACCGGCACGTCGCTCCACCGCCGGAAATAGGGACCGAACACCGCGAAGTGCCCGCGAGAGGCCGGAGTGATGGCACCGGGCGGCACCACACCCAGCACGGCGTCATGGACGCACAGCCGCCGACCGGAGCCTTCCAACGCCCGGCGGAGCCGAGCCTCCCGCCGCTGCGCGAACGCACTGACGTCCCGGGCCAGGTGCACCGCACCCGCCCCGGTCTCCTCGGCGACCGCGGCGACCTCGCGGACGACGTCCCCACGGCGCACGACCAGACGACCGCCCCGCGCGCGCAGTGCGCCGTCCAGATCCGCGAGACAGTCGGCGAGGAAGGCCGCCCGGTTGGGCGTCACGAACCCGGCCGCCCGCACCCCGTCGTCGAGGACGAACAGCGGCACCAACTGGTCCACCGCGTCCAGCGCCCCGCGCAACACCGGGTTGTCGCGAACCCGCAGGTCGGCCGTGAACAGGCAGATCGAAACGGACATCACTGTGCACATTCCCGCACGGCGCCCGCCCAACGCAGCGTAGGGGCAAAGCCCCCACACCGGGGGTCTCCCTCCGGAAGAAATGACGAAGGGCCAGCAGGGAAGGAAGCCAAGCTTCCGACCGCACTGGCCCGCGGGCGCGGCACAGCCGCGCATCGGGGGGTCCGGGGGGTCGCCCCCCCGGATGACATAGCGGGCCGTGGCGAGGCGGCCGAAGGCCACCGAGCACACGGCCCCGCGGGCGCGGCACAGCCGCGCATCGGGGGGTCCGGGGGGTCGCCCCCCGGATGACATAGCGGGCCGTGGCGAGGCGGCCGAAGGCCACCGAGCACAC
>JBJMIW010000036.1:0-4238 GCA_045806665.1 Actinoallomurus sp.
ACGAACGGCCTCGGCACGCAGCTCCTCGTCGAAGGCACGCACGCCGTCCGCGACCTCGCGGAGCCGGACTCGTACGTCTTCTGCGGACGGATACGCCTCCAGCTCTCGGAGGAACCGCAGCGCGGCGGCCCTGCCGTCACGACGCTCTCGGGCTCGTTCGTTGGCGTGCTGGATACGGAGTCGAACCTCGGTGAGTCGCCCCTCGGCCTCCGATGCCGTCGGCGCGTGCACGGCCTCTTCGGCGGCCTCCGCGACCGCCTGCCGCTCCTCATCGGTGGCGTCCGGAGCCAGCCGTTTGAGGACGCGGGTGAGGTCGTCCGGGGAGGGCGACGGGCGGGACGTCGCGGCCGACCGGCTCTCCTCCGGCTGCGCCCGGAGTGAGGTGGAAGCGGCATCGAAGATGCGCCCGGTGGCGGCTTCGGCGATGGCCACCGCCAGCGACTCTTCGGCGGCGGCCAGCCGTGGGTCCGCCTCGGAGATCCAGGCGGTGAGCTCATCGGCGGACCGGCCGGCCAACGAGATCGGGACCGGCAGGTCGACGGCCAGTTCATGCCGACGCGCCGACTGTGCCAGCGCGGCGATGCGAGCGGTACGGTCCAGCGCCTCGCCGACCGTCTTCTCCAGTTGCCGCACCTCGTGGAGCCGTTGCGCCTGCGCCTCGGCGCGTCCCTCGGCCAGAGCGGCCAGCGCGCCCGCACCGGCCGCCGCGAGCCCGGCGGCACCACCGATCACACGGACGAGCCCGAGAGACGCGATGACCGCCGCGTCCAGGGCGATGTCCGCCTCCACACCGCTGCTCACAGTCGTCCTCCCACGGCCTGCTCTCGGGCCCGTTCATGGGCTTGCCGCCATCGCTGCATCCGTACACCCGTCACGACGATGTGCGCGAGCGGCACGATCACGAGCACCGCCAGCCAGAGGAGCCAGGCAACGGCGATCAGCGCGGGGATGAGGATGAGAAGCATCAGGAGAGGGAGGACACAGATGAGAACCGCGAAGCCGCAGCCTCGGTTGCTGGTCCGTCGGCTTCTCCGCGATACCGCCTGAGAAGCGCCGGACAATGCCCGGCTCGTGGAACCGAAGATCTTTGCCAGGGGTGTCCATGGTCCGGAGGCGATGTAGTCGGCGCCCAGCTTCGAAGCGAGGAATGCCTCCGCCCCGGTGTCGACCAGCCAGGCGATCCCGCCGATCAGGAGGAACGGCACCGTGAAGGAGGAGGTGTCGACCGCCTGACTGCCCCGCTCGGAGGAAGCGAGCCGGACGATGCTCAGGATCACCCAACTGCCACCGATCCACAGGACGGCCAGCGGGAGGGTCCAGAGCACGGCGCGGATGACGGCCGACCGGCGTCCGGACAGCCGGTGCCGCTCGCGTTCCTCCCAGTGCGTGTGGCCCTCGGCGGAGCGTTGTTCGGACTCGTATCGCCGGCGAGCGGCGGCCTCGACCTCCAGAACCGCGTCCGGGGCCGTCCGGATCACCGCGAACAGCCGGAGGGGATCGTCCCCCGCCTGGTCGGACAGCCAGGAGAACCAGGGAACCGGTTCCGGCACCGAGTCCCGCGCCCGACCGGCCGCCACGGTCAGTGATTCCCGTGCCCGGTCAGGGCGGGCGGCGAGCGCGAGCAGGGTGGTCAGCGCGATGGGGGGCTCGTCCAGGCCCACCGCGCCCGCGTCGGGAAGGCGGTTCGCCGATCGGGGCAACTGGGAACGCAGCCACTCCGCCTGCCGGTTCCACGACGTCACGAGTCCCTGCCAGCGGTGGTCGATGGCGGTGAGTTCCTCGGTGCCGGAGAAACCCGCCAGGACGGGCAGCAGCCGGTGCTCCCAGAGGGCTCGGGCGGCACGCGCCCCGGTGCGGTGGTCCGGATGGTGTTCGTCGTCGACGATGGCCGCCAGGACGGGGAGGTCGTCAGGGAGCAGGCGCAGCCCCAGAAAGTGGGGATCGAGTGTGGGATCCAGCCAGCGCAGGAGGTACAGCAGCTTGACGTCGGGCGGATGCGCACCGGTCAGGTGTTCGTCGATGAGGCGGATGCGGCCTTCAGGATCGTCGTCGAAGCCGTTCAACCAGCCGCGCAGTGCCTGCCATGCCTCGCTCGGACCGACCGGGGTGAACATCGTCCCGAAGAAGTAGCGGGCCGCGGACTCCCAGTCGGCGAGCAACGCGCGGGCGAACTCCCCACGGTCGGTGTACGTCCGCCCGCCGAAGCTGAGCGCGCCCGTCGAGGCGCCCGCGGTGAGCGGCGACGTGCCGTGCGGCGTCGGCGGCGCCACTGGGGGGTTCTCGCCGCCCAGCCACTGCCCGACCTCATCACCGCCCCACCGCCGTCGCGGGTCCCGGGTCAGCAGGCCCTGACAGAGGAGACGCATCCGCGGGTCGGCGATGTCCTCGCAGTCGATGGTGCGGGTCGCGAGATGGTCGACGACCGCGGTCTCGCTCATGCCCGCGAACGGGGTACGGCCGGTGAGCAACTCCCGCACGATGATGCCGAGCGACCACCAGTCACGGGCGGGAGAGACCTGCCCGGACAGCGACTCGGGAGCGGCGTACGCGAGAGTGCGCGACGACGAGGCGAAGACGACGCTCTGCTCGATCACTCGGCTCAGGCCGAAATCGGTGATGGCGAGGCGGAGCGGGGCGGTGCTGCGGACGAGGACGTTCTCCGGCTTAAGATCGCGGTGCACGATCCCGGCCGCGTGCAGCCGGTCCAAGCCGCCCGCCAGTTGGGCCACGACCTCGGCGACCAGGGCCGGGGGCAACTGTGCCCTCACGGCCCGCAGATTGCCCGCGGGGACGTACTCCATCACCTCGTAGTCGCGTCCCTCCGCATGCCCCGTCTCGAGGATGCGCACGACGTGGGGGGTGTCCAGCGTCGGGAGTTTCTCCCACACCGAGCGGTCGGCGGTGAAGCCCCGCCGGAAGATCTTGACGACGAGCTCCGTGCCCGCGGTGTCCTGGACGTGCAGCAGGTCGGATTCGGCGCCCTGGGCGGGGAGTTCTCCCAGCAGGACGAACCGATCGGCGAGGTGGGCGGGAAGCCGGACGAGAGAGGGCACGGCCGGACCGCCGTCGCGACGGGTGACGCCCGGTGCGTCGCGGGCGGAGGGGACCGTGTCCCGGCGTGTCTCGAACTCCTCGCGCCGCGTCTCGGACGGCCCTTCGATGCCCGCCACTACCCGTCCCTCGCCCCATCAGTAGGTGCCTCCGAGAGCCTAACGCCCTCGCCCCGGCAGACCACAGCGATCAGCGAGCTTCTCCCTGCTCTCGAATGCCCTTGAGGTGTTCAGTGATCTTGAATTGGTTGATCACGAACTCCAGGGTGATGCGTACGCCTACGAGTTCGAACATCCACAACAGGGGGGCTGCCGGCACCAGAAATATGCCGAAGTACCTCCCCCAGCCGAATTGGAGGGCCCAGAGTCCGACCAGGAGGATGAAGAGGGAGGTCAGACTGATCAGGAGGATCGCGAGAATGTAGACCACTTTGATCAGTCGGGTGGTGATCATGTGGTCGAAGTTGGCATCGAAGAGTGCGCCCATGAAGCCCTTGCCGGCGGGGCGGGGGGAGTAGCCCGGTGAGCCGTGCGGGTCTTGCGGCGGGGGTCCGTAGCCCGGGGGCGGGCTCTGCCAGGGGCCGCCCGGGGGCGGAGGCTGATTCGGTGGCGGCGGGGCGTACCCGTACGGCGGCTGCCCGCTCGGGTGCGGCTGAGGATCGCCCTGGTACGGCTGGGGATCGCCCTGGCGGGGCGGCGGGGGGCGGTGCCCGGGGTCGTCGGGGGCGTTGGACATCTCTGACTCCTCGGCTTCCACCCGTCAAAGGCTAGAGCGCCGCGGGTCTCAGGTCACATGACCAGGCCGTGCTGATCCCGTTTGTCCGTTTCGTCCGCCCGGGCGGTGGGGTGGCGTCGGCGTCGATCACGCGGCGTCCCGGTCGGTGGCCGGGACGCCGCGCGGTCGGCGGTCAGGCCTTCGGGGTCGCCTTGCCGCGCTTGACGACGCCGATCTTGGAGCCGAGCCAGACCAGGGGGTCGTAGCGGCGGCCCACGATGCGCTCCTTCATCGGGATGAGTGCGTTGTCGGTGATCTTGATGTGCTCGGGGCAGACCTCGGTGCAGCACTTGGTGATGTTGCAGTAGCCGAGGCCGTGGTCTTCCTGGGCGAGCTGTCGGCGGTCGGCCACGTCGGCGGGGTGCATTTCCAGCTCGGCGATGCGCATCAGGAAGCGCGGGCCGGCGAAGTGG
>JBJMIW010000037.1:0-7906 GCA_045806665.1 Actinoallomurus sp.
CGGCCGGGACGACCGCGGTCGCTGGACGCCCGCGGGAGGGGATCCGGTGGCCTCCTGCGGTGCGGCGGTACGGCCACGACCGAACGGGATGTGCCGCCCCTTATCCCCGCCGGTGGGACTGATCACGGCGGCGAGCGCGGCGGCGAGCGCAAGGCCTACGGGCGCCAGGACCAGCGCCTTGGTCCACCATGGACGTCTGGTGCCACGCGCGGCGGGCTCGGCATCGGGCGTCGGGGCGGGGGCCGTCGCGGCTCCGGTCGCCGTACCGGGCCGAGGGAGCGTCGCGGTACCGGGCTCAGGCGGCCGGACTGCGGCGGGACGGTTCACCGCGCTCAGTCGGGACGCGAGATCGTCGGCGGTGGGGCGGTCGCCGGGATCCGTGGCGAGCGCGGCCTTGACCAGGCTGCGGAGCGGCTCGTCCCAAGCGTTCGGTTCCATCGGCGGCCGGATGGACTGTTCCCCCGGGCCGACAGCACCGGCATCGGCGAACGGGCTGCGGCCGGTGGCGGCGTAGGTGACCAGGCAGGCCCAGCCGAAGACGTCGGAGGCCAGGCCGGCGGGACCGCCGGTGACCTGCTCGGGTGCCAGCCAATCCGGATCGTCCGCCACCGCGCCGATTCCGGCGGACCTGCCGGACGCGGGGATCTCCTGGGCGATACCGAAGCCGATGACCCGCGGGCCGTCGGCTGCCAGCAGGACATGCGCCGGCTTGAGGTCACAGTGGATCAGCCCGGCCGCGTGGATCGCGGAGAGGGCGCGGGCGGCTGCGACCGCCAGCGCCTTGACCTGCGGGGGATCCAGCGGTCCCACGTCCTCGACGAACTGCTTCAGCGAAGGTCCCTCGATGAACTCGCTGACCAGGTAGGGGTTGGTCTGGTCGGTGCCGTCGACCAGCAGTTGGGCCGTGCAGAAGGAGGGGAGCCGCCGGGCGCAGGCGGCCTCCGTCCGGAGACGACGTCGCACCTGAGCCTGCACGGCCTTCTGGGCGCGTGCGGTGGTGACGGCTACGCGACCTCCGCGGCCGTCATGTGCGAGGTAGGTGACGCGGGTCCTGCTCGACGCCAGTCTGCCGGCCAGCCGGTGGCCGCCGATCACGGCCGGGTCATCGGGTTCCAGCGGGTGCGCACCCGGGGGCAGGACTGCACCTCCGAGAGCCTCCGGCCTTGTCTCCACCAGCGCGCCTCTTCCACCCCGTCGATGACGGACAAATGAGTCTAGATAGTGCCAACCCAACGGAGTCGAACACAAGCTGAACGTCACGGTCAAGACAACGCGCCCGGAAGACGGAGCCATCGCTCACCGCTGCTGACAAGATCAGGTACGACACTAAGATCATCAACCGTGGTCAGGGCCCGGGTGCGGTCAGGGCCCGGCTCCCCGGTGGCCGATTACAGTTCGCCGAACAAGCCTTGCGTTTGGTGACTGACGGCTTCACTATGACCCAGAGAGCCCAGAGATACGGATGATACGGGAGGAGGTTCGCATGACGCGAGTGAACGCGACGAATCAGACATAAGCCTGCTCCTGATGGTCGGAACCCGCCCGACTTCCCCCACTCCCCACGCCGACCAGTGAGAGCGGATTCATGACGAATGACCTTCTGTCCATGTCGACGAACGAGTTCATCTCCGGTATCGAGGCGGTCGCCCCCCAATTCGACTCCGCAACTTACCCTCAGCAGAACCTCCCCGCCGACGACTGGACGCTGCTGACGACCGCAGGTGTGCTGCTTCCCGCTCTGCCCAAGGAGTACGGCGGCCGCGACAGCCACATCGAGATGTGCCGGGTCGTGGAGACCCTGGCCGAATCGAACCTGGCTGTCGGCACGTACGCGACGATCGTCACGGGCCTGGCGTTGCGACCCATCGTGCTGTGGGCCGACGAGGAGGCCAAGCAGGAGGTTCTCCCGCTCTATGCCGGCCGCGATCCCATGATCTGCGGGTTCGTCTCGACCGAGCCCGGCTGCGGCTCGGCGATGTCGGGCATGACGACCACCTTCGAGGAGGTCGAGGGCGGTTACCGGATCCGCGGCCGGAAGCACTGGCAGGCCTTCAGCCTCAGCGCCCACTGGCTCCTGGTGAGCGCCAGGAACGACCAGGCCGGCCGCCCGGAATACGGCTGGTTCATCGTCAAACGCAGCGAAGGGTTCCGCACCTTGCAGCGGTACGAGCCGCTGGGCCTCAAGGTGATCGACTACGGGCTCAACGAGATCGACGCCGTCGTCCCCCGGCACAGACGGATCCATGCCGAGGCGGGGAAGCTGAGCGCGATGGTGGACATCTTCCTGTCGGGGCGGGCGATGATCTCGGCGGTGGCGTGCGGCTTCCTTCGCCGCATCAGCCGTGAGGCCCGGGTCTACGCGGACACCCGCCGGATCGGACCGGCGCCGCTGTCGGCCATCCGGTTCGCGCGCTACCGGCTCGCTGCCATCGACAGCTCCTACGTCGTCTGCGCGGCGCTCAACCACCACCTGCAGACGAGGCTGGACCTCAAGGCCGACCTGACCGGCGCGTTTCCAGCGATTCAGGCCATGAAGACCGTTGCCACCGAACGGATGGTCAGGTCGGCAAACGATTACCAGCAGCTGACCGGCGGTGAAGGCTACCGATATGGTTCGCCGACCAACATCGCCGCCCAGGCGTTCCTGGACACGCGGGTGTTCACGATATTCGACGGCAACAACGATCTGCTCAGCCAACAGCTCACCGAGTACTGCCTGGCCAGACAGGCCGGCCGGCCACTCAGCCGGTTCTTGGCCGAGTGGCCGCTGACGGCTGCCGCGGTCACGACGCACGGGCTCGACCTGGGCTTCCTCGACCGGGACCTCGATCAGGAACACCTGGTCCTGGCCGGCCGTGCGATCGCCTACGCCTTCGCGATCGGCCAGGTCATGCAGTGGGCCGCCGAGACCGGAGCGGACGCCCAGAAGGTCCGTACGGCGATCGGGTTCCTGAAGGCCGACATCGCCGGCGTCGCCGTGGAGTTCGACCTGCTGTCCACGGGCGTGCTCGGCACCGCGTCGGCGACGGAACCCGAGCGTGCCTCGAGCCCGCGGCTTGGGATCACGACGGGCGGCGAGCTCTAGTCCCGGAGTTCCTCCCGGCGGTGTATTTGCTGCATCAGTTCGGCGGCTCTTTCCTTGATGAAGTTCAGTCCGAGGTGACCCCACGGGCGCGGCTCACGGTCCACGACGCAGACCGTGCCGAGAGTCGTGCCCGTGCGGTCGATCAGCGGGGCCCCGAGGTACGTCCGGATGCCGAGTTGATCGACGATCGGGTTGCCGACGAAGCGCGGATAGTCGCACACGTCGTCCAGGACGAGCGCCTTGCGCCGGGCGACGACATGCGGGCAGAAGCCGAAATCGCGAGCTCCTTCCCGAAGGTCGACGGCGCCGGCGGATACGGTCGCCGGCCCGGCGCCCTGCCCTGCGACGTACAGACCGGTGATGTGTTGCCGGTCGGTGATGAGGTTGACGAACGCCAACGCGGTTTCGCGGGTTCCGATCAGACCACCTGCGGCCTCGGCGACCCGCTGCGCGAATGCGTCGAATTCCTCGTCAGGCCCTAGTCCCAGACCGAGCTCACGGAGTCGCGTGGCCCGCCGGGACGCCTCTTGGTCGACCGGCTGCAGGGTACGGACGGTGGGATCACTTACGGCGTCATAGGTCACGGAGGACTCCATGTGTGTGAGGGGTCGGTGGATGCACTACGCGGACTGAGAAGGTGCGCGGTGCGGAGGTCTCCAGGGGTGGCATGTCCGCGTCAGACGGAAGGGGTGGGAACGGCGGCGAGGAGATGCCGGATCAGGGCCCTCAGCGCCGAAGTGGCGGATTGGCGGTCCCGTGCGTCGCAGAGCACGACGGGGAGGTGTGGGTCGAGCTCCAGGGCGGCTCGTACCTCGTCGGGTTCGTATTTGAACGCGCCATCGAACTCGTTGACCGCGACGAGGAACGGGATCCCCCGACTCTCGAAGAAGTCGACCGCGTCGAAGGAATCCTCCAGGCGACGGGTGTCGGCCAGCACCACGGCGCCCAACGCCCCGGCGGACAGCTCGTCCCACATGAACCAGAAGCGCTCCTGGCCGGGTGTTCCGAACAGGTACAGCACGATTCCGTGCTGGTCGATCGTGATCCTGCCGAAGTCGAGCGCGACGGTGGTCGTGGACTTCCCCTCCACCCCGCCGAGGTCGTCGATCCCGACGCTGGCCGCGGTGATGAGTTCCTCGGTGCTGAGCGGTTCGATCTCACTCGCCGCGCCGACGAATGTGGTCTTCCCCACCCCGAAACCGCCCGCGATCAAAATTTTGACCTGGGCGGGGAACACCTCAGATTCGTTGTAGGCCATCGAGCAGCTTCTCCAATAGGACTCGGTCGGTACGGTCGGCCTCGGTACGCGGCGCTCGTGTGGTCATCGCCTGGCAGTCCACCAGGTCCGCGAGGAGAACCTTGGTGACCGCCACGGGTAGCCGCAGGTGCGCCGCGACCTCGGCGACCGAGGTCGGCGTGCGGCACAGCGTGAGCGCCCTGGCATGCTCCGGATCGATTGCCGGGGGAAGGGGTCCGGTCGTCACCATCAGGGACAGCAGGTCCAGCTCGACGGTCGGACGAGTACGGCCGGCGTTCACCGTGTACGGGCGTACCAGCGGCCCGGCGGCGTCGTCGATCCAGACTTCATCGTCACCGACTGTCATATCGTCTGATCTGGGTTCGCCGTACTGGCCGGCGGCCGTGCCGCGGTGTCCAGGAAGGGCCGGACGGCCTTGATGAGCCGGGCCATCTCGAAACCGACCACGCCCGGATCCGCGTCCCCTCGCGCCAGTACCGCCAGCACGGAGTTGAAACCGGCCCATGAGATGAACAGCTGGCTGGACTTGAGCTCCGTCACCACCTGCCGAACCTCGTTGCTGTTGTCGAACTTGTTTCCGGCGCTACGCGCCATGGAGAAGAGTCCCGAAGCAAGCGCGGCCAGCTGTTCCGCACTGACGCGGTCGAAACCATGGGCGGCTTTCAGCATCCCATCGGAGGACAGCAGCACACTGCCACGTATGACCGGAACCTCCTCGCCCAGTCCCCGCAACAGCCAAGCAAGATCCTGAGCCTCGTTCGGGGAGACCGCGCTCAATGGACGCTCCTTATCGTTTCGTGCTGGTAATCGTCAGTTCTTGCCATCGGTGCCGTCCGCGACGTCGGCAACCTGCTGGCCGCTGCGCATGCCCTTCTGGAAGGCCGCCATCAATCCGGGATTGAGTTCGACCTCCTGATCCTCCTGCTGCTGCAGTGCGGGAGCATCGATCAGTTCGGGCGCCAGGTTCGCCTGGGCCCGGCGTCTCGGCAACGGTGGCCGCTCACCGGTCTCCGCCTGGCCGGGCAGGGCGGACCCGGTGCCGGCGGCCGGAGTCGGCCAGGCGGGCGCCTGGCCGGAGTTCGGCACACCGGCCGGCGGACCGGACTGCCGAACGGGCGTGGCCGGATGCTGGTCCCAGGTCGCGGGCGGTTGGGCGGTGGGGCGGACGCCGAGGGAGTCACGGCCGTCTCGCGTGGGGTTCGGACCGGCAGCGGTGCCGTGTCCGGAGCCGGGGAGAGGCGCCGGTGAAGGAAGCGGAGCCGGGACCGATGCCGCTGCGCTCGCGGCGAGTCCCGGGGGATGTGCCGGTTGCTCCTGGGGCCGGGCCGTGGCGTCGTCCGCGTCCGTACCGACCAGTTCCCTCGGTACGACGACGATGGCCTGCGTGCCGCCGTAGACGTTGGCCTGGAGCTGGACGCGGATGCCATGACGGCGGGAGAGCGCGGACACGACGAGGAGCCCGATGCGTCCGTCCTGCAGCAACTCGTCGGTGTTGACCCGCTCGAGGTCGACGAGCAGGTCGTTCAGCCGTCGCTGGTCCTCCCGCGGGACGCCGAGGCCGCGATCCTCCACCTCGATGGCCAGGCCCGCGGTGACAGTGTCGACGCGGACCAGCACCTGCGTGTGCGGCGGGGCGAACTTGGTGGCGTTCTCGATGAGCTCGGCGAGCAGATGGATGACGTCCGCGACCGCACTGCCGGCCAGGGTGCCTTCGACCGGCGGCACGACCTTGACCCGGTTGTAGTGCTCGACTTCGGCGATGGCCGAGCGCAGCACCTCGTACACGGTCACCGGCCTGCTCCACTGGCGGCGCGGCGCGGCGCCGCCGATGACGGCGAGGCTCTCGGCCTGGCGCCGCATCCGGGTGCTGAGGTGGTCGACCCGGAACAGCCCTTTGAGAAGGTCCGGGTCCTCGACCTGGTTCTCCAGCTCGTCGAGTCCCTGGATGGCACGATGGGACAGCGACTGCATCCGGCGGGCCAGGTTGACGAAGACGCCGACCCGCTGGTCGGCGGGGTCGGCCGGTCTACGGCTGGCGGCCTCGAGCACGGCGTTCCATGCTTCGCTCTGCGCCTTCCGCAGCTCATACGCCAGATGTATGACCGGGTCGCCGGGGGTGGTCGCAGGCAGCTCCTCGCTGCGCGGAGCGGCGGTCTCGCCGGCCCTGAGCCGCTCCCGCAGCTCCTGGAGGTCCTGTCGGCCACGGGTGATCAGGAACCCGAGCTCACCGATCCGCCGCTGCACGTCCCCCTGGTCACGGACGGACGGCTGCGCATGCTGCCGATGGACTCGGCGGGTGGCCGCGTCGGCCGCGAGTGCGGCGGCCGCCACGGTTATCGCCGCTCCTACGGCGGCCAGGACCAGGATTAGACGCGTTTTCTGCGTCGCGTGGTCGGTGTACAGCACCACGGCGACACCGACTCCGAGGAGTCCCATGACCGTGGCGGGAAGGACAGAAATGCCCAGGTGAAGGGCACGAATACTGCTTTGACGACGCTTGCCCCGGGTCGGGGACCTGCCATGTCGTCGGACATCCTGGCGCTCAGCGCCGGCAGCAGGTTGGGGGAAGTCAGGCATCGGCGTCCTCAGTGCGGTCGACAACAGGGGCCACACTACTGAGGAATACGTACACGCATGGGCACACCGCGTATGTAGGCACCGTTTGGTGGAGGAAGACCGCATCGCCCGATCTGCAGGTCGAGGAGTCCTATTGGACGGCCTCGATAGCGTGCGAGATGTTTACTGACTTTTTGCCGTACCCGGCCGCCGCAGTTCATCGGAGCCGTGACCGGCGACGTCCACGGCGCGGCCCGGCTTGTCGGGATGGTGCGGCGGGTTGGCCCTCGGCTCGCGCGCCGGGAGCCCGCAGGGCGGGATGACAGCGGTGCCCGCCCGGCCACCCGGCTGGAACGGAATGCGCAGCAGGGTGCCCTTGCCGAGGTTGGTGACCCACAGTGCGACACGTTTCACTGACCGAGTTCCTTGGCGGCGCGGGCAAGGTCGGCAACGTGGTCGGACTGTCGCCGTCCAACCACGGCACCACGGTCGCCGGGTTGGCCCTGCCGCCGGGAGTCCCGCAACTGCTCACTGCCGGGCTGGGCCCGTCGGTCCAGGACCAGATCGCGGGCTCGGCCTTCCTCACCAAGCTAACGCCGGTGGAGACACGGTGCCGGGCGTTCGGTACACGATCCAGACCTCGCGTGACGACGTCGTCACGCCCTACTCCTCGGCGTTCCTCACCGGCCCGCACGTCACCAACAGCCGGACGTTGGTAGACCTGCGTGCCTTTGTTCTGGGTGGGCCGGCCTAGGGATCACACGGTGTTCTGGCTGGTCGTCGTCACCCTGAAGGGGCCGGCGAACGCCGGCAGACGCCGGAGATCCTCGCCGTGTCCGCGCCGAGCGTCCTAACGTGGTCCAGCGATGGGGTAATGTATGTCCTCGCCCGGGCTTGAGTACGTGACGCCAACAGGCGGCGCGGTCGCCGGGAACCTCCCAGTGACAGTTTCAGGAGTCCTCGATTCCTGTGATTGAATACTGGGCGGAGCCGAGATGTTGTCCCGA
>JBJMIW010000038.1:0-19820 GCA_045806665.1 Actinoallomurus sp.
CGCTGGTGACGTACGTGCGCGACGCCGCACGCGCCGTCTCCCGAGACCTTGGGGCCGCCCGATGGTGACGATCACCGCCCGCGGCGCCCGGAACTGAGGGCCCGATGGTAGAGCGCTATGTGATGTCCGTCGACCAGGGGACGACGTCGACGCGCTGCATCCTGTTCGACCACGGAGGTCGGCTGGTCTCGGTCACCCAGCGCGAGCACAAGCAGCACTTTCCCCGACCCGGCTGGGTCGAGCACGACGCCATGGAGATCTGGCGCAACCTGGAGCGCATCGCGCCCGAGGCGGTCGCCCAGGCCGGCGCGACGCCCGACCAGGTGGCGGCGCTCGGCATCGCCAACCAGCGCGAGACCACCGTGCTGTGGGACCGGCACACCGGCCGTCCCGTCGGCCGCGCCGTCGTCTGGCAGGACACCCGCACGGACTCCCTCGTCGACGAGCTCGCCGCCCGTCCGAACGCCGACATGGTCCGCGAGCGGTGCGGGCTGCCCCTCGCGACGTACTTCTCGGCCACGCGCGTCCGCTGGCTCTTCGACCACACACCGGGCCTGCGCGAGCGGGCCGAACGCGGCGACGTGGTGTTCGGCACGATGGAGAGCTGGCTCATCTGGAACCTCACCGGCGGTCCCGACGGCGGCGTGCACGTCACCGACGTCACCAACGCCAGCCGCACGCTGCTGATGAACATCACCACGCTGGCCTGGGACGACGACCTGCTCGCGTTCTTCGACGTGCCGCGGGCCATGCTGCCGGAGATCCGCCCCTCCAGCGAGACGTACGGCCGCGCGACGCGGGTGCTGCCGGGCGTGCGGATCGCCGCCGCGCTCGGCGACCAGCAGGCCGCGCTCTTCGGCCAGACCTGCTTCGCACCCGGCGAGGCCAAGTGCACGTACGGGACGGGCAGCTTCCTGCTCCTCAACACCGGCACCGAACCGGTCCGCTCCACCCACGGCCTGCTCACGACGGTCGGCTACCAGATCGCCGATCAGCCGGCGGTGTACGCCCTCGAAGGCTCCATCGCCATCACCGGCGCGCTCGTCCAGTGGTTCCGCGACGGGCTCGGGCTGATCGCCAGCGCGCCCGAGATCGAGACGCTCGCCCGGACCGTCGAGGACAACGGCGGCTGCTACATCGTGCCCGCCTTCTCCGGGCTGTTCGCGCCGTACTGGCGCAGCGAGGCGCGCGGCATCATCGTCGGACTGACCTCCTACATCACCAAGGGACACCTCGCCCGCGCGGTCCTGGAGGCGACCGGCTGGCAGACCCGCGAGGTCGTCGACGCGATGAACGCCGACTCCGGGCTGGCGCTCAAGGCGCTCAAGGTCGACGGCGGCATGACCGCCGACAACCTGCTCATGCAGTTCATCGCCGACGTCCTCGACGTCCCGGTCATCCGCCCCATGGCGGCCGAGACGGTGTCCCTCGGCGCCGCGTACGCCGCCGGCCTCGCCGTCGGCTACTGGGCCGACCTGGAGGGGCTGCGCCGCAACTGGCACCGGGCCGCGCAGTGGCTGCCGAGCATGGACCCCGACCGCCGCGAGACCGAGTACGACAACTGGCGGCGGGCGGTCGAGCGCACCTTCGACTGGATCAAACCCGGCGGCAAGTGACCCGGTGGCCCGTCAGTACCAGTGGTGGGCCTGCCACCAGCCCCACGCCCGGCAGGGGTCGCCGTAGCGGGAGCCGATGTAGCTCAATCCCCAGGTGATCTGCGTGATCGCGTTCGTCCGCCAGTCGGGCCCGACCGAGTTCATCTTCGAACCGGGCAGCGCCTGGGCGATGCCGTAGGCGCCGCTGCCGGGGTTCTCGGCGTTCTCGTTCCAGCCGCTCTCGTGGTTCCACATGGTGAGCAGCGAGGGCCAGCACCGACTCCAGCCCTTCAGCGCGTTCATCTTCTTGGCGTACGCCTGGTTGTCCGCGGCGCTGGGGTCGTGGCTCATCCTCTTCTTGAACGCCTCCCACGCCCGGCGCTTGGCCTCGGCCGCCGCGCGCTTCTTCCTGTCGCGCTCGGCGGCGAGTTCGGCCTGGTAGGCGCGCTCCCGCGCGGTGGCCTGGGCGCTGGCCATCATCGGGTCCATCGTGTAGCCCTCGAGGGACCGCGCGAGGTCGTTCGTGGAGACGTCGGCCGCGGCGCCGGCGGGAGGCTTGCCCTTGCCGAAGTCGACGTTCGCGACGACGACGACCGCGACCAGGACGACGAATGTCAGGATAACGCCGGTGCTGCCGAGCGTACGGCGCAGGATCCGCAGTGTGCGCGAACCCGCAGGCCGTTCGGGGGAGGGGGACTTCCGCGGGGACATGCACCCTAGCTTGCACCAGTCGCGACAGTGGTGACCCCGTTTGTCCAGATATTCAATTGTGACATCTGGGACGAAGCAGGGGTCAGCCCGCCGAGAAGGCGGCGAGCTCCGCGTGGGTGGGCGGGTCGGCCCCCCGCCGCCCGCACGTGACGGCGGCCGCCCGCGCCGCCTCGGCGCACACCTCGGTGATCACCGAGCCCGGAGCGGAGCGGAGGGCGGGACGGCGCTCGGCCCCGAGCAGCCCCTGCTCGTACAGGCCGGCGAGGACGGCGCTCATGTAGGAGTCGCCCGCGCCCACCGTGTCGACGACCTCCGCGGCGCACGCCGGGAGATGGAGGGGGGACAGGCGCGGCGCGGCGATCAGGGCGCCGTCCGCCCCGAGCGTCACGATCACCACGGCCTCGGTCTCCTCGACCAGCCCGGCGGCGAACCGCCGCGGATGGCCGCCGGGCCGCAGCCACTCCAGATCCGCGTCGCTGATCTTGACGACGTCCGCCATGTGGATCAGCGACTCGATGCGGGAGCGGGCGTCCGGCAGGAGTTCCATGACGTCCGGGCGGCAGTTCGGGTCGTAGATCAGCGTCGCCGTCTCCCGCGCCCGGCGGGCGAGGCCGGCCAGCGCCTCGGCCCCCGGAGGCATCACCATGGCGAGGGACCCGACGTGGAGGGCGGCGACGTCGCCGAGCGGTACGCGGGCCAGTTCGTCGGCGGTCCACTGCCAGTCGGCGGTTCCGGTGATCCGCAGGTCGTACGACGGGGGCCCGCCCTCCTCGTGGTGCACGAACGCCACCGACGACGGCTCCGCGGCGGGCGCCACCGCGCCGGTGCCGACCCCGTTGCGTACGAGATGGTCTCGCAGCGTCCGGCCGAACGGATCCTTGCCGATGCGGGCGATCATCCGGGTCGGAGTGCCGAGCCGGGCCAGCCCGACGGCCACGTTCGCCGGGCTGCCGCCGGGCAGCGCGAGGTACGGGCCGCCGGGCTCGGCGGCGACCAGATCGATGATCGCTTCACCGGCGACCGCGACGACGCGGGCGTCAGGGATCCGCACACACCCTCCTTGGTCGGGCCGCTCGGGCCGGTCAGGTCGTTCCGTCGCCGTTCGGGGCGCCGTCCAGGTTGCCCCGGGCCGCCCCCGTCATGATGGCGACGGTCTCGGCCATGTCCGTCTCCTCGGGGCGGACGACGGCCACCCGCCGGCCCAGGCGCTGGATGTGGATCCGGTCGGCGACGTCGAAGACCGCGGGCATGTCGTGGCTGATCAGGATGACCGGCAGCCCGCGGTCGCGGACCTGCCGGATCAGATCGAGCACCATGCCCGACTCCTTGACACCGAGCGCGGCGGTCGGCTCGTCCATGATGACGACGTGCCGGGCGAACGCCGCGCTGCGCGCGACGGCGACACCCTGCCGCTGCCCACCGGACAGCGTCTCAACCGCCTGCTTCACGGACGGGATGCCGATCTTCAGATCCTGCATGTGGCCGCCGGCCTCGCCCTGCATCCTCTTATGGTCGAGCATGCGGAACACCCGGCCGAGGACGCCTCTACGGCGCACCTCTCGCCCGAGGAACAGGTTGCTCGCGATGTCGAGCGCGGGGGCCACGGCCAGGTCCTGGTACACCGTCTCGATCCCGGCCCGCCGGGCGTCCGCCGGGCTGTGGAAGCGCACCGGCCGGCCGTCCAGCAGGATCCGGCCCTCATCCGGGATCAGCGCACCGGACAGCGCCTTGATCAGGCTGGACTTGCCCGCGCCGTTGTCGCCGATCACGGCCAGGATCTCGCCGGGCAGCAGCTCGAAGTCCGCGCCGGCCAGGGCCGTGACGTGGCCGTACCGCTTGACGAGACCGTGCGCCTCGAGGACCGGGCGCACGTCGGCGGTGTTCTGCTGCGTCTCGCTCATGCGCGCCTCGGAGGAGTCCTGGTCCGTGCGCGGCGTGTTCCGGTCCGTCTCGCTCACGCGCGCCTCCTTCGGGCCAACTGGTCCACGCTCACCGCGAGGATGACCAGGATTCCGGTGATGAGGACCTGGTAGATGGACGGGACCCCGGTCAGCTGCAGGCCGTTGCGGATCACGCCGACGATGAGCGCGCCGCACAGGGCGCCGATGATGCTGCCCCGCCCGCCGAACAGGCTGACGCCGCCCAGCACCACGGCGGTGATGCTGTCGAGGTTGTCCGTCTGCCCGGCCTGCGGGTCGCCGACCGACGTACGCCCGATGAGCAGGAGCCCGGCGAGGCCGTAGATCGCCCCGGCGACGGTGTAGACGGTGAGGAGCAGGCGGCGGGTCGGGATGCCGGTCAGCCGGGCGGCCTCGCGGTTGTCGCCGACCGCGTACACGTGCCGGCCGGCCGCCGTCTGGCGCAGCGCGTACCAGGCGACCGCGAACAGCGCCAGCATCACCACCGAGCCGTACGTGACGTCGGTGTTGCCCAGCGGGAACGTCTGGCCGAGGAAGGTCAGCGACTTCGGCAGACCCGTGATCGTCTGTTCGTTCGAGTAGACGTGGGTGAGCGCGAAGGCGATGTTCCACGTGCCCAGGGTCACGATGAACGGCGGCAGCTTCGCCATCGTGACCAGCGTGCCGTTCAGCGCGCCGAACGCCGTGCACACGGCGACGCCGATGAGGATCGCCCAGACGCCCGGCACCCCGCCGCTGACGGCCAGCTTGGTCATGAAGATCGTGCCGAGCGCCATCACCGCCCCGTTGGACAGGTCGATTCCGGCGGTGAGGATGACGATGGTCTGGCCGGCGGCGAGCGCGCCGACCACCATCACCTGCTGCACGATCAGGGACAGGTTCGCGCCGGTCAGGAACCGGTCGGTGCGGACGGAGAAGTACACGCAGGCCAGCAGGAGCGCGAAGAGCGGGCCCACGGCCGGCAGGGTGAGGAACTGCGAGGTCCGCCCGAGCAGGCTCCGCCCGGCGTCGGTGCGGTCGGTCGCGGTAGCGGTCGACATCGGCTCAGCCCCAGCAGTTGGCCAGGCCGAACTGGACGTCCTTGGAGTCCACGCCCGGCTGCGCCTTGTCGGTCACCAGGTTGACGCCGGTGTCGGTGTAGCCGCTCGCCTTCTTGCCGTTCTTGGCGAAGTCGACGATCGCGTCCACGCCCTGCGACGCCATCTTCAGCGGGTACTGCTGCGAGGTGGCGGCGATCTGGCCGGACTGCACGGCCTTGACGCCGGTGCATCCGCCGTCGACCGACACGATCATGACGTTCTTCTCCTTGCCGGCCGCCTTGAGGGCGGTGTACGCGCCCAGCGCCGCCGGCTCGTTGATCGTGTAGACGAGGTTGATGTCGGGGGCCTTCTGCAGGCAGTTCTCCATCGCGGTCTGGCCCTTGGCCTGGTCGCCCTGGGTGTTCTGCACGCAGGCGATGCTCGGGTCGCCCTCCTTGAGGCCGAATCCCTGGAGGAACCCGTTGTGCCGGAGGACGCCCACCGTGATGCCCGGGTTCAGGTCCAGCATGGCGATCTTCGCCGGCTTCGAGCCGAAGGCCGCCTTGGCGTACTTGCCGATCAGGATGCCGGCGTTCAGGTTGTTGGTGGCGAACAGCGCGTCGGACGCGCTCTGCGGGTCGGTCGGCGTGTCGAGCGCGATGACCTCGATGCCCTTGGCGCGCGCCTTCTGGATGCTGGGCACGATGGCCTTGGTGTCACTCGGGACGATCAGGATGCCCTTGACGCCCGCCGCGATCATGTTCTCCATCGCGGTGACCTGGCTGGCGTTGTCGCCGTCGAACTTCCCGGCCGCGGTCATCAGCTTGATGCCCTTGGCCTGGGCCTCTTTCTGCGCGCCCTCCTTCATCTTGACGAAGAAGGGGTTGGTGTCGGTCTTGGTGATGAGGCCGACGGTGACGTCACCACCGGAGCCGGAACCCTTCGCGCCCTTGCCGCAACCGGCCGCCACGAGTGACAGGGCGGCGACGGCGACGACCACGCCGGTACGGCGGCGGTTCGACCTCGAGTTCTCGCGCTTCATGGTGATTCCTCCAACCACGCCGTGGATCGCGCCGCGGCAGGTGACGAGCTGGTTCCCCCGAGATTTCAGAAACGTTTCCGGGAAACGTTTCCGCGAATGTAGAACCCGCGCGTACGGTCTGTCCAGAGGCCCGGCACAATCGACCGGGACGTGAGGGAGAGGGCCGGGGTGACAACCATTCCGGGCGACGAACAGCGACGCGACAAGGTAACGATGCGCGACGTCGCCAGGCGGGCTGGCGTCGGGCTCGCGACCGTGTCACGCGTGATCAACGACAAGCCGGGTGTCGCCACCGACCTGGTCGAACGCGTCAAGGAGGCGGCCCGCGCCCTCGGCTACCGGCACGACCTCACCGCCAGCAGCCTGCGCCGCGCCGACCGCCGTACCGCGACCATCGCCCTGGTCCTCGAGGATGTCGCCAACCCCTTCGCCTCGGTCCTGCACCGCGCCGTCGAGGACGCCGTCCGCGCCGAGAACATGCTCGTCCTCACCGGCAGCAGCGACGAGCACCCCGAGCGCGAGCACGAGCTCATCGACACCTTCACGCTCCGCCGGGTCGACGGCCTGATCGTGGTCCCCACCGGCGGCACCGACGACCAGCTGGCCGCCGTCCGCCGCCAGGGCACGCCCATCGTCTGCGTCGACCGGCTCGTCGAACTGGACCAGGTCGACACCGTGACCGTCGACAACCGGGAGGGCACCCGTGCCGCCGTCCGGCGGCTGCTCACCCTCGGCCACCGGCACATCGCGTTCCTCGGCGACATGGCGTCGATCTGGACCGCGCGGGAGCGGTACGAGGGCTATCGCGAGGCGCACGCCGGCGTCGGCCAGGCGGTCGGCGAGCGGCTCGTCCGCCGCGAGATCCGCAGCGCGGATGCCGCCGAGCGTGCGATCGGCGAGATCCTTACCGGCGACGACCCGCCGACGGCCGTCTTCGCCGCGCAGAACCTCCTGACCATCGGGGCCGTCCGGGCGTTGCAGTACCTCGGCCTGCAGGACCGCGTCGCGCTCATCGGCTTCGACGACTTCCCGCTGGCCGACATGCTGCGCCCCGGCGTATCCGTCGTCTCCCAGGACCCCGCCGAGATCGGTCACATCGCCGCGCGGCTCCTCCTCGGCCGCATCGGCGGCGGCGATCAGCGGCCCGCCCGGCACGTCGTCGTACCGACGGCCTACGTCGCCCGCGGATCAGGCGAGATCACACCTCTCCGCGGATCCAGTTGATCTACAACGTAAAGGCGGTGGCCGGTACGGTCGCCGGTAACAGGGGCCAGCAGAGGACATATCCGTTTATTGCACGGCTTTGACGCCTAAACTCATGGCATCGTTCCGTCGGAGGGGCTGGCGAATGGGCATGACTCCGGGCATCGAGGCCACGGACGGATATGTGCTCAACACGGAGGAGGGGCGACGGCTTCTCGCCCTGTTCGGCTCACTGGCCACGTTGAGCCCCTGGCGTCTGACCGGCCGGCCGTTCCCGGTGGTCGCCCTGGAGGCCGCCGATCCGCGCGCCGACGTCGGCGCCTACGTGGACGCGCTGGAACAGGCGGCTGTCGAGGCGCGGATACCGCATATCAGTCCTTCACTCGACACGGACGCGGAAGACGCCGAACTCCGCCTACTCGACACCATGTCCGAATCCGGTTCCTGGCGATCGACTCGACCCGAGTTCGGGCGGCTGAAATTCCCCCGTTCCACCCTGGTCAAGTCACTGGAGCGGGCGATCGCACGCGCCGATGAGAACGACACGAACCCCGCCGATGAGTGGCACGCCGCTGCGGCATCGTTCTCCTCGAGCCTGCGCCCGGGCAGGGCACCGGTCTGGTTGTCGGCGATCGGTGTCACCGCGACGATACTCGGCGGCTTCGCGCAGGGGCTGGCGGACAAGGTGGCGCTCTCCGTACTGCTCATCGGCCTGGCACTGCTGCTCGTCCTGCTGGTGCTGTGCGCGGTGTTGCTGAGGCCGCGGTCCTGGCTGGCCATCCTCGCCCGGGTGGGATTCGGAAGCCGGTACCGCTGGTTCGCCACCTCGTCGTTCTTCGCCGTGCTCGGCGGCGAGGGGTTCGACGGCCGGCTCAAGCGGGTGCTCGGCCGCATGACCGCCAAGCGCGACGCCGACAAGTTCCGGTTGCAGCTGAAGTGCTTCGCGTTCCTGGAAGACCTGCGGGCGGCGCACAGCAGGCTGTCACCGAACCTGCGGGGTTTCAAACGCCCGGTGCCGCCGGTGCTCTTCCTCAAGGGCGTCACCAAGGAGAACGGCGGCATCGAACTGCTGTCAGCGATGAGTGACATCCGCAGCCGCCGCAGCGAACTGCACCCACTCGTGGTGATCGCATCCGTCGACCACGCGCACCGTCATGACCTCGACGAGCTGGCGCCCCCACAGCATGAGACCGATGTCTCCATCCAAGACCGCTATGACGACTGGGAGGCGTCGCTGGGGACCGCACAGGCGCCCAGCCAGCAGGTCGCGCTGCCCTGGGTGCTGCGCCTGCCGATTCCGGCCATGCGGCCAGGCCGCAACCCACCCGGCCCGCTGCCGGTGCGGCACCGCCCGCGCTGGACGTGGCTGTGGTCCCGACGATCCCTCGTGGCCGCGCTCATCGTGATCGCGGTCGGAGTGCCGTATCTCCATACTCGGCTGGCCGCCAAGTACTGCCAGGTCGGCTTCCCGTTCTCCGCTAACACCGACTCACGGCTGTTCACCGATGCCGACGACAGCCGTGAGTGCGTCGGCATCGCCACGCACGGCGTCCGCTTCGAACGCGGCTCCACCAGCATCGGCGTTGACGGCAACCGCATGCCGCGGCGGAAGGACGCGGACCTGTCCGTTTCCCAGGGCAGGTTCAGCCTCGCCGACCTGCTGAGCCGGATAGAACGCGAGAACGAGACGGTGCTGCGGCTGCACCAGCCGTACGTGACCGTGCTCTACGCCGGCATCCTCACCGCGGCCGAGGGCCATGACCAGAGCGTGGTGAGCGGCATCCGGGCGCTGGCCGGCGCGTACCTCGCCCAGTTGGGCAACAACCGGACCGGCCAGCCGGGCGCGGTCGGGAACAGGCTGAAGATCCGGCTGCTGCCGGTCAACGTCGGCGAGAACATGAACTTCTCGCGGCAGGCCAGCGACATCATCCTCGCGCTCGCGCGGCGAGATCCGACGGTGGTCGGCGTCGTCGGTATGGAACGCAACACCGACGCATCGCAAGCCGCGGTGACACGGTTGAACGACGCCGGGCTGGCAGTGCTCGGCACCGTCAACTCCTCGGACCGGCTTCCGAGCCTGTCCCACTACTACGGGCTCGCCTCCACCGACCATGACGAGGCGACTCTCGCGTCGTACGCGGCGCGGCAGGCGCTCGGCGGACGGTCCTCGGTCCACTCGATGATCGTCTCGCGCCAACCCGGCGCGACGAAGGACCAGTACAGCACAGAACTCGCCGCCGACGTCGGGCAGCAGTTGCCCTCAGCACGGATTTCGACGGTCCGCTACACCGGTGCCGACGACATCGGCGGACAGATCAGGACGGCCTGCGCCGCGGCCGCCGGCGACCCCTTCGATCTCATCTACTTCGCCGGCCGAGCCGAGGACCTGTACAACCTGATCAACAACCTCGGCGACGGCGGTTGCGCGAAACGACCACTGACGCTGCTGGGCGGTGACGAGGTCGCACGAGCGCGGTTCGGCAACGGCCCACACGACGTCATACTGCCGCCGGGCATCCGGGTGTACTTCACCAGCGCCACCTATCCGAGCAACCTCACCGCCCGCGGCAGGGACCGCTTCAACCCGTTCTTCACGCTGGCCCGCAACAACCTCGGCGTGAGCTCGACGAATCAGGCGCTGCTGGCGGACGGTCAGATGCCGCTGACCTACGACGCGACATCCGTGCTGGCGCAGGCGGCGCAGAAGGCGTTCACCGACTTGGCGATCCCGTCCAGAAGCGGATCGGTGATCCTGGGGAGCCGGGTGGTCACGTCGGGCAGCGTCCTGTTGGAGCTGAGGTCCAGGCGGTGGGAGAACACGGCGACCGGCACCGTCGACTTCACGAAGGACGACCACGACCTGAACGGGCCGGGCAACCGGGGACTGACCCTCGTCCGGGTCACCGTCGACGGCGGAGGAACGCCGAGGTACGAGCCGCTCTGCGGCCGGATGAACGGCGGTGGGAAGGTCGCCGACCTGCCACTCTGCCCTGGGAATGGACGACGGCCGGGCCGCTGACGGATCCGTGATCTCAGCGGAAGTCGCGGCTGCGGGTCATCGTGGCGACGGGGAGGCGCTGCAGGCGGGTGGCGACGAGGTTGGCGGCGCCGTCGTGGCGTTCGAGGCGGCCGTGGATGAGCAGCGCCTGCGCCTGGAAGGCGACGTTGCGGTAGCGCTCCCAGATCTGCGGGCGGCACAGGACGTTGAGCATGCCGGTCTCGTCCTCGAGGTTGAAGAAGATGACGCCGTTCGCGGTCCCCCGGCGCTGCCGGTGCGTGACGACGCCGGCGACCAGGATGTTCGTTTCGCCGGGGACGTCCTTGACCGCGTTCAGGGGGACGGCGCCGCGCTCGTCGAGGGCGGCCCGGACGTGGGCGATCGGGTGGTGCTCGGACGTTCCGGTGGCCCAGAGGTCGGCGATGGTCTGCTCGATCACGGTCATCGGCGGCAGCGCGGGCGCGGTCATGCCGGGAGCGGTGTCGGGCAGGTGGCCGGGGCGGGTGTGGGACAGCGCGCCCGCCGCCCACAGCGCCTCGCGGCGGTCGAGCCCGAAGCAGCCGAACGCGCCGGCCGTGGCGAGGGCCTCCAGCGCGGCGGTCGACAGCGGGACGCGGCGCACCAGGTCCTCCAGGTCCGCGTACGGCCGGCCGGCGGCGATCTGCTTCGCGGCGTCCTCGCCGAGGTTGCGTACGGCCGACAGGCCCAGGCGGATCGCGGGCTGGGGCTCCTTGGGCGCGTGCGGGAGGTCCCCGGCGGGCGTGTGCGGGGCCTCCAGCGTCGCCTGGTCGGAGTTGACGTCGACGCCGAGGACCCGTACGCCGTGCCGGCGGGCGTCGCCGAGCAGGGTCTGCGGGCTGTAGAACCCCATCGGCTGGTTGCGCAGCAGCCCGGTGGTGAACGCCGCCGGATAGTGGCGTTTCAGGTACGCGCTGGCGTACACGAGGTGCGCGAAGCTCTGCGCGTGCGACTCGGGGAATCCGAAGCTGGCGAAGCCGAGGATCTTCTCGTACACCTCCTCGGCGATCTCGGCGGGGATGCCGCGCTCGGCCATGCCGCTCAGCAGCCGGTCGTGGAGCCGCTCGACGCGCTCGGGCGCGCGCTTGGCGCTCATGGCCTGCCGCAGCGCGTCCGACTCCGCCGGGGTGAACCCGGCGCAGTCCACGGCCAGCTGCATCATCTGCTCCTGGAACAGCGGCACGCCCATCGTGCGCTGCAGCGCGTTCCGCATCAGCGGGTGCGGGATGTCGGGTGGCTCCTGCCCGCCGCGGCGTCAGCGTCCTGTCCGAGACGCTCGTCGGCGGGCTTGGCGCGCTGGCGTTCGTCTTCGGGTCCCTGCTGGCCCTCGTGCCGCTCCTCATCGCGGCGTGCTCGATCGTCACGTCGTTCCTCGTCGTGTACGGGCTCACGACGTTCACCGACGTCAGCGTGATCGTCCAGTTCATCGTCGCGCTGATCGGCCTGGGCGTGGCCATCGACTACTCGCTGCTGCTCGTCACCCGGTGGCGGGAGGAGCAGGCCGCCGGGTACGAGGGCGACGACGCGGTGCGCCGCGCGATGGTCACCGCCGGGCGCGCCATCGTCTTCAGCGGCGGCGCGGTCGCGATCGGCCTGCTCGCGATGGTCGTCATGCCGGGCCCGTTCCTGCGCAGCGTCGGCTACGGCGGCATCATCATCCCGGCCGTCAGCGTGGTCGCCGCCCTCACCCTGTTGCCGGTGCTGCTCGCGCGGTTCGGATCGAAGATCGACCGGCCGCGGCTGCGCAGGGGCGGCGGAGCCGGTCGCGGCTGGTCCGCCTGGGCACGCGGGGTGGTGCGGTACCGCTGGGCGGCGGTCGCCGCGTCGGGCGCGTTCCTCGTCGCCCTCGCCGCCGCGGCCCTCGGCCTGCACCTGGGCGACCCGGAGAGCGACGCCCTCGCGTCGTCCGGACCCGCGTACGAGGGCCGGGCCGCCCTCGTGCACTCCGGCGTGCCGACCGGCGTCCTCACCCCGATCGACGTCCTGGTGCCCCGGGGCGGCGACCCGGCGGCGACGGCGGCCACCCTCGCCCGGGTGTCCGGTGTCGTCACGGCGGTCGCCCCGGACACCCCCGCGTGGCGGCGCGACGGCACGGCCCTGATCGCGGTCGTCCCCGCCGCCGAGGGCGGTTCGGCCGCGGGGAAGGACACGGTGCGGCGCGTCCGCGCCGCGGTACCCGCCGGCGTCGGGGTGGGCGGCTCGGCGGCGGTCGGGGTCGACTTCGCCAAGGCGGTGTACGGGGCGTTCCCGCTGATGCTCGCGCTGATCGCGCTGGCCACCTTCGTGCTGCTCGCCCGGGCGTTCCGGTCGCTGCTGCTGCCGCTGAAGGCGGTGCTGCTGAACCTGGTGTCGCTGGCCGCGATCCTCGGCGCGATGGTGCTGGTCTGGCAGGACGGCTACGGTTCGAAGCCGATCTGGGGGATCGCCGCGACCGGCTCGATCACGGAGTTCGTGCCCGTGATGGTGTTCGCGTTCCTGTACGGGCTGTCCATGGACTATGAGGTCTTCATCCTGGCGCGGATGCGTGAGGAGTACGACCGGACCGGGTCGATGCGGACCGCCGTCGTCGAGGGCATCGGCCGTACCGGCCGGCTGGTCACCAGCGCGGCGCTCATCCTCTTCCTGGCCTTCGCCTCGCTGGCGTCCGCGCCGATGACCGACCTGAAGGTGTTCGCGACCGGCCTCGGCCTCGGCGTGCTCCTGGACGCCACCGTGGTCCGCGCGCTGCTGGTGCCCGCCCTCGTGTCGCTCTTCGGCCGCTGGAACTGGTGGCTGCCCGGCTGGGCCGCCCGGGCGCTGCGCGTCCGTCCCGCCCCGCTGCCGCTCGAGCCGGCGCCGGAGCCGGTCGGCCGCCCCTGACCAGGGCGTGGACCGGCGAATCCGTCGAATTTCGAACGGAACGGGCGTGCCCGGGGGTGCGACCAGTGAGGCGCCTGCGCCTAATGGGGACACCGCACGACCGGTCGGGACATGTCAGGGTCCGGGCACATCCGGGGAACGATGGCCCGTAGACTGCGCGGGTGTCGCTTACCCGGATCACGCTCTCTCGCGTCCCCGCGCCACTGCGCCCGCTGGTGGTCAAGCACCGTGAGCTGGTGAAGTTCGCCTTCACCGGTGGTGTCTGCTTCCTGCTGACCCTCGGGGTGAACTACGGGCTGAAGCTGACCGTCATGAAGACCAAGCCGGTGACGGCGCTGACGATCGCGATCATCGTCGCGACGATCGCGTCCTACCTCATGAACAGCGGCTGGTCCTTCCGGGCCCGCGGTGGCCGCAGGCGCCACGTCGAGGCCGTGCTCTTCTTCGTGGTGAGCGGTCTGGGGATCATCGTCAATGACATCCCGCTGTACCTCGCGCGGTACGCCTTCGACTTGCAGTACCCGAACGTCGGCCACGTTACCCAGGAGGTCTCCGACTTCCTCAGCGGCATGATCATCGGGACGTTGCTGGGCATGGCCTTCCGCTGGTGGGCGATGAAGAAGTGGGTCTTCCCGCACGACACGACGGTCGGCCTCGCCTCCACGGCGAGCGTCGGGCGTGTCCCCGCCCCCGCCGACGAGGACTCCGAGCTCGTCGCCTGAGCTCCACCGCTCAGGCCGGCTGGACCTCCACCGGCACTCCGTTCAGCACGGCGTTCCCCGACAGCGGGTCGAGCGCGAGCGGGTCGGTCAGGGCGTTGGCGTTCACCCCGGCGTGCGCCGCGGCCACGGACATCCGCGTGCCGGGCCGGCCGTGACCCCAGCCGTGCGGGAGGCTGACGACCCCGGGCAAGACCTCCGCGGTGACCTCGACCTCGGCCTCGATCGTGCCGCCGGTACTCGTCACCTTGACCGTTCGCGCGTCCTTGAGCCCCAGCCGGTCGGCGTCCTCGGGGTTGACCTGGAGCGTGCAGCGGTTGGAACCCCGGACCAGGCCCGGCAGGTTGTGCATCCAGCTGTTGTTGGACCGCAGGTGCCGGCGCCCGATGAGGACCAGGCCCGTACGCCGGCGGGCGAGGCCGTCGAGCAGCCGGCCGGCGTCCTCGGCCAGCGGCGGCGGGCACAGCTCGATCCGGCCGGACGGCGTCCGCAGTACCTCGGGCAGCCGGGGCCTCAGCGGGCCCAGGTCGACGCCGTGCGGCGCGTCCCGCAGCGCCTGGAGTGACAGGCCGTCCGGCACCGCGCCGAAGCCGTCGCCGTACGCACCCGCGCGCAGCATGAGGTCCAGGCGGCGCAGCGCCGGGGTCTCTCCGGTGAGCAGCGGCAGCAGCTCCGCCGGGTCCCGGCCGTGGACGGGGGAGGCCGGGTCGGAGGTCGCCTTGGCGAGCAGGTGGGCGCTGATCGACTCGTCCACATCGGCTCCGGACAGAATGCCGATGAGACGGGACAGGATCGCGCACTCGTCGAGCTCGCCGTCCCGGAGCGGGATCGCGGGCGGGGAGTACCGCGCGGTGTTGCGCACCGCGAGATCCCCGAACGCGACGTCGTAGTGCGGCGACCGGCTCGGCGGAGGCGGCGGCAGGATGACGTGGGCGTGCCGCGTCGTCTCGTTCAGGTACGGATCGACGCTGACCATGAACTCCAGGCCGTCCAGCGCGTCGCCGAGGCGTTCGCCGCCGGGCGTGGACAGCACCGGGTTGCCGGCCACGGTGATCAGGGCGCGGACCTGGCCCTCGCCGGGGGTGAGGATCTCGTCGGCCAAGGTGGTGGCGGGCAGTTCGCCGCGCACCTCGGGCAGCCCGCGGACGCGGCTGCGCCAGCGGCCGATGCGGAAGCCCGGCCCCGTGCCCGCGCCCGGGCGGCGGTGCGGGGCAAGGGGGAACATCGCGCCGCCGGGCCGGTCCAGGTTGCCGGTCAGCACGTTGACGACGTCGACCAGCCAGTTGGTGAGCGTGCCGAATTCGGTGGTGCAGGTGCCGATGCGTGCGTAGACGGCGGCGCTCGGGGCGGCCGCCAGCTCGCGGGCGAGCCGCCGGATCTCCCCGGCCGGGATGCCGCAGACCGCCGCGACGCTCTCGGGGGCGAAGTCGCGGCTCAGCCGCTCCACGTCCGCCACGCCGTCGACACCGGGGGTGTCGGCGACCAGCCCCTCGGCGAACAGCGTGTGCACGACGCCGAACAGCAGGTACGCGTCGGCGCCCGGCCGGATCGTCAGGTGCCGGTCGGCGAGGCGGGCGGTGCGGGTACGGCGCGGGTCGACGACGACCAGGGTGCCGCCTCGCCGGCGCAGCGCCTTCAGCTTCCCGGGGAAGTCGGCGGCGGTGCACAGGCTGCCGTTGGACTCCATCGGGTTGGCGCCGAGCATCAGCAGGTAGGACGTGTGGTCCAGGTCCGGCACCGGGATGGCGAGAGGGTCGCCGAACAGCAGCCCGCTGGAGACGTGCTTCGGCATCTGGTCGACCGTGCTGGCCGAGTAGATGTTCGTGCTGCCCAGCGCCCGGGCCAGCGGGCCGGCGTACAGGCCGCCCGCCAGGGTGTGGACATTCGGGTTGCCGAGGTAGAGAGCCAGCGCCTGGCGGCCGTGGCGTCCGGCGACCCCGTCGAGGCCGCGCCGTACCGCCGCGAAGGCCTCCTCCCAGCCCACCTGGCGCCAGTCGTCGCCGTCGCGGACCAAGGGGGAGCGCAGCCGGTCGGGGTCGTCCTCCAGCTCGCCGATCGTCACGCCCTTGGGGCAGACGAAGCCGTGGCTGAAGACGTCGGCGCGGTCGCCGCGGGCGCCGGTGACCCGGCCGTCGCTGATCGTCAGCTCGAGGCCGCAGGTCGCCTCGCACAGCGGACAGATCCGGTACGCGGTCGTCTCGGGCATCGGCCCTCCACAGCGCTGGGTCGTTTGGCGAAACGATAGGGCCGCGGACGCGCGAATGGAACGCGGTTCGGGTTTCGGTTCTCTCTCCCGGCCTGAGATCCGCACCGTCTTCCCCGGCGTGTCGCCGAGCCACAGGGGCCGGAAACGGCGCCGGCGAGCTCACCACGGGTGAGCTCGCCGGCGCTTATGTCGGGCGCGTAGTCCCGACCCGGATCAGCGCGCGAGGACCTGGAAGTCGGCCGCCCTGACCTGACCGGAGATGGTGCTTCCGGTCGTGCAGTCGGTCGGGACGTTCGGGTCGTTCGTCTGCTGGCCCGCGTAGTCCGGGCCACCGGTGCACTGCGAGGCGGCGACTTCGAAGCGCAGGTGGGTGGCGGTGGTCCGCGGGATGGTGAAGGACCGCATGGTCAGGTCGGGTGCGACCGGGCGCGGCCGGATCCCTGGGAAGGCGTTCTTCGCGCTCGTGTAGACCGTGCGGTAGTCGGCGGTGTTCGAGCAGTCGACCGTCGCCGTGGCGGTGCAGGCCAGGACCTTGAACGACCGCAGCGCGGTGAACCGGTTCTGGCTGCCCGTGTCACCGCCCGGGTCCTTCGGGTCCGCCGGCCGCAGGAGCGTGCTCACCTGGACGCGCCGCACCTGCTGCGGCCCGTTCCCGGCGAGGCGAACGGTCACGCCCCGGCCCGCCACCGGAGTCTTGGCGGCGGCGAGCGAGGCCCACGTCGTGCCCTCGTCGTCGTCGATGAGCGCGCCGAGGTCGACGCCGTCACCGGTCGCCGTGGCGCCATTGACGGCCGAGGCCAGGTTGCGCGGCAGTGACACCCGTACGGTGCGGTGGGAGCCCGGCGTCACCTGCGCGGTGAACCGTGCCATCCCGCGGCCCGGGGCCTGCGCGACCATGCGGTACCGGCCCGCCACCATCGCCGCGGTGTCCGCCCGGTCGGTGCTCGCGTCGGTGTCGGCGATCGGCACCGCCCGGGCCTGGTAGTCGCCCACGAAGACGCGGGCGTTCGGCACCGGCCGGCCCGTCTCGTCGACGGCCTCGAACCGGACGGTCGCGTTCTTGGCGCTCGGCGAGGCGAAGCTCGGCGTCGCGTCCGTGTCGTTGTTCGTGTTGCTGGCCGCGCCGGTGCCCATGCCGCGCCCGGCGAAGGCGTTCCACAGCAGGGCCTGGTTCGCGCCGTCCCGGTGCTGCTGCAGGTAGGTCCGCGTCATTGCACGTGATTGTCGAAGAGGGACCGGAGTGCGAGGGTGACGTCATGTCACGCCCTATGCATTTTGTCGGTAGTCTGCCGCCGGACGTGTGCGGCACCCCTCGTCAGGCCATGGAATGGCTCACTGATCAGGTGGGCGGCCACCGGCTGACCACGCTGCCCTGCGATCTCGATCCCAACTGGATCGTCGCCTACCTGCGGACGCTCGCCGAGCGGCCGGCGTTCGTAGTCAAGCGGCCCGGCGAGTACACCCGCTACGAGGACATGCGCACGTACGGCGTGCGCCGTGGTCACAAGCTCCGGCCCGCGGACGTGTCGATGGACCGGAATGACGCGCTACGGAAGACCCTGGAGGAGTTCCGCGCGCTGCGCGCGGAGCGCCCCGAACTCGCCGGCGTCCGTCTGCAGTTCAGCCTGCCCAACCCGCTCGACCTCGCGATCTTCGTGTTCGAGGGCCGGCCGTGGCTGTCGCTGCGGTACCTGTCGGTGTTCACCCAGGCGATCGTCGACGAGGTGACCGCGCTCACCGCGGTCGCGGGACAGGACGTCGTCTGGCAACTGGAGGCGCCGTCCGTCCTGGTGGGCATGGACATGGCGAAGCGGCTGCCGGGCGGCCGGTCCCTCGCCGCGCGGCTACTCGCCCGCCAGGTCGCCGGCCTGCTCACCCGCCTTCCCGTCGACGCGCCGATGATCCTGCACCTGTGCTACGGCAACCTGGGGAACGCCGAACTCGTCGCGCCGCGCGACCTGGGACCGGCGGTGGACTACCTCAACCTCCTGGCCCCCGCTCTGCGCCGTCGTGGCCGGCCGCTGCCGCCCGTGCACATCCCCTCGGCGTACGGCGCGCACCCGTCGCCGCGGACCGAGGAGTTCTACCGGCCGCTGCGGCGGCTGGACCGGGACTGGAGGGTCATCGCGGGCATCGCCGCCGCGACCGACCCGGAGGGCAGCGCCGAGAGCCTGAAGCTGCTCGAGGCCGCCGCCGACCGCGAGGCGTACGCGGTCGCAACGGCCTGCGGCCTCGGACGCCACACCGTCGAGCAGGCCGAGAAGGCGATCGAGGCGATGGCCGTCGCGGCCGACACCGACCCGCGTTGATGTGACGACCCGGGCGCCGTGCCTCACGCGGGTGCCCGGGCCAGCAGGTCCTCCATCACCGCGAGTTGTTCGTCCGGAGGCGTCCGCATCGCCCACAGCACATGCGCGGCGCCCAGCGCCCGCGCGCGGGCGAGGTCTTCGAGTACCTGCTCCACCGATCCGGTGAGCGGCGCCCGCTCCTCGACCGGCTTCGCGGTGATGGAGCCGTTGACCCGTACGACGATCGGCAGCGACTCCGGATCCTGCCCGGCCCGCTCCGCCGCCCGCCGGAACGTCGAGACCGCGTCGTCGAGTTGTTCCCAGGACATGGCCACCGGGTTGAGCCCGAGTCCCAGCCGCGCGACGCGTTCGACCGCGGCGGGCGCGACCGCGCCGGCGAGAAGCGGCGGTCCGCCCGGCTGGACGGGCTTCGGACCGATCTGCGACTCGGGGATCTCGTAGAACTCGCCGTCGAACCGCACGGGGTCCGGCCCCCACACCGCCCGCATCGCCGCGATGTGCTCTGAGAACCGCGCGCCGCGTCGCTCCCGTGGCACACCGGCCACCGTGAACTCGTGCGCCATCCAGCCCTGCCCGAGACCGACGAGCAGCCGCCCACCGCTCAGCACGTCGAGAGTCGCGAGCCGCCGCGCCAGCACGACCGGGGGGTGCAGCGGGGCGGGGATCACGCTGGTGCCGAGCCGGATCGTGCTCGTCCGCGCCGCGAGGAAGCTCAGCGTCTCCAGCGGGTCATAGACCGTGGCGTACGCCTCGGGCAGTGGCGCGGGCGGCGCGAAACCGCCGTACGACACCGGCTCCACGGGCCGCAGCAGCCGCTCGAACGTCCAGACCGCACCCAGCCCGATCCGCTCGGCCTGTTCCGCCACCCGGACGATCGTCTCCGGCGACGCGACCGATCCGTACGAGGGAAGATTGAGCCCAAAGTCCATGCGCCCCCCGCTGGGCCCGAAGAGACGTGCGACGACGTACGTACCCGGGCGGGCGTGGACCGACGCCCTACCGGTCAGTCCTCTATGTACGCGCGGAGTTGTTCGGCGGTCATTCGAACCGGGAGAGCGCCGCACCGAGGAATCGGAGTTGGTCCAGATCGGCGGTCGCCACGTAGACAGGGCCGCCGGCCCACTCCCATAGCGGTATGCCGTTCAGGCTCGAGGCCGCCGACCAGCCGGGAGGCGCGGGAAGGTCGATGGGGATGCGCTGAGCGAATTTGAGGCTCATGCTC
>JBJMIW010000039.1:0-25258 GCA_045806665.1 Actinoallomurus sp.
ACTTCTGGTACGCGACCTTGATCGTTTTGCTGTCCGACGATCCGCCGCCGCAGGCGCTCGCCGTCGCCGCGACCATGACCGCCGTCATCACGAGGGCCGATTTCCAAGGCATGTGTGCTCCCTCCGAAGGGATTTGCCACTGTGCTGTGGCAAATGGTCAAGGTGGAGCGTTCCACGTCAAGAGGGGTGAGCGAATGGGTTACGAATGCGTTACGCGGACCGGTCCGCATCCCACCGGAGCCGGCCGACCGGAGGCCGGTCGGCCACGGACGCGTCCGGCCGGCCTCGGCGAGAGCTCGGCGGCGGAGCATCGGCAGGCCCTGGGCGAGGCGACGGCCGCGGACCCGGTCGGCCCGGGACCGAGGCGTCAGCCGCGGACGACGGGGAGGCCGGTGATCGCGCTGATCCGGTCGGCGGCCAGGGCGACCCCCGCCGCGGGGCTCCACCGGCGGGTCAGCACGCCTTCCAGGAGCGCCTGCAGTTGCGCGGACACGAGGGCGTACACCGGCGCCGACGGCCGTACGACCGCGTGCTCGAGCAGCGCCGCCGTCCGGGCGTGGAACGGCGAGACGGGCGCCATGGCGTCGAGCACGCTGCGGCGCGGCGGTAGCTGGCCGGTCTCCGCGCACAGCTCCGCCAGGCGCCCCCGCGCGGTCGCGGCGCGCAGCAGCCGCATCGCCAGGTGGGGATTCCGGGCCTGGCGGGGGATGCAGTAGACCATCCCGCCGCACAGGATTGCCGGCGGCCCGTGCGGGCCCGCGGGCAGCGGGACGAACCCGAACCGCTCGGCGACCTCGGGCAGCGCCGCGCCGGTCTCGGCGGCGAGCAGCTCGGCGTGGTAGCTGGCGCCGACGAACAGGTCCGCGCGCCCGGCCGCCAGCAGCCGGGCCGCCTTGTGCCGGTCGTAGGTCACCACCTCGGCCGGCAGGACCCCGTCGTCGACGAGCCGACGCAGGAACCGCAGCGTCTCCACGGCCGCGGGACAGTCCAGCGTCACCGCGTCCGACGTGAAGATCGTCGCGCCGTTCGCGGCCAGCAGCCCGACGAGTGCGTACGTCGCGGTCTCCGTCGCGGCCGGGCCACCGGGCATGACCAGGGCGTACCGGTCGCGGGGAAGGCCGGCCGCGAGCGTACGGCCAAGGGCGCGCAGCTCGCGCCACGTGGCGGGCGGGGAGGCCCCGGCGGCCTCCACGGCCTCCCGGCGGTACCACAGGCCGGTGACGTCCGCCTGGGCCTGCACGGCGACGATGTCGTCGCCGTCCAGGCGGTACGCGTCGGCGAACGGCGGCAGGAAGTCGGCGTCGTGCTCGGCCGCGACCCACTCGGGGTCGAGCTCCCCGAGCGGCATGAGCATGTGCGACTCGGCGAACTCCGCCACCCACACCGAGTCGACGAGCGCCAGGTCCGGGCCCCGTCCCTCGGCGATCGCCCGGCGGAACACCGTCCGCAGCTCGCTGAGCGGCGCGGAGGTGATCGACAGGCGCAGGTCGTTGCCGGCCGCCTCCCGCAGCTGGTCCGCCCACGCCTGGTCGCAGGTCATGACCGCGACCTCCGGCGCCGCGCGCAGCGCCCGCATCCACTCGGGGTTCACGAACGTCCCGCGCCGACGGTGCCGGACGACCACCCCCTCCGCCGCCAGCTCCGACAGCGCCCGTCCGACGGGGGTACGGCTCAGACCGTACGCCGCGCACAGGGCGTGCTCGGTGGGCAGCCTGCCGTCCATGCCGTAATGACCGCCCTCGATGTCGGCGAGCAGGCGCCGCTTCAGGCGGTAGTAGGCGGGCAGGGGCTGCGCGGTGTCCATGGACGTCCTTGGTCAGGGATCACGCCAAGCATATTTGTCGTTCCGTGACGGCAAATACCGCCGGAGAGGCGCACGTTGTGGCCACGGGGCCGCCGGAGGGGCGCGTTGTGCCACCGGGCCGCCCGGGACCGAGGATGGGGGCATGAACTCACCGCAGGACGTACCGCACGCCGAGACCAGGACCGTTCACCCGCCCGTCGTCGAGGTGACGGGCAGCCGCCCGGTGGGCGTGCCGATCTACCAGGGCCACCTGTTCGCCTTCGACGACGCCGACGCGATGGCCGAGGCGTTCGCCGGGCCCGAGGGCGCGTTCTTCTACAGCCGGCTCGGCAACCCGACCGTCCGCGTGCTGGAGGAGGCGGTGGCCGACCTGGAGGGCGGGGCGGCGGGGCTCGCCGCGGCCTCCGGGATGGGCGCGATCAGCTCGGTGCTGCTCGCGCTGCTGGGCTCCGGCGACCACGTGATCGCCCAGCGCTGCCTGTACGGCGCGACGATCGCGATGCTCGACGACCTCGCCGGACGCTGGGGCGTCGAGGTCACCTACGTCTCCGGTGCCGACGCCGAAGAAGTCCGCGCCGCGCTCCGCCCGAACACCCGGCTGCTGTACCTGGAGACGATCGCCAACCCGACCACGCAGGTCGTCGACCTGCCGGCGCTGATCGCCGTGGCGAAGGAGGCGGGCGTGCTCAGCGTCGTGGACAACACCTTCGCCGGACCGACCCTGTGCCGCCCGATCGAACACGGCGCGGACGTCGTCGTCCACTCGGCCACGAAGTACCTCGGCGGGCACTCGGACGTGCTCGGCGGCGTCGCGGTGTTCGCCACGGAGGAGCTGCACCGGAAGGTCTGGCACTACGCCGTCGAGCTGGGCGCCTCCGCCGACCCCTTCGCGGCCTGGCTGACCGTGCGGGGGATGCAGACCCTCGCGCTGCGGATGCGGCGGCACTGCGACAACGCGCTCGACCTGGCCACGCGGCTGGCGGGCCATCCCGCGGTGGCGTCGGTCCGCTACCCCGGCCTGCCGGACCACCCGGACCACGAGGTCGCGGTCCGGCTCATGCCCGAAGGCCAGGGCGGCGTGCTGTCCTTCGACCTGACCGGCGGGCGCGAGGCGGGGAAGGTCTTCGCCGGAGCCGTACGGCTGGCGTCCCTCACGCCGTCGCTCGGCGGGACGAAGACGTACGTCCTGCACCCGGCGAGCACCTCCCACCGGCAGCTCGGTGACGAGCAGCTGCGGGCGGCGGGCATCGGCGCCGGCACGATCCGCGTCGCGGTCGGCATCGAGCACCCTGACGACCTGTGGGCGGATCTCGACCAGGCGCTCCGCAAGGCCGCCTGATCCTGGCCGGAATTAGTCGCGAATCAGCGCATTACCGGCGTTGATCTGCGGGGACGGTCGGCCGGCGGTGCTTCGGTGGCGGAAATCGCGGGTACCCGAGGGGGCATGCGCACCGTCGGGGGGACCACCGACCGGGTGGTGGTGATCGGCGCGGGACTGTCCGGGCTGTCCGCCGCGCTGCACCTGGCCGGCCGGGGCCGGGAGGTCACCGTCGTCGAACGGTCCACGGTGCCCGGCGGCCTGGCCGGCCGCCACGACGCCGGCGGCTGCCTCATGGACACCGGGCCGACCGTGCTGACGATGCCCGGCATCATCGCCGAGACCCTCGCGGCGGTCGGCGAGTCGCTCGACGCCCGGCTGCGGCTGATACGGCTCGACCCGGCCTACCGCGCCCACTTCGCCGACGGGAGCATGCTCGACGTCCGCGCCGACGCGGAGGCCATGGCCGAGGAGGTCCGCGTCTTCGCGGGACCGGTGGAGGCGGCCGGCTACCGGCGGCTCCGGCGCTGGCTCATCCGGCTCTACCAGGCGGAGTACGCGCGGTTCATCGCGGCCAACCACGACTCGCCGCTCGGCCTGCTGACGCCCCAGCTGGCGCGGCTGGCGGCCCTTGGCGGGTTCGGCCGGTGGGACGGCGCGATCGGCCGGTTCATCCGCGACGAGCGGCTCCAGCGGATCTTCACCTTTCAGGCGCTGTACGCGGGCCTGGCGCCCGCCCGGGCGCTCGCGCTGTACGCCGTGATCGCGTACATGGACACGGTCGGCGGCGTCTACTTCCCGCGCGGCGGGATGCGGGCGCTGCCCGACGCCCTGGCCGGCGCGGCGGCGGACGCCGGCGTCGTCTTCCGTTACGCCACGGCCGTCGCGTCGCTGGAGCGCCGTGGTCACCGCGTGACGGCCGTCCGTACCGAAGAAGGGGAGCGGATCGGCTGCGACGCGATCGTGCTCAGTTGCGACCTGCCGGAGGCGTACCGGCTGCTCGGTGCGGTCCCGCGCCGCGTCGTGCCCCTGCGTCCCGCGCCCTCCGCCGTCGTCCTGCACCTGACCGCCCCTGGCGTGTGGCCGGGGACCAGGCACCACAATCTGCTGTTCGGCCAGGCCTGGGACGGGACGTTCGACGACCTGATCAGCGACGGCCGCCTCATGCGCGACCCGTCACTGCTGCTGACCCGGCCGACCGCCACCGACCCCTGCCTCGCCCCGCCCGGCCGTCAGTTGCTGTCCCTTCTCGCCCCGGTCCCGAACCTCACCGACCGTCCCACCGACTGGGACCACACGGGTCCCGCGTACGCCCGCGAACTCCTCGACGTGGTGGCGGGCCGGCTCGGCTTCGCGCCCAGCACCGTGGACACGCTGCACGTCCTCACGCCTGCGGACTGGGGGCGGCAGGGCCTGATCGCCGGCACGCCGTTCAGCCTGGCGCACACGTTCGCGCAGACCGGGCCGTTCCGTCCGGGGAACCTGCCGCGTACGGCGGACAATGTCGTGCTGGCCGGCTGTGGTACCACCCCCGGCGTCGGCGTTCCCACCTGCCTGCTGTCGGGCCGGCTCGCGGCGGATCGGATCACCGGCGTCCCCGCGGACCGGGAGCGCCGGACCATCGCCGGCCCCGAGCGTCCACGGATCACCGATCCCGTGAGCCACCGGTTGACCCACGCCGGAGACCGGGACCCGGCGCTGCCCGGCCGTGCCGGAGACCCGGCCGTTGGGAGGCGCGAATGACCCGTGCCGGAGACCGGGACCCGGCGCTGCCCGGCCGCGCCGGACAACGGGACGCCTGGGAGACGGCGGCGACGCGCCGGGAGCTGGACGCCGCCGGGATCACCGATCCCCGACTGCAGGACGCGTACGGCCGCTGCCGGATGCTCAACGCGCGGCACGGCCGGACGTACTTCCTGGCGACGCGGCTGCTGCCCCCGGCCCGGCGGCCGGCGGTGCACGCCCTCTACGGGTTCGCCCGGCACACCGACGACCTGGTCGACGAACCCGCCCCGGAGCACGGTCCCGAGCAGATCGCCGCCCTGCTCGACGGCGTCGCCGCCGCGCTTGATGCGGGACTGCGGACGAGGCGCAGCGACCACCCGGTGCTGGCCGCCGTCGTGGACACCGCGGGCCGGTTCGGCATCGCCGGGGCGCTGTTCACCGCGTTCTTGGGTTCGATGCGGATGGACCTCACCGTCGCCGGCTACCCCACCCGGGCGGCGCTGCGCGACTACATGTACGGGTCGGCCGAAGTGATCGGCCTGCAGCTGCTGCCCGTGCTCGGCACGGTGTGCGATCCGGCCGAGGCCGCGCCGTACGCCAGGGCCCTCGGGCGGGCGTTCCAGCTGACCAACTTCCTGCGCGACGTCGGCGAGGACCTGGACCGAGGCCGGGTGTACCTGCCGGCGGACGAACTGGCGGCCTACGACGTCGACCGGGAGCTGCTGGGCTGGTGCCGGCGGACCGGCCGCGTCGAGCCGCGGGTGCGGCGCGCCCTGGCCGACCAGATCGCCCGGACCCGCGCGATCTACCGGCTGGCCCGCCCGGGGATCGCCCTGCTGGACCCGGCCTCGCGGCCCTGCATCACCACGGCGTACGCGCTGTACTCCCGCATCCTCGACCGGATCGAGGACCGCGGCCACAACGTCTTCGCCGGCCGGGTCACCATCGGGTCGGGCCGGCGGCTCGCCCTCGCCGGGACCGCGCTCGGCCGCACCCTGTGGAGCCGGGCCGTCGTGCACGGCCGGAAGGACTGAGGTGGACCATCTGCGCTATCTCCTGCTCCTGGCCGGCTGCCTGGCCGTGACGCTGCCCCTGGAGCTGTCCGGGAGCCGCGTGTACCGGCGTCCGGCCCGGCTGGCGCGGGCCGTGCTGCCGGTCGCCGCCGTCTTCCTGGCCTGGGACGCCCTCGCGATCGCGGGCCGCCTCTGGTGGTACGACCCGCGCTACCTCGTCGGCGTCATCTTGCCGCTCTCGGTGCCGCTGGAGGAGGCGCTGTTCTTCCTCGTCGTCCCCGTCTGCGCGGTGCTGACCCTGGAGACCGTACGGCGCATGCTCCTCCGGACGCCGCTCCGTGCGTCGTCGCGGGCGGGACGGCGGCGATGACCGGGCTGGGGTACACGGTGCCGGCCCTGCTCGCGGTGGCCGCCGTCGTCGCCCTCGAACGCTGGTGGCTGCGCACGGGACTCTTCCGCCGCCCGGCCTACTGGCTCACCATGCTGATCGTCTTCGGCTTCCAGGTCGTCGTCGACGGCACGCTGACGAGGCTGCCGGCGCCGGTCGTCGGGCACGACCCCGTGGCCATCACGGGGCTGCGCTTCCCCTTCGACATCCCCGTCGAGGACTTCCTGTTCGGCTTCGCCCTCGTGACCGCGACCCTCCTCGCCTGGGAGTACCAGAGGCCGGACGAGACGGCCCGCCGATGACCGGCGGCCGGGTCCTGCCGAGCGACGTGCCGGCGGCGTTCGACCGCCAGGCCGCGGCGTACGACCGGCTCGTCGGCGCCAACCCCGGCTACCATGCCGACCTGCGACGCGCCGCGCGCGCGTTCGCGCCTCCGGCGGGCGGCGCCGGTGCGCGGCTGCTCGACCTCGGTTGCGGCACGGGGGCCTCGACCGCCGCGCTGCTGGCCGCCGCCCCCAACGCCGAGATCACCGGCGTCGACGCGTCGCCCGGGATGCTCGCCCGGGCCCGGTCCAAGCCGTGGCCCGCCACGGTCCGGTTCGTCCAGGGCCGGGCCGAGGAGCTGACCGGTGCCGGCGCCCCGTTCGAAAACCTGCCCTGCGTCGGCGGGCGGGCCGAAGACGCAGCCGCTGCCGGCGGGCCGCTCGCGGAGCTGGTCGGCCTGAGCGGCTCAGCCGACGACCTGGCCGGTGTCGGTGGGCCGTTCGACGGCGTGTTCGCCGCCTACCTTCTCCGCAACCTCGCCGATCCCGACGCCGCTCTGGCGGCCGTACGGTGCCTCCTGCGCCCCGGCGGCGTCCTCGTCGTCCACGACTACGCGCTGCGCGACGGGCCGCTCGCGCGGCTGGTCTGGCACGCCGTCTGCTGGGGCGTCATCATCCCGGCCGGCCGGCTGGCGGCCGGCGACGCGCGCCTGTACCGCTACCTGTGGCGCAGCGCGCTGGACTTCGACTCCCCGGAGGCGCTCGCCGACCGGATTCGCCGGGCCGGGTTCGCCGGCGTCCGGACCCGTACGGCCCGCGGCTGGCAGCGCGGCATCGTGCACACCGTCCGCGCGCAGGCGCCGTGAGCCGCGACCGCAGGCGGGTGCGCCACCTGCCGCCGTCCGGACGCCCGCACGCGGACGCCCTGGCCGAGCGGCCCCGGGCCGTCGTGGTCGGGGGCGGGATCGCCGGGCTCACGGCCGCCATCGCGCTCGCCGAGCGGGGGGTCGCCGTCGAGTTGTACGAGCGCGAGGACCATCTCGGCGGGCGGGCCGGTGGCTGGACCGCGAGGCTGCCCGACGGCACCCGGGTGGGTATGAGCCGGGGCTTCCACGCCTTCTTCCGCCAGTACTACAACCTCCGCGCCCTGCTGCGCCGCGCAGATCCGCACCTCGACCGGCTGGCTCCGCTGCCGGACTATCCGCTCGTCGACGCGGCGGGGCGTACGGACACCTTCCGCGGCCTGCCCGTCCACCCGCCCTGGAACGCCCTCGCCTTCGCCCTCCGCAGCCCGACGTTCACCGCCCGGGACCTGCTGCGCCTGAACGCCCGCGCGGCCCTCCCGCTCATGAACGTCACCGTGCCGGGGACGTACCGGGAGCTCGACCACCTCGACGCCGCCGAGTTCCTGGCCCGGCTGCGCTTCCCGGCCGCCGCCCGGCACCTGGCTTTCGAGGTGTTCTCCCGGAGCTTCTTCGCCCCAGCCGACCGGCTGTCCGCCGCGGAGCTCGCGGTGATGTTCCACCTGTACTTCCTCGGTTCCTCCGAGGGCCTGCTCTTCGACGTCCCCCGGTCGCTCCCGGACCTGTGGGCGGCGGCAGGCCGTCACCTGACAGGCCTCGGCGCCGCCGTGCACACCGGCGTCGGGGTCGACGCCGTCCGTCCCCGGCCGAACGGGTTCGCTGTAGAGGCCGCGTGCCGCGGCGTCCGCGCCGACGCGGTGGTGCTGGCCCTCGACCCGCCCGGACTGTGCGACCTCGTCGCGGCCTCACTCGGGCTCGGCGACCCGGAGTGGCGGCGGCGCGTCGCCGGCCAGGTCACCGCGCCGCCGTACCTCGTGCGCCGCCTGTGGCTCGACCGGCCTGTCGCGGCCCACCGTCCGGCGTTCCTGGCCACCGGCGGCCTTGCCCCGCTGGACAACGTCAGCGTGCTCAACCGCTACGACGAGGAGGCCGCGTCCTGGGCTCGCACGACCGGCGGGGCGGTCGTGGAACTGCACGCGTACGCGGTGACCGGGGCCCGCGACGCGACTTCCGCGCGACTGCTGCACCGCCTGCACCGGCTCTACCCGGAGACCGAAGGCGCCCGGACGATCGGCGACCTGACCGAGTGGCGGCAGGACTGTCCGCTCTTCGCGCCCGGCACGTTCGCCCGTCGGCCGACCGTCGAGGGACCGGTGCCGGGGCTGGTCCTGGCCGGTGACGGCATCCGTGTCGACCTGCCCGTCGCCCTCATGGAACGCGCCGCCACCACCGGCTGGCACGCCGCCAACCGGCTGCTGTCCCGCTGGGGCCTGGCCGGGCATCCGCTGACCACGGTCCCGACACGCGGCCGCGTCGCCGCGCTCCGCGGCCTCGCCGACCTGGCGCGGACCCGCTGACCCGGGCCGTGCGGGCCGGTCGAGTCGGCTCGCATGGGGTCGGTCGGACGCGCGCATCCGTTGGATCGGACGCGCGCACCCGTTGGATTCGAGCCAGAGCGGGGCTGGCCGGCTCGGCTCAGGGTGTTTCGGCACGCAGGGCGTACCGGCGTTCGGCGTAGGCGAGGTCGTCGCGCCAGAGTCGCGTCGCCGCGCGTCGCACGATCGGCCGCACGAGCGGCGCCGCCAGTCGCGCGACCGCGAAGCCGGGACGCTCCGAGGCGGCGATCGTCGCCTCGATCACCGCCGTACGCGGACGGCCGTCGCGGCCGGGGCCGAGCGGCGTGGCGTGCGTCTCGACGACGCTGCCCGCGCCTTCGCCCTCGACGATGCGCATGACGACCGTGCGGGGCTCGGGGCAGGTGAACTCCGCCAGCACCGGTACGCCCAGCCACGGCCCCACGCGGTAGGTCACCTCGACCAGGAACCGGTCCCCGGTGTCCCCGGCGTCGGCGGGCGGGGCCTGCGTCACGCGCAGGCGGGCGAAGGAGTACGGGTGGTACCAGGCGCCGTGCCACGGGTCGAGACGGTTGGCGATCACGTCCTCCGGCTCGCACACCCCGATCGCCCGGATCACCGCGTCGAGGCTCCGGTCCGGCCGCGGCCGCACCGGCACCACCGGCCGGGGCAGCGGCTCCTCACCGGCCTGGTCGAGCCGGACCCACGTCAGGACGCCGTCGTCGTGGCAGGGCAGCGGCCGCCATCCCGCCGCGCCGTCCGGTGGCAGCCGCAGCCCGTGCCACCGGCAGACCAGGGAGCCGCACACGATCCGGCCGCGGGCGAGTGGCGCGCCCAGGTGCGGGCAGGCCCCCGGCCCGGCCACCACCGCACCGGCCCGGTCCCGCCAGGCGACCACTTCCCGGCCGAGGACGCGGACTCCCAGTGGGCGGTCCGCCCGCACGTCGCGGCTCGCGGCGACCGCGAACCAGTTCCCCGACGGTCGCGCCTGCGCCCGCTTGAGCGCGGCCCCGATCGTCGCCGGATCGGCCTGGCCGACGGTCGGCTCCTGCTCGGCCCAGCGCATCCGCGAGCGTCCCCGTACCGGCCACCGCGTCGTACGTCGTGCCTGGTCATCGCGGTCCGCCACCCGTGCCCCCTCCGGCCGCGCCGCCCCCGGCGTACGTGCCCGCCCCGGGTCGAGACCAACCTGCTAGTTACCTTTTGGTGATAGATGCCTTACTTCGGGCGTGGGGGCGCATGGCCTCGGGCCGGGCGGGAAGTAGGGCGGTCTCGGTCAGGCAGCGGCCGAGCAACAGATCCGCCCCAAGCACCGTTGGGACCCCACATGCTTTTCGACGTCGCGTGGATGAACCGCGCTGCATGCCAGAAGGTCGACCCGGAGCTCTTCTTCCCCATCGGTAACGGGAGACTGAGCCCGGATCAGGTCGCCGAGGCCCGCGCGGTCTGCCGACGGTGCCCGGTGAGCGCGGACTGCCTGCGCTACTCCCTGGAGACCGCCCAGGGGTACGGCATCTGGGGCGGTGCCGACGAGGAGGAACGCCGGCTCATGCGGTTGAAGGCGGGAGCGCGCCCGGGCCCGGCGCGCTAGCCCCGCGCCCGGGCCCCGTGCGAGGGCGCTTCAGCGCCGGAACACGCCGGCCAGAGGGAGGGCCTCCGCGCCGGCGGCCTCGACCGCGTCCCGCTGACCGGCGAACTTGGGCGCGGCCGAGGCGGTCAGGAGGAACGCGGCCAGCAGGACCTGGATCGTCCACAGCGCGATGTTCGGGGCGCGCTTGCCGGTCGTCCTGGGAGCGGTGATGGTCTCAGTGGCGACCGGGGCCGGTGCCTTGCTCTCAAAGCCGTCTACCCAGGCGAGACGACGTCTCGCCTGGGTAGACGGCGGAGAACGCGATGGGACACCCAGCCGGGCTAATTGTCGGTAACGCCCGCGGCTTACGCCGGCCGCCCCGGCCACCGCCAACTGCGGCCCGACCTCTCGGTGCGGCGGTCGGATCAGGCCGGCCGGTGGGCCCGGGTGCCGGTGGCGGCGGGGTCGCCGACCGTGTTCGTCACCGCGAACTCGAGCCGGTCGTCGTGGACGGTCACCCGGACGTCGTCGCCCGGATTGAGCCGGCCGCCCAGCAGCATGCTCGACAGGCGGTTGTCGACCTCCCGCTGGATCGTGCGCCGGAGCGGTCGCGCGCCGTACTCCGGCTGGTGGCCCCGGCGGGCGAGCCAGTCCACTGCTTCCTTGGTGAACTCGATCGACAGGTCCCGCGCGCGCAGGCGACGCCGGGTCTCGTCGAGCAGCAGGTCGGTGATCTGCCGCAGCTGTTCGGCGTCGAGCCGGCGGAAGACGATGATCTCGTCGATGCGGTTCAGGAACTCCGGCCGGAACGCCTCGCGCAGCCGCCGCATGACACGGTCGCGCAGCGACGCGTCCTCGCCGCCGCCCGCGTCGGAGAACCCGGTGGCCAGTCCGCCGGTGCCGATCACATCGGAACCGAGGTTGCTCGTCATGATGATGACGCTGTTGCGGAAGTCGACCGTACGGCCCTGTGCGTCGGTGAGGCGCCCGTCGTCGAGCAGTTGCAGCAGGACGTTGAAGACATCCGGGTGGGCCTTCTCGATCTCGTCGAGCAGCACGACGGAGTACGGGCGGCGACGGACGGCCTCGGTGAGCTCGCCGGCCTCCTCGTAGCCGACATAGCCGGGAGGTGCGCCCATCAGCCGGCTCACGGTGTGGCGCTCCTGGAACTCGCTCATGTCGAAGCGCACCATGCGGTCCTGGCTGCCGAACAGGGCCTCGGCCAGCGCGCGGGCCAGCTCCGTCTTGCCGACGCCGGTCGGCCCGAGGAACAGGAAGCTGCCGATCGGCCGGTCCGGGTCGCCGAGCCCGGCGCGGGAGCGGCGGACCGCCTCGGCGACCGCGACCACCGCATCGTCCTGTCCGATCACTCGCTGGTGCAGGTGCTCCTCCAGCCGGAGCAGGCGTTCGCGTTCCTCCACGGTGAGCTGCGCGACCGGGATCCCGGTGGTCCGGGAGACCACCTCGGCGATGTCCTCCGCGGTCACCTCGGGGACCGTTCCGGTCTCGCCCTCCTCGCCGGTCGCGGCGGCGACCCGCTCCTCCAACTCGGCGACCTCGTCGCGGAGAGCGGCGGCCTTCTCGTACTTCTCGTCCGCGACGGCCTGGTCCTTCTCCCGCCGGCGATGGTCCAGCTCCTCCTCCAACCGCCGTACGTCGCGGCCGGGCGTCGTCGTACGCAGCCGGACGCGCGCGCCGGCCTGGTCGATCAGGTCGATCGCCTTGTCCGGCAGGAACCGGTCGGTGAGGTACCGGCTGGACAGGTCGACCGCGGCGACCAGCGCCTCGTCGGTGAACCGCACCTGGTGGTGGGCCTCGTACCGGTCCCGCAGCCCGCTGAGGATCTCGACGGAGTCCTCGGGGCTCGGCTCGGGGACCATGATCGGCTGGAAGCGGCGTTCGAGCGCGGCGTCCTTCCCCATGTGCTTGCGGTACTCGTCCACGGTCGTCGCGCCGATGACGTGCAGCTCTCCGCGCGACAGGGCGGGCTTGAGCATGTTGCCGGCGCTCATGCCGCCCTCGCCCCCGCCGGCCGTCACCATGGTGTGGATCTCGTCGATGAACACGAGGAGCTCGTCGCCGTGCGTGCTGATCTCCTCGACGACCTTCTTCAGCCGCTCCTCGAAGTCGCCTCGGAAGCGGGTGCCGGCGACCAGTCCGGCGAGGTCCAGCTGGATCAGGCGTTTGCCGCGCAGCGTCTCCGGCACCTCGCCCTCGACGATGCGCTCGGCGATGCCCTCGACGATGGCGGTCTTGCCCACGCCCGGGTCGCCGATCAGGACCGGGTTGTTCTTGGTGCGCCGGGACAGGACCTCGATGGTCTGCTCGATCTCCTCGTCCCGGCCGATGACAGGGTCGACCTTGCCCTCGGCGGCCATCTCACTGAGGTCGCGCCCGTACTGGTCGAGGGTGGGCGTGCCGGACGGGGGATGCGCGGCGGGGCCGCCGGGTGCGCCGCCGCCGACCGCCGACCGCAGGGCCTCCGGCGTGATCCGCGCGGTCTGGAGCAGACGGCCGGCCGGCGACTCGGGATTGGCCGCGAGCGCGAACAGGATGTGCTCCGGGCCGATGTAGGAGGACTCCAGCGCGCGGGAGATCTGGTGGGCGTCGAGCAGCGCGCGCTTGGCCGAGGGGGTGAGCCGCGCGGCGGCCTCCTCGCGGGCCGGGCCGCGCCGGACGTGCTCCTCGGCCTGCCGCGCGAGCGCCTCCGGGTCGGCGCCGGTGCGTTCCAGCAGGTGCCGGGTCACGTCCTGACGGGTCGCCGCCCAGAGCAGGTGGTCGGTGTCCAGGTCGGGGCTGCCCCACTCGGCCGCCTTGACGGCGGCGTCGCGGACCAGTTCGCGGGCGCCTTCGGTCATGAAGCGGGCGATGTTCACGCGGTTCGAGGGCCGCTTGGGCGCGCCGGGTCCGAAGAACCGGGCCAGGAACTCCTCGAACTGCTCCGCCTCTCCGCTTCCATGCGGTTTTTCGGACATCTCACCCTCCTCACCACGGCATACCCCGGCGTGGACGTTTCCGGCCTGCCGCGACCCCTACCCGAGGCGGCGGCGCGAAACGTGAGGTCAGGCGTTGCCCTCGTCGGCGTCCTCGTCGACGCGGGCGGTGATCCGCTGTTCGATGGCGTCGGCCTCGTTGGCGTCGAGCGGGAGCTCCTCGACGGGCGGAAGCTCCTCGGAGCCCTCCTCTTCGCCGTCGGCGTCCAGGTGCTGTTCGATGAAGTCGGCCTCGGGCTCCTCGATGCCCGGAGCGGTGTCGGGCAACGGATCGGGGTGGACGACCTCCTCCGGGGGCGCGGGCTGGCCCCGGTCCGGAAGATCACGTTCGGTCATGGGAACTCCTCTCTCGGGGGCCGGCGTACGAGCTTGTCGGGGGTGATGGCCGGATGCGGCGAGACGCGGGGGTCGGCGATCACGGAGTGCTCCGCACTGTTCACTCGGAGGTAGATCTCCGTCATGCGCGCTGCCCTACCCGGGACTTTCTTGGTTAACCGCCCGCGACCGGGTGGCGGTCCGCGGGGTGCCGCGCGTGGCAACCCGGCCGGTGGGCCGTCTGGCGGTCCGGCCGGCGACGGCCCGCGAGCAGGTCGGCGACCGCGGCGCAGAGAGCGGCGAGCACGAACGCGAGGACGACGAGCAGCCCGCGCTGGAAGGCCACCGCCCAGTCACCGTGCGTGCCGCTCACCGCGGCGAAGAAGAGCGCCCCCACAGCCGCGATGCCGACCGCGGTGCCGATCCGCTGACCGGTCTGGAGGACGCCGGCGGCGCTGCCACCCCCTTCGGGCGGCACCTCCGACAGGGTGATCGTCTGGTTCGGCGCGATCACCAGGCCGCTGCCGAGCCCTGCCAGGAGGAACGGCGCCGCCGTGGCGAGGGCGACGTCTCGGCCAGGGTCGAAGTGCACCGCGAGGAGCACGGCGGCCAGGCCGGTCGCGACGAGCACGATCCCGACCGCGACCAGCGGCCGGCCGAACCGCGAGACGATCCGGCCGCCGACGGCCGCCGCGACCCCCGAGCCGACCGCGAACGGCGTGATCGCCAGTCCCGCCTTGAGCGCGCTGTAGTGCAGGCCGTTCTGCAGGTAGAGCGTGAAGATGAAGAAGATGGCGGTGAAGCCCGCGAAGTACAGCAGCGCGATCGCCGAGCCCAGCGCATACGAGCGGAGGCGGAACAGACTCAGGTCGATCATTGGCTCGTCGTGCCGTCGCTCCCACCAGAGGAAGATCGCCAGCAGCACGGCCGCGAGGGGGACCAGCAGCCATTTGGCGCTGCCGTGCCACTGCTGCTCCTGGACGAATGGCAGCAGGAGCGCCACCACGCCCAGGCCGAGGAGCACGACGCCGAGCGGGTCCAGGCTCTGCGAGCGGCGCGTCCGGCTCGGCGCCGGCAGCAGCCGCCAGGCCAGGGGGAGCGCGATCAGCCCGACCGGGACGTTGACGTAGAACACCCACCGCCAGCCCTCCTGCGGCCCGGCGAGCGCGATCAGCGCGCCGCCGAGGATGGGGCCCGCCGCGGTGGCGATGCCGATCGTGGCACCGAGGCTCCCGAACGCCCGGCCCCGGTCCGGGCCGCGGAACATCACCTGGATGAGGCCGGCGATCTGCGGGTTCAGCATGCCGCCCGCCATGCCCTGGACGAGCCGGGCGACGACCAGCCAGACGATGTTCTGCGCGATGCCGGCGGCGGCGCTGGCCAGCGTGAACACCACGAGACCGGCCATGAAGACCGCCCGGCGGCTGCGCGCGTCGCCGAGCCGCCCGGAAGGGACGAGGGCGAGACCGAACGTCAGCGCGTACCCGCTCAGGATCCACTGCAGCCCGTCCGGTGACGCGTGCAGGCCGGACCGGATGGACGGCAGCGCGACGTTCACGATGCTCACGTCGAGCAGCGTCATGAAGGCGGCGACCAGGCAGATCGCCAGCGCCTGCCAGCGGTGCCGTATGTGTTCGTCGGTGTTCGGTTCCGTCCGCATGTGGCTGCTGTGCTCCGGACAGATCCGCCCAAACCCCTACATGGTCGTCGGGTAGGGCCGAGCGGGAGGCTGACCCTCACCGTTCGCCGCGTCAGCTCATCATCAGCTCTGTCGGGCTCGCTGAGGAACGAGCGTCGCGCTGCTGGACGAGGCCGAGCGGCCCCGGCACCATCGGAGACGTTTCACCCTCGGCCACTGACTCGTTGGAACGTTTGCGTTGACGGGGGGCGTTCTCCGCAAGATCCTTGATCGTCATGGAAACCGATGATCGATCGGCGTGGTCCTCGTCGGCGGGCGGTCACGGCGACGCCGTACGACATCAGGTGCTCGGAGCGGCCGCCGACATCCTGCGGCCCGCCCCGGGCGTGAAGGCGGCCGCGGACCTGTCCGACCAGTCCGCGGTGACCCTCTACCTCGCTCTCCTTCAGGATCGCCTCCCCGTCTTCGCGCGCGTCATGAAGGACCTTGTCGCGCAGGTCGGCCGGGGTGAGGTGGCCGACAACCTCTTCCCCGCCGCGCAGGCGACGGTCGTCTTCTACAGGGAGATCCTGGCCGCGAAGGTGTCGGTCTTCGCCGATCCCGACCAGCTGATGCGGCTCCGGGAGGTCTTCCAGAGCCATGACCTGGGTCCGCAGACGGCGTACGACGAGGTCGCGGGTTATCTCGCCGGGGAGCGCGCGCTGGGGCGGATCGCGGCGGACGTCGACTGTGTGGCGGCCGCCCGGCTCCTCCTGGGGGCCTGCTTCAACCATGCGTTTACGAAGATGCTCCTCGGTGAGGGGCCACCGGACGGCGCATTCGCCGCCCAGATGGTCGGCGGCCTCCGGCTTGGTCACCGTCCGGAGCGCCCCGCCGCCGACGGACCCCCGCCGGAACCGGCCGGATAGGCTACCCGGATGCTTGATCACGGCGAAGACCCGCGGCCCTCGCACGGCGCGGTACGCGAGATCTACACCCCCGAGCGGGCGGCGACCCTGGAGTACTCCCCGGACCTCGACGGCCTCGCGGACCCCGGCGAGATCGTCTGGGCGTGGGTGCCCTACGAAGAGGACCCGGCGCGCGGCAAGGACCGGCCGCTGCTGGTCGTGGGCCGGCACGGGCGCCGGCTGCTCGCGATGATGCTGTCCAGCCGCGACCACGGCGACGACCCGGACTGGTTCGAACTGGGCTCGGGCGGCTGGGACCACGACGGACGCGCGTCGTACGTGCGGCTGGACCGCGTGTTCGCGCTCGACGAGGACGACATCCGCCGCGAGGGCTCGGTACTCGAGCCCGAGCGGTTCGCCCGCGTCGCCGCCGTCCTGATGCGCCTGCACGGCTGGACGCCCACGCGCTGACCGGCCTGTGAAAGGACGTGGAAGATCCTTGCCGGGGCGTCCGGCGCTCGCACGCTGGGACGTACGTCCCCGGGTCGTCGCGGATCGGCTGCTGACCACACGGTTTCCGCCACGGTCACCGGCCCGTGACCGGAGCGACGCGGCCCGGCGCCGGAATCGTGAAACGCTGACACTCGCGTGAGGCAGGTGAGCCTGGCAAGCTTGATCGCGTGGGTATGCCAGGGAACACGGATCGTGAGGAGTTCCGTGTCAAGGCGGGCTGGCAGCGCGTGGCGCCCGGTGCCTGGGGCGGGCATCGTACGATCGGCGCCGCCGTGCGGGCCGCCGCCGACGGCGCGGTCGTCTCCGTCCAGCCCGGCGTCTACAACGAGGCGCTCATCGTCGACCGGAACGTCACGATCGTCGCCGCCAAGGGAGCGGGCACGGTCCGCGTCGTCTCGCCGCACGGGCCCGCGCTGAGCCTGCACGGCTGCTCGGCCATCGTGCGCGACCTGACTCTCGAGGCGCCCACGTCCGCGGACGTCGCCGTGCTGGGCCGCGACGGCGCCCCGGTGATCGAACGCTGCGAGATCAGCGGTGGCGGCGTCACCCTCACCGACGCCACCTTCACGCTGCGCGGGTGCAGCGTGCGCGACGCCGGCCAGACGGGCGTGCACGTGACGGGCACCAGCAAGGGGATCATCGCGGACTGCACCGTGCGGTCCGTCGCCGGCGCGGGCGTGCGGTTCGACGGCACCGTCCAGGTGGAGTGCGTGCGCACCGTCGTCGACCGGGCGCGCGGCCCCGGCCTGCAACTGGGCGGCGCCGCGCACGGGCTGTTCACCGACTGCCAGGTCCGCCGGTCGGGGGACGCGGCGCTGGTCATCGGGGCGGCGGCGTACGCCTCCGTCCGCGGCTGCAAGCTGCACGACTCCGGCGCGCAGGGCGTGCGCCTGGAGGACTCCGCCGGGGCGGCGGAGCAGGCGCCGTCCGCCGCGCACCAGGATGACGAGGCCGAGGGCGCCTCGGCCGGGCTCGACGACCGCCGCGTCCGGATCGAGGAGTGCGAGGTCGTCCGCACCAAGGCCGAGGGCGTCCTCGTACGCGGCGAGGCCGCCGCCCGGCTCAAGGACTGCCAGGTCCGCGAGACCGACGCCGTCGGGATCGTGGCGACCGGATCATGCCGGCTCGACCTGGAGGACGTGCGCGTGGTCGACGTCACCGGAACGGCGCTGGCCGTCACGGGTGGGGCCGCCGTACGCGCCCGCCGGTCGATGTTCGCCCGGTCGGCGGCCAACGGGGTGCACTGCAAGGGCGACGCGGTGGTGTCCCTGCGGGAGTGCGAGATCGCCAGGACGGCGTTCACGGCGGTCCACCTCGGCGGTGGCGCGCGGGCCACGCTCCTGGACTGCCACGTTCGCGAGACGCCCGAACACGGGGTACGGGTCGACGAGCGCGCCGACCTGTTCGCCGAGCGGACGCGGATCGAGCGAGCGCGGTTGGCCGGGGTGTCGATCGAGGGGGCCGACGCCGTACTGCGCGAGTGCCGGATCAGCGACGTCGAGATGGGCGCCCAGATCACGACCCGGCACCGGCCCCTCCTGGACGACTGTGATTTCTCCGACGTGGCCCGCACCGGGATCGAGGTCGGGCCCGACACCGGTGTGTTGATCCGGGGCGGCAAGGTCTCGGGAACCGGTTCGGCCGGGGTCTTCATCGACGAGGGCAGCGAGGCGTGGATCGAGGACGCCGAGATCTGCGACACCGAGGGCAGCGCGCTGGTGATCTGGACGGGCGCCCGGCCGCGCGTCCGGTCGGTGACCATCGCCCGGTCCGGGAAGAACGGCGTGTACATCAACGAGGGCGCGGCCGGAGTGCTCGAGGACTGCGACATCTCGGAGACGGGTTTCCCCGCGCTGTACGTCGGCCCGCACGCGACACCGACCGTGCGCCGCTGCCTGATCCATGACACCAAGGAGGACGTCACCGTCGCGGACGGCGCCGAGCCTGTTTTTCAGGACTGCCGGACCGGGAACGTCGCCACCAGCGCGATGCCGGCCGCGGAACGCAGCCAGCGCGCCGTGCTGCGGCCCGGCACGGCACAGGCCCGGGGCGCCCTCGCGGACGGCGACGGCAAGGAGGACCTCGCCGACCTCCTCGCCGAACTGGACCGGCTGGTCGGCCTCGGCCGCGTCAAACAGGAGGTCGGCTCGCTGGCCAAGCTGATGCAGATGGTCAAGCGCCGCGAGGAAGTGGGGCTCTCGCCGCCGCCGCTGTCGCGGCACCTGGTCTTCGCGGGCAACCCCGGCACCGGCAAGACCACCGTCGCCCGCCTCTACGGCCGGATCCTCGCGGCGCTGGGGCTGCTGTCCAGCGGGCACCTGGTCGAGACCGACCGCGGCGACCTGGTCGGGGAGTACGTCGGCCACACCGCGCCCAAGACGCAGGCGGTCTTCAAGCGGGCGCTGGGTGGCGTGCTGTTCGTGGACGAGGCGTACGCCCTGGCACCGTACGGGCAGAGCAACGACTTCGGGCAGGAGGCCATCGCCACCCTGGTGAAGCTGATGGAGGACCACCGCGACGAGGTGGTGGTGATCGCGGCGGGCTATCCGGGGGACATGGAGCGGTTCATCGACTCGAACCCGGGGCTGGCCTCGCGGTTCACCCGCACGCTGACCTTCGAGGACTACTCCTCCGAGGAACTGGTCCGGATCGTGCAGCACCAGGCCCGGCAGCACGACTACCACCTGCCCGACGAGACACTCGCCCGCCTGCTGGAGTTCTTCGAGGTCTACCCGCGCGGGGCGCGGTTCGGCAACGGCCGCGCGGCCCGGCAGGTGTTCCAGCGGATGACCGAGCAGCAGGCGCAGCGGGTCGCGGACCTGCACACGCCGACGAAGAAAGACCTGACGGTCGTACGGCCGGAGGACCTTCCAGATGCACCGCTTTAATCACACTTTGCATAGTCCGACGGTAGGCGTCGGTTTCTGAGATCATTTGACCCGTGGAGTCCGTGAGGGGGCGCAGGTGAAGTCAGGGTCGATGCCGCCCGGCTTCGATCCGACCATGCCGGATGAAGCCCGGGTAATCGACTACATGCTCGGCGGAAAGGACAACTTCGCCGCCGATCGTGAGGCCGCCGACCGTGCCCTCGCCATGGCGCCCGAGCTACCCATGATGGCCCGCGAGGCTCGCAAGTTCCTCGACCGCGCGGTGCGCTTCCTGGTGGAGGCCGGGATCCGGCAGTTCGTCGACATCGGCTGCGGGCTGCCGACTCAGGGCAGCGTGCACGAGGTCGCGCACGCGACGGCTCCCGGCGCGCGGATCGTGTACGTGGACAACGACCCGCTCGTCGTCAACCACGCCGAGGCACTGCTGACCGGCTCCTCCCGGGCCGCCGTCGTCCGCGGCGGGGCCCGCCGGCGCAACGTCCGCACCAGGGCCGAGGTCGAGCCCTACTTCGACGGGCTGGACCTCGTCGAGCCCGGTATCGTCCAAGTACCGGCCTGGCGCCCGGACGCCGGGGAACCCGCCGTCGACCCCCGGAGCTTCTGGGCGATCGCGGGCGTAGGGCGCAAGCCCTGACGGGCGCGAGTCGCCCGCCTCGAGCGTTCGGCCTCCCGGCCGCACCCGCCGTACGCGCCCGTCCACCGGTCCCGGCCTCCGGGAACGCTCCAACCCGGGGTGCGGTCGAACGGTGCCGATCGGGACGGTGTAGGCGTAGAGGTGAGCATTTGGGAAGGACGAGTTGATGATGACCCCTGATCAGTCCGACGGGACGACCGACGGGACGACCGATGGCACAGCCGTAGGCACGGCCGGCGGCACGCCCGAGGGCATGCCCGAGGGCACGCCCGATGGCGTGGCCGGCGGCACGGCAGATGGCGCGGCAGACGGCGCGACGAGCTTCGCGGATCTGCGGTTGCGGCCGGAGCTGTTGAACGCGCTGTCCGGTCTGGGCTACGAGGAGCCCACCCCGATCCAGCGGGAGACGATCCCTCCGCTGGTCGAGGGCAAAGATCTGGTCGGGCAGGCGGCGACGGGCACGGGCAAGACCGCGGCGTTCGCGCTGCCGATTCTGCAGCGGATGCCCGAGGACGGCCGGGGCGCCGGCCCGGTCGCGCTCGTGCTGGTGCCGACCCGGGAGCTGGCCGTCCAGGTCTCGCAGGCGTTCCACCGGTACGGCCGCGAGCTGGGCGTGCGCGCACTTCCCATCTACGGCGGTCAGCCGATCGGGTGGCAGATCAAGTCGATCGAGCGCGGGGTCGACGTCGTGATCGCCACGCCGGGACGGGCCCTCGACCACATCGGTCGCGGCACCCTGAGGCTGGACACCGTCCGCGCCGTCGTGCTCGACGAGGCCGACGAGATGCTCGACATGGGCTTCGCCGAGGACATCGAGGCGATCCTGCAGGAGACCCCGGAGGAGCGCCAGACGGTGCTGTTCTCGGCGACGCTGCCGCCGCGCATCGAGGGGATCACCGGGCGGTACCTCCGCGAACCCGTCCGGATCCAGATGGGCCGCGAGGCGCCCGCCCCCGGTGAGGCGCCGAAGGTGCGGCAGGAGGCGTACGTCGTCGGCCGCGCCCACAAACCCGCGGCACTCGGCCGGCTCCTCGACGTCGAGTCGCCCACCGCCGCGATCGTGTTCTGCCGTACGCGCGAGGAGGTCGACCAGCTCACCGAGAACCTCAACGGCTCCGGGTACCGCGCCGAGGCGCTGCACGGCGGCATGAGCCAGGAGCAGCGGGACCGGGTCATGGGCCGCCTCCGGAACGGCGCGGCCGAACTGCTCATCGCCACCGACGTGGCCGCGCGCGGGCTGGACATCGAGCAGCTCACCCACGTGGTCAACTACAACGTCCCCTCCGCGTCCGAGTCGTACGTGCACCGCATCGGCCGGGTGGGCCGGGCCGGCCGCGAGGGCGTCGCGATCACCCTCGCCGAGCCGCGCGAGCACCGGATGCTCAAGGCGATCGAACGCCAGATCAAGCAGCGGATCACCGTCCAGAAGGTCCCCACCGTCGCCGACCTGCGGGCCCGGCGCTTCGAGCTGACCCGCGCGGCGCTGCAGGAAAGCCTCCTCGAGGACGACCTCGCGCAGTTCCTCGCCGTCGTCGAACCGCTCGCCGAGGAGTTCGACGTGATGGAGGTGGCCCTCGCCGCGGTCAAGCTCGCTTACGACTCCAGCGGGGCGACGGTCGACGAGGAGGAGATCCCGGAGGTCACCTACAAGCCCGGTCGCGACGGCCGGGACGGGCGGGACCGCCGGGACGGCGGCCGCCGCGAACGCCGTGGCCGGGGGCCCGCGGAGGGCATGACACGGCTGTTCGTCGGGGCGGGTCGTAGCGCCGGGGTCCGGCCGCAGGACCTCGTGGGCGCGATCGCCGGCGAGTCCCGCCTGTCCGGCCGTGACATCGGCACGATCGAGATCGCCGACAGGTTCTCCCTCGTCGAGATCCCCGAGGGGGCGGCCGACGACGTGATCAAGGCGCTCCGCAAGACCACCATCAAGGGCCGCAAGCCTACCGTCCGCCGCGAACGCGACGCCGCCCCCCGCCGCCCCCGCTGACGACCGGGCCGCCGGCGGCGGAGCGCAGGGCGTCGAGGACCGCTCGCACCGACGGCCGTACGTCGCCGTCGAGCCGGGTCCAGACGATCACGCGGGGGTTCGCCGGTGTGCGGCGCGGGTATGGGCCACGACGGCTGTTCCCGTACGTCATCGTTGCGACGAGGCAGGGGATCGCGATGCCGGAAGCTCAGACGACGACCTGCGCCATCTCGGGTGGCGGTCCGGCCGGGATGATGCTCGGCCTGCTCCTCTCCCGGGCCGGGGTGCGGACGACCGTGCTGGAGAAGCACGGTGACTTCCTCCGCGACTTCCGGGGCGACACGGTCCACCCGTCCACACTGCGGCTCATGGACGAGCTCGGGCTGATCGACGAGCTCGAGGGCGTCCCGCACCGGAAGCTGACGACCCTGCGGATCGGCACGCGCACCCGGCCGCTGGTCGACGCGGACCTCAGCCGGTTCACCCGGTGGAGGCACCGCCACATCGCGATGATCCCGCAGTGGGACTTCCTCACCCTGCTGGCCGAGCGCGCGCAGCGTTATCCGACGTTCCGGCTGCTGATGGAGGCCGAGGTCCTCGGCCCGGTGGAGGAGGACGGCGCGGTGCGGGGCCTCCGCTACCGGGACGCCTCCGGCGAGCACGAACTTCGGGCGGTCCTCACGGTCGCCGCGGACGGCCGCCGGTCCGACCTGTGCCGTGCCGCTGGCATGGTCCCCACCGAACTCGGCGCGCCGATGGACGTCCTCTGGCTGCGGGTGTCCCGCAGGGCCGACGACGGCAGTGGCCTCGGCGGGTACATCGGCCGGGGCGAGATGGCGGCGACGATCGACCGCGGGGACTACTGGCAGATCGCTTTCTTGATCCCCAAGGGGTCGTACGAGGACGTCCGCGTACGGGGACTCCAGAGCCTGCGGGACCGGCTCGCCGGGCTCGTCCCGTTCCTGGGCGATCGGGTGCGGGAGATCGACGACTGGGACAAGGTCGCCTTCCTGGAGGTCGGCCTCGACCGGCTCTCGCGCTGGGACCGGCCCGGCCTGCTCGCCATCGGCGACGCCGCCCACACGATGTCGCCGATCGGCGGCGTCGGCATCAACCTGGCCGTCCAGGACGCCGTGGCGACCGCCAACCTGCTGGCCGAGCCGCTGTACTGTGCGCAGGCCGATCCCGCACGGTTCGACCGCACCTTCAACCCCGGCCTGGTCCGTCGTGTCCAGCGGCGCCGGGCGGTGCCGACGATCGGGACCCAGGCCGTCCAGCGGATCATCCAGCGTCGCATCATCGACCAGGCGCTGGGGAACGCCGAGCCGCGACTTCCCGCCATCCTGGAGACCGCGCGCGGCCGGCGGCTGCTGTCCCAGGTCATGGCCCGGATCATGGTCTACGGCCTGCTGCCGGAGCACGTCCGCACCCCCGAGCGAAGGGCCGAGACCGCCATGCCGGTCGAGGAGGCCGCCCGCACCTGGATATGACACCTGACGAGCGGGTACGCAGGAGTGGTGCGGCGGTTCAGGGAGAACCGTCCGGTCACGTCTCGATCATGGTGGCAAGGCAGCGTGCTGGTGGCGCTACCGCTGTCGTTGATCATAGGCATCCTGGCGGTCGATATCGCCAATGGGCCCCGTATCCACCTGGGCCCGTTGCTCGTCATTGCGCCTGCGATCACGGCCTCCTTCGCCGGCCCGGGTGAGGTCGCACTGATCGGGATGGGGGCGGTCGCGGCCTATGTGCTCGTCGGCGTGTCCGAGAAGTGGGGCGGGGTCGCGGAGTACGAGATGCAGCTGTCCACGCTGGTCATGATCACAGGCGTGGTCGTCTTCGTCTCCGCCATACGGCAGCGGCACCGGCATGAGCTGACACGCGTCCGCTCGGTCGCCGAGACGGCCCAGCGGGTGCTGATCCGCCCCCTCCCCGAACGCATCGGCCCGCTGCGCATCGCCTCCCTCTACCTGACCGCCGAACAGGAGGCGAAGATCGGGGGCGACCTGTTCGGCGCGGTGCGCATCGGGGAGGGCACCCGGCTGATCATCGGGGACGTCCGGGGGAAGGGCCTGGCCGCCATGGACACCGCCGCCCTCGTCGTCGGCGCGTTCCGGGCGGCCGCCCATCAGCGGTCGGCGCTCCGCGATCTGCTGACCTTCCTCGACGGCGCCGCCGCGATCGATCCCACTCGGCTGGACGGCGGTGATCTTGGGTCGGCGGAGAGCTTCGTCACCGCCGTCGTCGTGGACATTCCCGACGAGGAGCCGTGTCTGCGCATCCTGAACCGCGGGCATCCGCCGCCCCTGCTGCTGACGGGCGGACGCGTCATCGAACTCGTGGCGGCCCGACCCGCGCCGCCGCTCGGTCTGGGGGACCTGTCCCCGGCCGACGCTCAGGTCGACACGTTCTCCTTCCACCCCGGTGACGTCCTGCTCCTCTACACCGACGGCGTGATCGAGGCCCGCGACACCTCCGGCGCGTTCTATCCCCTCCGGGAGCGTCTGCTCGCGTGGGCGGAGGACGACCCTGACCGGCTCGTCGATCGCCTGCACGCGGACCTGCGCGTGTACGTCGAGAAACGTCTCGACGACGACGTCGCCGTGATCGCGGTCCAGCGGACGTCCGGATAGGCGCTGTTGGCATCGCACCGAGGCCTCACCTAAGGTGACGATGTATGAGCAATCGTTCAGATGACCAGGTGGCCGTCGGTCTCGAGCCGTACGCGGTCCGCATGGTGGACGCCGACCGCGTCGCCACGGTGTGCGCGTCCATCCCCCCGGAGAGCGACGTCGCCGAGGCCGCCGACGTCTTCGGGCTGCTCTCCGACCCCGGCCGGCTCAAGGTGCTGGTCGCGCTGCTGAAGGGTGAGATGTGCGTGTGCGACCTGGCCGCCGTCGCCGGCGCCAGCGAGTCGGCCGTCTCGCACCACCTGCGGTTGCTCCGTGCCCACCGGGTCGTCCAGGCA
>JBJMIW010000040.1:0-25313 GCA_045806665.1 Actinoallomurus sp.
CGCTTGCGGACCGTGCCGTCGACCAGCGTGGCGTTGCCGCCCTCCATCGGGCCGCCGGAGACGAACACCGTGGGGATGTTCAGCCGCAGCGCCGCGTTGAGCATGCCCGGGGTGATCTTGTCGCAGTTGGAGACGCAGATCATGGCGTCCGCGCAGTGCGCGTTGACCATGTACTCGACCGAGTCGGCGATCAGCTCCCGCGACGGCAGGGAGTAGAGCATGCCGCCGTGGCCCATGGCGATGCCGTCGTCGACCGCGATCGTGTTGAACTCGCGCGGGACGCCGCCCGCCTCCTTGACCGCGGCGGCGACGACCTGGCCGACCTCGCGCAGATGGACGTGGCCGGGAACGAACTCGGTGAAGCTGTTGGCGACCGCGATGATGGGCTTGCCGAAGTCCTCACGCGCTACGCCGGTGGCCCGGAGGAGGGCGCGGGCTCCCGCCATGTTCCTGCCGTGCGTGACCGTTCGTGACCTCAGCGGGGGCATCTGCCTCTCCCATCGACTCGTCCTCAGAGTTCGATCGTATGGGGTCGGCGGCCCGGATGAGACGGTGGTCTCAGTTTCCGAGATGCAGCGCGCGTCGAGTCCCGGTTCAGCTCGGATCGGGATCCGGGTACTTCGGCGGCAGCACCCGCTCGGCGGCGCTGTAGATCCGCTCGATGTCCACCGCGGTGAGAATCTTGGGCCGACGCCGCAGGTAGTTGCGGGCCCGCCCACCGGAGTAGACGTCGACGTTGCGGACCATCAGCACCTTCCAGGAGATCGCCGGGCCGTAGATGGCCAGCGACGGCTGCACCGGCACTTCGTACCCGAGCTCCGCGCTGATCAGCTTGCTGGCCTGGTCGGCCTCCCAGCGGGCCTCGTCGAGGCGCTCCTTCTTGTTGAACGGCCCCAGGTACAGCTTGCGGTGCGACAGCGCCCGTACGGGGAGCCGCTTGTCCCACTTCTCCGAGTCGACGGCGTACACCCCGGTCGGCCCGATGACGAGATGGTCGATCTGCCCGTCGCTGACGCCGTCCTCGTCGCGGGGGACGGCGCGGGCGTGGAGGGCGCGGTAGCCGGCCTTCTCCATGCTCCGCAGCTGCCGCTCGGTCCTGCGCTCCGCGACCGACGGCTTGCGCCACGCCTCGACGCTGGAGTGCTGACGTGACCGCCGGACGACATCGACGATCACGGTGAGCGCCGCCACGGCCAGGCCGATCCGGATCTCGAAGACGATCGCGAACAGCAGGCCCAGAAGGGTGGCCGCACCGGTCCGGATCATCCAGCGTTGGATCTGCGGATCGCTGATCCGACCTCCGATCGCCTGCTCCCTCCGCCGCCTGGGCGGGCGTCCCGCGTCAGGACGTTCGGCCGAGCCTTCGTCGCCGGTCAGCTCGTACGGACGTTCGTCGTCAGGGTGCTCGCGTGTGGACGTCTGAGTGGTCTCGCCGCGCTCCACACTGGCCATTGTCGACACTCCGTGCTCGATTGACTGCAGCACACATGATCTTCCGTGCGAAGCGTAACCAGAGCCCGAGCCGAGTGCATAGTCGTGTCCGGTTGATACTTTTGTCTCCGTGCACAAGCGGTTCGGTAGCATGCTACCAGGGTAGATAAATCCCATCCCCCACTGCTCGTCTGCAACTTTCGGTGGGCGTACCGTTTTCACTTGTGACGCATATTCATGACCTCAGTGTCCGGGAGCAGGCCGTCGCGATCCGCCGCCGGGAGCTCTCGCCGATCGAGATCGTCGAGCACTACCTCGATCGCATCGATCGCCTGTCGGACCGCGTCGGCGCCTACGTGACCGTGACCGCCGACCTCGCGCGTGAGCAGGCGAAGGAGGCCGAGCGGGCGGTGATGGCGGGCGACGACGCTCCACTGCTCGGCGTTCCGTTCCCCGTCAAGGACCTCAACATGGTCAAGGGCGTACGGACGACACTCGGTTCGGCGGCCTTTAGCGACTTCACGGCATTCACCGACGACAACATCGTCGCTTTTCTGCGCCAAGCGGGGACGATTCTGCTGGGGAAGACCAATACGCCGGAATTCGGACTGCCCTGTTACACGGAAAACGACGTGGCACCGCCAGCGCGTACACCCTGGGATCTCGAACGCTCCGCGGGCGGGTCCAGCGGCGGCGCCGCCGCGGCGGTCGCGGCCGGGCTCGCACCGGCCGCGCACGGCAGCGACGGCGGCGGGTCCATCCGGATCCCGGCCGGCGTCTGCGGCCTGTTCGGGCTCAAGCCGACCCGCGGCCGCATCAGCCAGGGGCCGATCGTCCCCGACCTCGTCGGCCTGACGAGCCACGGCCCGATCACCCGTACCGTCCGGGACGCCGCCCTCCTCCTCGACGTCATGGCCCGCAACGCCCCCGGCGACATCTACCGCGCCGCGCCGCCGGAGGGGACCTTCCTCGAGGCCGCCGACCGGGCGCCGGGACGGCTGCGCATCGGCCGGAGCGCCGTCCCACCGGTCTCCGCCGCCGAGGTGCACCCCGACTGCCTCGCCGCCTACGAGGCCGCGAGTGAACTGCTGGCGGAGCTGGGCCATGACGTGGAGGACATCGATCCGCCGTGGAAGGAGGAGCTCATGCCCTACTTCGAGATCCTCTGGGCGTCCATGGCAACGCTCACCCCGGTGCCGGCCGAGCGGGAGGAGCACCTGCGCCCGCTGACCCGATGGCTGCGCGAGCGCGGCAACGCGATCACCGCTCGGCAGTTCCTGCGCGCCCAGGCGGCACTGCAGGCCGCCGTACGGACGGGGCTGGCGCTCCTCGATCGTTACGACGTGATCCTGCAGCCGACCCTCGCGTTGCCGCCCGTTCCCATCGGGCACTTCCCGGAGGCCGACCCCGTGGAGAACTTCCGGCGGCAGACGCTCTTCACGCCGTTCACCTCGGTGTACAACGTCACCGGCCAGCCCGCGGTGAACATCCCCCTGCACTGGACCGACGGTGGCCTGCCCATCGGCGTCATGCTCGCCGGCCGGATGGGCGACGAGGCCACGCTGATCGCCCTGTCGGCGCAGCTGGAGGAGGCCCGTCCGTGGGAGCACCGCCGTCCCCCGATTTGGGACTGATCCACGGGGCACGTAGGCATGGTGGCAGGAGCGGATGACAACGGGGGGATCGTGGCTGAGGACACCGAGGACCTGAACGCGCTGGCCGCGGCGTACGGCGTCGAGACCTCGTACAGGGACTGGCGGGGCCGGCCGGCCGACGTCCCGGTCACGACGATCACGGCGGTGCTCACCGCGCTGGGGGCGGACGTGTCCTCGCCGGAGGCCGTACGCCGTGAGCGGGAGCGGATCGACCGCGAGCGCCGTGCCCGCCTGCTCCCGCCCACCGCCGTCGTCTTCGCGGGCGAGGACCTGCTCGCGGCGGACGACGCCGAGCTGTGGGTCGAACTCGCCACCGGCGACGAACTGCGTCTCTCTCCCGCGGAGTCCGCACCGCCGTCCTCCGCGGAAGGGCGGCCGCCCGCCACGTCGGCGGAGGCCGCCGACTTCCGGACGGCGTACCGGCTGCCGCCGGAGACGCCGCTCGGCTGGCATCGGGTACAGGCGCGCCGCGGCGATCGCGAAGAGGCCGTGCCGCTGCTCGTCGCGCCGTCCCGGGCGCCGGACCCCGGTGAGCGGTCCTGGGGCCTGATGGCCCAGCTGTACTCCGTGCGGTCGAGTCGTTCGTGGGCCATGGGAGACCTCGCCGACCTGCGGGAGCTCGTGGCGTGGAGCGGCCGCGAGCTCGACGCCGGATTCGTCCTCGTCAACCCGCTGCACGCGGGCGAGCCGGCCCCGCCGGTCCGGCCGTCGCCGTACCTGCCGATGAGCCGCCGCTACACCAGCCCGCTGTACCTACGGCCGGAGGAGGTCCCCGAGTACGCCGCCGTCGACCCCGGGATACGGCGGCGGATCGACGAACTCGCCGCTCCGGAGCGGGCCCGGTCTCAGACGATCGACGAGATCGACCGGGACGCGGCCTGGGCGGCCAAGCGGGCGGCGCTGGAGCTCCTGGTCGCGGTGCCGCTCGACCCGGAGCGCGCGGCGGCGTACGCGGCGTTCCGCGAGCGGGAGGGAGAGGCGCTCACCGCCTTCGCGACCTGGTCCGCCCTTGCCGAGGAGCACGGGTCCTACTGGCGGTCCTGGCCGGCCGGGCTGCGCGACCCCCGGTCCGCGGAGGTCGCGGCCGAGCGGGAACGGCGCGCCGACCGCGTGGAGTTCCACCGCCGGCTGCAGTGGTGGCTCGACGAACAGCTCGGCGCCGTCCAGGACGCCGCGCGCGAGGCCGGCATGGACCTGGGCGTCGTCCACGACCTGGCCGTCGGCGTCGACCCCGGCGGGGCGGACGCGTGGGCCTACCAGGACCTGTTCGCCCCGGGGATGAGCGTGGGCGCGCCGCCGGACGAGTTCAACCAGCGCGGCCAGGACTGGGGACAGCCGCCCTGGCACCCGCAGCGACTCGCGGCGGCGGGGTACGCGCCGTACCGCGACATGCTCCGCCACGTCCTCCGGCACGCGGGCGGGCTCCGTCTCGACCACGCCATGCAGGTCTTCCGGCTGTGGTGGGTGCCGGAGGGCGCCTCCCCGGCCGACGGCACGTACGTCTCGTACCCGTACGGCGACCTGCTGGGCGTGCTGCTGGCCGAGGCGCACGAGGCCGGCGCCGTGGTGATCGGCGAGGACCTCGGCACCGTCGCGGACTACATGCGCGACGTGTTCGCCGAGCGCGGCGTCTTCGGCACGTCGATGGCGTGGTTCGAACGCGATGAGAACGGCGCGCCGCTGCCGCCGGGGAAGTGGCGGGAGCTCTGCCTGGCCACCGTGGGCACCCACGACATGCCGCCCATCGAGGGCTACCTGAACGGCGACCACATCGCCCTGCGAGAGCGACTCGGCCTGCTGACCCGCCCCGCGGCCGAGGAGTACGCCGAGCTCGCCCGGTTCCTGGGCGAGTGGAAGGAACTGCTCACCTCGCTGGGCCTGGACACGGCGGACATGACGGCGGCGCTGCACGCCTTCCTCGCGCGTACGCCGGCGAGGCTGGTCGGGGTGTCGCTGGCGGACGCCGTGGGCGAGCGGCGTACGCAGAACCAGCCGGGCACGACGGATGAGTACCCGAACTGGCGGATCCCCCTGGCGGACGCCGCCGGCCGCCCGGTGCTCCTCGACGAGCTTCCCCGCCACCCCCGGCTGCCGGCCGCCCTCGGCCCGGTCCTGGCTTAGAGCTGGCGGCTCGCGGCGCCGCTCGCTGATCCGACGCCATCTCGCGCGAGCTCTCAGCGTTCGAGGATCGCGACGATGTGCACGGTCACGTCGTGCAGCAGCGTGTCGGGGAGGATCGGGTGCCCGGCGGCCGCGGAGAACACCTCGGGCAGCCCTGGGAGGCAGTAGACGGTGCTGGGCTCGGCCACCGCGCGTCCGAGCGGGTGGTTGCCGAGCGACCTGCGGGTCCGCGACCATGCGTCCTCGACCTCGTCGGGGCTCGGCACCCCGAAGCCGTGCCCGACCGGCGCGGCGTGGCGCAGGCGCACGAGCGCGCCGTCGGCGAACTCCTGCGCCAGCCGGCAGCGGGCGGTCAGGGCCTCCAGCACGTCGGGGGACTGGCGCGTGACCACGTCGCAGGGCGTGCGGCACGATGCGGCGCAGCGGCGGAGGGCGGACGCGAGCATGCTGTGCTGGCGGTCGAGGTAGGCGCGCCAGCCGGGGCCGGGCTCACCGGCCACCCGCAGCGCGCGTTCGGCGGCGGACTGCTCGGGGCGCGTCAGGTCGCACTCGCAGGGCCGGCCCGGCTGCGGCAGGACGCCGAACCGGCTGTCGGGGCCGCCGACCGCTGCGGCCAGGAGCGCCGGGTCGCCGGCGTGGCCGAGGACCGGTTCCCAGGCCAGCAGCGGGAGGTACTCCGAGGCGATGTGCACGGCCGCGACCAGGGCCGCCATCTCCCGCCGTCGCCATCGCGCCTCGATCACCTCCAGCAGCAGGCCGTACGCCGGGCGGAGCGTCCGCAGCGCGCCACGCGTGCGCTCCTTGGCGGACTGCGGCATCCTGCTGGCCCGGGCGCGGCCGAGCAGGTGATCGGGCACCTTGTGGGCGTCGACGACCGGGTCGCCGGTGACCTCCGGCACGCCGAAATCCTCCGCGTCCAGGTCGATCAACCGCTGCCCGAACGAGCACAGCAGCCGGACCTCGGCGGCGATGTCCGGCCGCGGTCCCGCGGCACCCGCCTCGCAGAGGGCGGCGAGGTCCCCGAAGGCGTAGCGCCAGGCGAGTGTCCTGAGTACTTCGTGTGCCGTCTCCACGCGTTCACTGTGCCATGCCGGAGGGACATCGGCCCTGCCCGACCGGGCTGGTTTCACCACCTCCCGGGCGTAGGGCGCTAAATCGGCCAGACCGCGGCAACGTTAGGGCCGAGTTACAAATCCGTATTCCAATTGATGGATCTTGGTTCGCTGTCGGTGGGATCATGTCGGTGCCGGGCGACGTACCGGCAGGAAACGGAAGAGGAGATTTGCCAGTGACGCCGCAGCGCGCAGTATCGGCCGGCACTTCCGACGGGCTCGTCGTACGCGTGGCCCCGCAGGCGGAGGCCATCTCCTCGCGGCTCCACCACGGCGCCCGTTCCAGTGAAAGCGGGTACTGAGATGCAGATGGGAACCCAGCTCGCGGTCAAGGTGCTGGTCGCCGGCGGATTCGGGGCGGGCAAGACCACCCTGGTCAACACGGTCAGTGAGATCCAGACGCTGCGCACCGAGGAGATGCTCACCTCGCAGAGCGTCGGCGTCGACGACACCTCCGGCGTGGAGCAGAAGACCACGACGACCGTCGCGATGGACTTCGGCCGTATCACGCTCGGCGACGGGCTCGTCCTGTACGTGTTCGGAACGCCGGGGCAGAAGCGGTTCTGGTTCATGTGGGACGAACTGGCCGTGGGCTCGATCGGCGCGGTCGTCCTCGCCGACACCCGGCGGCTGGCCGACTGCTTCTCCTCGATCGACTTCTTCGAGCGCCGGGGCATGCCGTTCATCATCGGGCTGAACCGCTTCGAAGGCGCGTCCCAGCCGGACATCGAGGCGGTCCGCACCGCGCTCGACCTCGAACCCCATGTGCCGGTGATCACCTGCGACGCCCGGGAACGGGAGTCGGTCAAGCAGGTGCTGATCACCCTGGTCGAGCACGTGCTCGGCACCCGGCAGCGCCAGCGATCGGCCGCGGCCTACCAGGGCTGAGCATGGACAAGGCCCGGCCGGAGACCGGCCGGGCCTTGACTCTGGGCGCCTACGCGCTCCGCCGGTCCTTCTCCCGCGCCCGAAGCGCGCGGGCCACGCCGTCACGCCCCTCGACGAGCAGGCGGCGCAGGGCCGGCGGCGGGTTCTCCGCCTCGATGTAGGCGGTGGTGCGGTCGATCGTGGCCGGTGAGATCACCAGGAACGGGTAGGCGTTCTCGGCGAACGTGCTGGCCATGTCGCTCGACCAGGATGACCAGATCCGGCCGACCTCGGCGAAGTACCTCTCGACGTACGGCTCGAGCAGCGTGACGTCGTCGGTGTCGACGAAGCCGCCGAGCGTCGCGCGGAACACGGCGTTGGGCAGGTCGCCGCCGATGATGCGCTCCCACGCCGTGGCCTTGGCCTCCACGGTCGGGATCGCGGCGCGGCCGCCGGCCGCGTGCCGCTCGCCCGCGGCGGTCGGGTCGCGGTGCCGCTCCGCCTCGATCTCCTCCTCGCCGGCCGCACCGCGTACGACGAGACGCCGCAGCAGCGACCAGCGCAGGTCCGTGTCGACGACCAGGCCCTCCAGGGTCGTGGAGCCGTCGAGGAGCCCGCGGACGTACGCCACGTGGTCGTCCGAGGTGGCCACCGACACGAACGCCTGGGTGTAGGTGAGCTGCCAGTCCGAGCCCGGCTCGGCAGCGGTCATCAGCGTGTGCAACTCGTCGGCCACCAGGCGGTAGCCCATGTTCCGCCACGCCGGATCGGCGTACTGGGAGGTCGCCAGCCGCGCCTGCCGCAGCAGCGTCTGGGCCACCGAGACGTCGGTGACGCCGCGGATGCCGGACAGCACCAGCCGGACGTAGTCGCGGGCGGCCAGCTCGGCGTCGCGGCACATGTCCCAGGCCGCCGACCAGCACAGCGCCCGCGGCAGGCCCTCGGTGATCTCGCCGATCCCGTCGATGAGCGTGCGCAACGAGTGCTCGTCGAGGCGGATCTTGGCGTAGGTCAGGTCGTCGTCGTTGACCAGCACCAGGTCGGGGCGGCGCTCGCCGACCAGCTCGGCGACCTCCGTACGGGCGCCCACCACGTCGAGCTCGACCCGGTGGCGGCGCACGATGCCCGCGTCCGTCCGGTCGTACAGGCCGATCGCCACCCGGTGCGAGCGCAACGTCGGGTGGTTCTCCGGCGCCTCCTGCAGCACCGCGAACGAGGTGAAGCGGCCCTCGTCGTCGACCTCGTACGACGGGCGCATCGTGTTGACGCCGGCCGTCTCCAGCCACTCCTTGGACCAGGAGGTCAGGTCGCGGCCCGAGGTCTCCTCGAGGGCGTCGAGCAGGTCGGACAGCGAGGTGTTGCCCCACGCGTGCCGGTCGAAGTAGCTGCGGACGCCGCTGATGAAGTTGTCGCGCCCGACGTAGGCGACGAGCTGCTTGAGGACGCTGGCGCCCTTGGCGTACGTGATGCCGTCGAAGTTGACCTCGACCGCCCGGATGTCGGGGATGTCGGCGGAGATCGGGTGGGTCGACGGGAGCTGGTCCTGGCGGTACGCCCAGGCCTTCCACAGGTTCGCGAAGGTCGTCCAGGCGCCCTTCCACCGGGTGGCCTCGGACTGGCACAGCACGCTCATGTACGTCGCGAACGACTCGTTCAGCCACAGGTCGTCCCACCAGCGCATGGTGACGAGGTCGCCGAACCACATGTGCGCCATCTCGTGCAGGATCGTCTCGGCGCGGCGCTCGTAGGCGGCGTCCGTCACGCGCGACCGGAAGACGTAGTCCTCGAGGAACGTGACGCAGCCGGCGTTCTCCATCGCGCCCGCGTTGAACTCCGGCACGAACAGCTGGTCGTACTTGTCGAACGGGTACGGCCGGGCGAAGACCTCGCGGAAGAAGTCGAAGCCCTGCTTGGTCACCTCGAAGATCGCGTCGGCGTCGAGGTGCTCGGCGAGGCTGGCCCGGCAGTAGGCACCCAGCGGGATGCGCTGGTCGTCGCTGACGTACTCGTCGCGCTCGACGTGGTACGGGCCGGCGACCAGAGCGGTGATGTAGGTGGAGATGCCCGGGGTCGCCGGGAAGTGCCAGCGGCCGCCCTCGGAGCGGTCGGGGGCGTTGTTGGTGATGACCTGCCAGTGCTCGGGCGCGGTCACGCTCAGCTCGAACCGCGCCTTCAGGTCCGGCTGGTCGAAGCAGGCGTACATGCGGTGCGCGTCGCAGGTCTCGAACTGCGTGTAGAGGTACGCCTCCTTGTCGACCGGGTCGACGAAGCGGTGGAGTCCCTCGCCGGTCCGGGAGTAGGCGTTGTCGGAGACCACCCGCAGCTCGTTCTCGGCGGCCAGCCGGGGGAGCGGGATCCGGCCCTTCTCCGGGTCGTACGACCCGGGGTCGAGCGCCTGACCGTTCAGTGTGATCTCGCGGACCGCTTTCGCGTCGTGGAGGTCGACGAAGCTGGACGCGCCCGGTTCGGCGCAGCCGAACCTGATCGTCGTGTCCGAGACGAATGTCTCCGCCCTCGTCGTGAGGTCGAGGTCGACCTCATACGACTCGACGGTCAGCAGCCGGGCGCGCTCCCGCGCCTCATCGCGCGTCAGATTGCCAGCCAAGTGAACTCCTCGCCTCGTTTCACGACGTCATGGTGGTACCAACGGTACGGCTCGAAGGGCGCCGGCACGAATGGCGGCCCGCCTCAGCACCCATCTAACCCCGAGATAGTGATCATGCCCTCGGATCTGGGAAAACTCTTGGGCGGAATGCCGACCCGATCGCGTCGGTTGCTGGTTACGGGCCCGGTGTCGGAGCGACGTCCGGAGCCCGGCAGACGGGCCGGCGACCTCGTCGCGAGGTCTCCCGGCGATTCGACGGCGGTCCTGGAGGACACGCCGAGGCAATTCTGGAGGTTGCGGTGACCGACATCGAGCGCACACCGGTGGATTTCTGGTTCGACCCGAGGTGCCCGTGGGCCTGGATCACCTCACGATGGATCCTCGAGGTCGAGCGGCTTCGGCCGATCGACGTTCGGTGGCACGTCATGAGCCTCGCCGTGCTCAATGAGGGTCGTGACCTGCCCGAGCAGTACACCGCGTTCATAAAGGAGGCCTGGGGACCGGTCCGGGTCTGCGTCGCGGCCGAGAAGAAGTACGGCGCCGAGGTCCTGGGCGCGCTCTACACCGAGCTCGGCACCCGCTTCCACGACGAGCAGCGCAAGGACGTCCGCCAGGTCATCGAGGACGCCCTCGAGGCGGCCGGCCTGGACCGCGCGCTCGTGGCGGCGGCCGACAGCGACGAGTACGACGAGGCGCTGCGCGCCTCGCACACCGACGGCATGGACCGGGTCGGCTACGACGTCGGCACGCCGGTCATCTCCGTCGAGGGCGCGTCGTTCTTCGGCCCGGTCGTGTCGCCGATCCCGCGGGGCGAGGCGGCGGCGCGGCTCTGGGACGGTGTCCGCCTCGTCGCGGGCACGGACGGCTTCTTCGAGCTCAAGCGCAGCCGGACGCGCGACCCGATCTTCGACTGATCCGCGGATCGCCGGGGGCCGCGTGGCCCCCGGCGATGACGCCGTCTCAGGCGTCCGAGTCCTGGAGGGCCGCCGACCACCGCTGCTCGATGCGACCGAACTTCCAGACCGCCAGCGCCCCCGTCCAGATGACCACCAGCAGGCCCGTCACGACGAACCCGGCCGTGTTGAGGTCCAGGCCGGCGATCCAGTCCCAGAAGCCGCCGTGCAGCCCGAACCGGTCCTGGGCGACCTGCAGCAGCTCCGTGCCGCCGATCACGAAGGCGAACGCCACGGAGATCCCGGTCAGGACGATGTTGTAGAAGATCTTGCGGACCGGATTGGAGAACGCCCAGCCGTACGCGAAGTTCATGAACGTGCCGTCGATGCTGTCCCACAGCGACATGCCGGCCGCGAAGATGATCGGCAGGCAGAGCACGGCGTACCAGGGGAGCGCCGCGGCGCTGGCGGCCGATCCCGCGAGCGCCAGGAGGCCGATCTCGGTGGCGGTGTCGAAGCCCAGCCCGAACAGGAAGCCCAGCGGGTACATCTGCCACGGCTTGGTGATCGCCTTGGTGAAACGGCCGAGGAAGCGGTTCATGAAGCCGCGGTTGTTCAGCTGCTCCTCCAGCGCCGCCTCGTCGTAGACGCCCGCGCGCATCTCGCGGAACACCTTGAGGATCCCCATGAGGATCACCAGGTTGATCAAGGCGATGATCGCGAGGAAGGTCCCGGAGACGGTGGGGCCGATCGTTCCGGTGATCTGGTGCAGCCCGGAGCCCTGGTCGGAGATGCCGTTGGACAGCGCCTTGACGCCGAAGCCGAGCAGGACGCAGGCGGTGAAGACGACGGACGAGTGTCCGAGCGAGAACCAGAACCCGACCGACACCGGCCGCTGGCCGTCGGACATCAGTTTGCGGGTGGTGTTGTCGATGGCGGCCAGGTGGTCCGCGTCGAACGCGTGGCGCATGCCCAGCGCGTACGCCGTCAGGGCGATGCCGACCCCGAACAGCTTGCCGTTGCCGAGGTTGTAGTGACCGGGCACGACGAGGAGGAGCAGGATCCCCCAGCCGGCGACGTGCAACAGCGCCACGAAGCCGGCCATCCCGGCGAGACGCCCCCACTCCGCCCGGCCCAGCCGGGTACGCGCCGCGGACTGCACCGTCGTCATCCATCCTCCTCGTTCCGGCCGTCGGCGCGGACGTGCGCCCTTTCGCCATTCAATCCCTGTTGCAAAACACTCGCAACAGCCGTTCGTATGCCGTTCGAGGCTCCTGCCCGGGGCCCGACCCTGCTCCGGAGGGGGACCCATATCCCTCACCTGGACGGTTGGTCGGTGTCCGGCGACCGGGGGAAGGATGGATGGCATGCGCGATGTGATCTATGTGGGCGGAGCGTGGGCGGACTCATCGGCCACGGCGACGATCGATGTCATGAACCCGGCGAACGAACAGGTCATCGACCGGATACCGGAGGGCACGACGGCCGACGTGGACCGGGCCGTGGCCCAGGCGCGACGGGCACTGCCCGCCTGGGAGGCCACGGTGCCGGAGGAACGCGCCGCGTACCTCCAGGGGATCCTGGCCGGCATGGTGGCCCGCCAGGACGAGCTGGCGAGGGTCATCGCGACCGACTTGGGCGCCCCGTACGCGCTCGCGCAGAAAGTGCACGTCGGCACCCCGATCGCGGTGCTGACCGGCATGGTCGACCTGCTCGGGACGTACGACTTCGCGGGCGAGCGCTGCGGGAACTCGGTGATCGTCCGCGAGCCGGTCGGCGTCGTCGGCGCGATCACGCCGTGGAACTACCCGCTGCACCAGGTCGTCGCCAAGGTCGCCCCCGCCCTCGCGGCCGGCTGCACCGTCGTCCTGAAGCCCAGTGAGGTCGCTCCGCTCGCCGCATACGCGCTGGCCGACATCGTCGACGAGGCCGGTCTGCCGCCGGGGGTGTTCAACCTGGTGTCCGGCACCGGCCCCGTGGTCGGCGAGGCGATCGCGGCCCATGAGGACGTTGACATGGTGTCCTTCACCGGCTCCACGCGTGCCGGACGGCGCGTCGCCGCGCTGGCCGCCGCGTCGGTCAAGCGTGTCGCGCTCGAACTGGGCGGCAAGTCGCCCAACCTCATCCTCCCGGACGCGGACCTCGCCCTCGCGGTGAAGGTGGGCGTCGCCAAGGCGTTCGTCAACTCCGGGCAGACCTGCAACGCCCTGACCCGCATGCTGGTGCCGCGCGGCCTGTACGACGAGGCGGTGGCGCTCGCGGCCAAGGCCGCGGAGCGCCACACTCCCGGCGACCCGTTCGATGAGGGCGCCCGCCTCGGCCCGCTCGTGTCCCGCGCCCAACTGGAGCGCGTCCGCGGCTACGTGGAGAAGGGCGTCGAGGAGGGGGCGCGGCTGGTGACAGGCGGCACGGACTCCTCGATGCGCCCCGGCTACTACGTTCCGCCCACCGTCTTCGCGGACGTCACGCCGTCGATGACGATCGCCCGCGAGGAGATCTTCGGGCCCGTCCTGGCGATCCTCGCGTACGACTCCGAGGACGACGCCGTGCGCATCGCGAACGACACCCCGTACGGGCTGGCGGCGGCCGTGTGGTCGGCGGACCGCGACCACGCGGTGGCGGTCGCCCGCCGCATCAAGGCGGGACAGGTGGAGATCAACGGAGGTCGCTTCAACCCCGTGGCGCCGTTCGGCGGCTACCGGCAGTCCGGGCTGGGGCGTGAACTCGGCCGCTACGGGATGGAGGAGTTCCTGGAGGTCAAGTCGCTGCAGTTCTAAGGCCTTCCGGCGCGTTCCCCGGCCGGTCACGGCTGCGGCGGCCGTACGTCGCGCGGCACCGTCCTGACGGCTGTGCCGGGTGGACGCTCGCGCCGAACCCCCGGCCGTACGGCGGGCGGCGCCGACCTGACAGACTTTGCGGCATGCGCGTCTATCTCGGTTCCGACCACGCGGGCTACGAGCTCAAGCAGCACCTGATCGGATGGCTGACCGAGCAGGGGCACGAGCCGGTCGACTGCGGCCCGAAGAACTACGACCCCCAGGACGACTATCCACCGTTCGTCATGGACGCGGCGGCCCGGACCGTCGCCGAGCCGGGCTCGCTCGGCGTCGTCATCGGCGGTTCGGGAAACGGCGAGGCGATCGCCGCGAACAAGGTCGCCGGCGCACGCGCGGCCCTCGCCTGGAGTGAGGAGACCGCCCGACTCGGCCGCGAGCACAACGACGCGAACATCATCAGCGTCGGCGCGCGGATGCACACGACCGACGAGGCAACGCGGTTCGTCGAGATCTTCCTCGATACGCCGTTCTCCGGTGAGGAGCGGCACGTCCGGCGCATCGCCATGCTGACCGCCTACGAGCAGAGCGGTGACCTTCCCCGGCTGCCGGACTGACGGGAAGCCGGGTAACGATGCGGACGGCGGACGCAGCGCGCCGTGCCCCAGGTGCCAGGCCGACGCAGGGGCCGGTCGGCCTGGTGGACCGGCCGGAGCCGGTGCAAGCCGGCCGACGCGGGCGGCCGGTCGCTGGCCAGAGCTGTGTCAGAGCTGCGCGGCGGCGCGGCGTTTCGCGAGCCGGCGCTTCTCCCCTCTGCGGGGCTTCACGGGTTGCGGCGGAGATGCCGGAGGTGTCGGCGCCTGGTCCTCCGTGCGGACGCGCGAGACGTCGCGGGCACGCATCGCCGCGTCGACCGTGACACGCATGGCCTGTCCCATCCGCCACCTCCGAAAGATCCGATGATCCGTTAGGTCTCCCCTCGATGAGCCGCCGGAAAACACGCACGTGGCGGCGCACCGTCCTCCCACGGCCGAGGTGGTGCGCCGGCGGAGTCGCCCACCGGTTTTCGGACGGCCGGGACCCGCGTCCCGTCCACCGGTCCTCTGCGCGGACCAGGCGATGCTCGATACAGTGCCCGCATCATGCTTAGCCGCCTGGTACGCCTCCTGCCGCCGAGGGTCCGCGCCTTCCTGCGCCGGATCCCCGTCCTCGTGCGGCTGTACCAGTGGCTCCAGCGCGGCCAGCTCACCCAGGACCGCAACGCTCTGGCCGCCCTCGTCACCGTCACCGTCATCATCGGGATCTCCGCACCGGCCTCGCAGACCTGGTTCTCGCCGAGCGCCGTCGTCCTGACCGTGCTCGCCGGCGGTCTCGTGCTGCGCGTCCGCAGCCTCGGCGTGCTGCTGGGCGTCGTCGCCGCGGCCCTGCTGTACGACGCGATCGCCATGGGCTTCTCCCGGGTCGGTCCCGGCGTCATCGCGACCATCATCGTCACGGCGGTCCTCGCGACGGTGCTGGCCCGCAGCCGGGAGCAGATCGGCGTCAAGGGCCTGCGCGGCGAGCTGATGCTCCTCGAACTGCGCGACCGGCTGCGCCGCCACGGCGAGATGCCCGAACTCCCGGCCGGCTGGGACTCCAAGGTGGTCCTCGTTCAGGCCGGCGGCTCGTCCTTCGGCGGCGACTTCTTCGTCTCGGTCTGCCGCGACGAAACGCTCGAGGTCGCCCTGGTCGACGTGTCCGGCAAGGGAGTCGACGCCGGCACCCGTGCGCTCATGCTCTCCGGCGCGTTCGGGGGGCTGCTCGGATCGGTCGAGCCTGATCGGTTCCTGCCGGCCTGCAACGCCTACCTGCACCGTCAGCGGTGGGACGAGGGTTTCGTCACCGCCGTCCACCTCACGATCGACCTGCGGACCGGCGAGTACGTCGTCGAGTCGGCGGGCCACCCGCCCGCCGTGCAGTTCGAGGCGGGCAGCGGCACCTGGCGGGTCAGCTCGGCGAAGGGCATCGTGCTCGGCGTCGTGCCCGAGATGAGCTCCGAACCCGAGCGCGGCCTGCTCCGCCCCGGCGACGCGCTGCTCCTCTACACCGACGGGCTGGTGGAGGCACCCGGCCGTGACCTCGACGCCGGCATCGACCGGCTGCTCGGCGCGGTCGAGGGCCTGGTCCCCAGCGGATTCCGCGAGGGGGCCACCGAACTCGTCGCCGAGGTGGCCGCCGCCCGCGACGACGACTGCGCCCTGGTGCTGATCTGGCGCAAGTGACGGCTTCCGGACCTTGTCACCGCCGGAAGTGACGGCTTCCCCCCGCCACCCGCGCAAGTGAGCCTCCCGGGCCGCGCCTCCACGTCACTCTGGCGTCGACCTGGCAGTCTGCGAATATGAGCACTGTCACACTGCAACCGGTCGACGAGAACCTGTTGCCGAGATTGCTCGAGCTCGCGGTCGCCGAGGCCGACCCGCATGAGGTCATGCCCGGCGAACCCGAAGCGCTCCGGTGGACCGACGCGCGCCGCACCGCCTTCACCGAATATCACCGGCCGGCGGCCGGGGCGGCCTACGCGGTGCTCGTGGACGGTCGGCTGGTCGGCGCGGCACGCACCACCCCCGCCGAGGCGCCGGGCGCCGTCCAGGCGAGCATCTGGCTCGCCCGGCCGGCCCGCGGGAAGGGCTACAGCACTGAAGCGTTCTGCCTGCTCATCGACGAGGCACGCGCGCACGGAGCGAGCGCGATCATCGCCGAGACCCAGCTCTCCAACACCGCCGCCGTCTGCATGCTGCGCAGCCTCGGCGCAACGCTGTGGGAGGACCGCGACACCGGCTCGGTGCACGCCACGCTCCGCGTCGGCGAGAGCGACTGATCCGAGCGTATGAGAGGCGGCGGCCTATGCCCCCGCCTGTCGATCAGGACGGGATGGGTGCGCCCAGCCGTTCACGGAGCCGTGTGAGGCGGGCGATCTCGGCGGATCCTCGCTGATCGCGTGCGCCGAATGCTCGGTACTGTCTGGCACGTTGTGGTACGGGCGCTGCCGAAGGGTCATGGAGACGCGATAATCGACGAGTGTCGATCTTCCTGGAGACCAACCGACTGACACTGCGCCGTTTCACCGAGGCTGACGAAGACAATCTGGTTGAACTCAACAGTGATCCTGAGGTCATGCGCTTCCTCAATGGTGGCAAGCCGACTCCCCGTGAAGAGGTCCGCAGCCGGATCCTGCCGAGGTTCCTCGGCTACTACGAGCGGTTCGGCGATCTCGGAGTCTGGGCGGCGGAGGAGAAGGCCACCGGATGGTTTCTGGGCTGGTTCCACTTTCGACCGCGCAAAACCGAACCGCGTGATGGCGAGATTGAGCTCGGCTATCGGCTGCGCAGGTCGGCGTGGGGCAAGGGCTACGCCACCGAGGGGTCACGTGCGCTGATCCACAAAGGTTTCACCGAGCAAGGGGTGGAACGCGTGGTCGCAGAGACGATGACGGTCAATGTCGGCTCTCGGCGCGTGCTGGAGAAGGCCGGCCTGACACTCGTGCGGACCTTCCACCCCGACTGCTTGGACGCCATCGAAGGCTCCGAGCGTGGTGAGGTCGAGTACGCGCTGCTCAGAGCTGACTGGGAGCGTGAGCGCCACTAAAGGCGCGCGGAACTGGACGGTTCCGGACTTGCGCGGGGGCGGGGCCTCGTAGCCTGGTGCGGCGGACGGGCTGGCACCTGCTCCGGCCGCAACTCCCACCGCGCGTCAGTGCTCCGTACGCGGTCCGTCCCTGCGCCAAGTGCATCAAGCCCACAAGCTCGGAGACATGACCGACGGCGCTGCGCAAGCTTCTCCCGATCTGCTCAGGTCTTCCGGACCTCCACTTCCACGATCTCCGGCACGTCGGCAACAGCGTTCGAGACCGTGCGCGGGACGTGATCAGCGGTCGTGGCGCTCTGTGGCACGTATGTGGCACGGACACGAGAACGGCCTCACGATGTTCGAAAGGCCCAGGCTCCGGGATGCCGGATGACCTGGGCCTTCGTGGTTGGAGCGGGCGACGGGAATCGAACCCGCGTAGCCAGTTTGGAAGACTGGGGCTCTACCATTGAGCTACGCCCGCGTGCGCCGGAGAAGAGCGGACGGCCGCCGGTCTCACAACGTCCCTCGCGTAGCGTACCGGTTCCCGAGTCCCGGTTGTGCACCCATGGGCGGTGATCATGTGCACGCCTCGGCTTCGGTCCTCAGTCCTTCGGCGACCGTGTACGGCGTGGCCGGCGGCCGCCGGGCCGGTCCCGGCCGGGCGGCCGGGTCGTCCCTTCGTCCGCGAAGAGCTGGGCGAACTGCGCGGGCAGCCTCCGGAAGAGCCGGGGTGTGCCGAGCGTCAGGACGTATCCCCAGAGGATCATGAGGTTGCGGCAGCGGTCGTGCACCTCCCGATCCGCGACGTTGACGATCGCGAGGACGAACAGCGCCAGCTCGCCGAGAAGGAGGAGCGCTCCCCAGCCGGCGAGCCCGACCAGGCCCCAGAGCACGACGGACGGTGGCACGCGCAGGCCGGTGATGTGAAGGCCGTCGTGGCGTGTCTCGGAGAGCCACCATCCGGTCCCGCTCGCTCCCAACAGCCCGCCGGCGACGTACACGGCGCTTCCGTGCCGCCGGGTGCGCGGTCGGGCGTGCCGGTGGTGCGTGGGCGAGGGCGCGCCGACCGGGCGCGCGGGCGATGTCCGCTCATCGACGACGGCCGCCGCTCGTGGCGTCCTGTCGTCCATGACGGTCGTCGTCGGTGGTGTCATGTCATCCATGGCGGCCGCCGATCGTCGCGTGCGGCCCACCAGGGTCGGAAGTGCTGAACCCCCGACCGGCGGACCGCCGGTGGCGTACGGTAGGACGCGATGGCGACCCGTGACCGCCATGAGGCGAGCTCAATGGCGGCAAAACGCGCGAAATAGCCATTTGTAGACTCCCGCGAGCCTTGTCTGTTCCCCAAACCGGCAGGTTCGATGGAGGAGGGGGCCGCCCGCGTCTACCGCCGGCTGCGCCAACAGTCCCCGGTCGGAGATGGGGGCGGCCCTGATGTCTTTTCTCTTGTGCGACGCCCTTGGGCGCCGGTCGTGCTCTTCGGTCACCGCCGTCTCGGCGGGGGAATCCCGCCGCGAGCGGCCGCTTAAAAAAAGATCTCGTAACGCCTCTCAAGGCGCTGTTCCGCATTACTCGCAGTGACGGCCGAGCCGCCTGAATCCGCGATGGCTGCGGGCGTCCAGGGCTCCCGGTCGTGTGACGTGTGCAATAGACTAGCTGATCAGAGGTGCTTTGCGTCCACCCCGGAAGCATTAATTGATCGCGCTATTAATAAGATCACTTTCAGCGCCGACGTGATTACTCAACGTAAATATCGGCAGGTGGCATTCCGGGGCGAACCGCCCTCGCTGCGCCTTGGCGGAGATGGTGCCTTACGCCTCGGGCCAATTTCTGATTTAGCGCTATATCCCCATTGGCCTGTTATTTCAGCCAGTCTCACCCTGGCGTGCGGCCGCGCGGCGGTCCGCGCGCCGAGCCGCACCCGCGCCCGCGATCCTGTCACCGTCCGTGAGAAGCGCACCGCAGCCGGGAACGGCCGCTTTTAGGTACACTCGGTGACTCACGGGCTGTAGCGCAGCTTGGTAGCGCACTGCGTTTGGGTCGCAGGGGTCGGGAGTTCGAATCTCCCCAGCCCGACATTCGGTTCCCGACGAAGAGCCCCCGGGCGTCCTGCCTCGGGGGTTCTTCGTCTCACCGGGTATCACGCCGGTCCGGGGTCCTGGCCGGTCCCGCGTCCCGATGTCCACCACCTTTCCCGAGCTCGACCAGCGGCCTGTCGGGACCTTCGGGGAAGGTCACCTCGCCCGAGTCCAACGCGTACACGCACGTTCGCAGCTCCTGCGAGGGCATGCCGACGAGCCGGTGGAACTCCTCCCCACAGCGTTCCCGACCTCGGGGGCGGTACGGTCAGCCACGCGCTTCCTCTCCGTCGTAGACGTCTCCTGACTACGCCCCTGCCCGGCGTTCGGGAAACATGCGACTCATCTGCCGTAGCGGCCGACGAGGGTGCCGGTCCCCATGACCTTGTCCTCGACCGCCTCGTCCAGGTCACCGGCCGAGAACCCGGATGTCAGCCCGGAAGGCTCGGAGAGGGCCATCAGCTGGAAGACGTACCGGTGCGGCCGGTCACCCGGGGGGGGATGAGGTCCGCCGTAGCCGAGACGGCCGTAGTCGTTCATTCCGGGGACCGCGTCGGTCGGCGGGTCGCCTGCCGCCATGCCCTCGGTCTCCGGCGGAATGGCCGCCAGCAGCCAGTGGATGAACGTGCCGACCGGCGCGTCCGGGTCCTCGCACCTGAGGACGAGCTCCACCGCCTCGTCCGGCACTCCGGACCAGTGCAGCGGCGGGGACACGTCTCCCGCCTCGTGGGAGTAGTCCTTCGGGATCTCCGCGTGGTCGTCGAACGCGGGGCTTCGTAGCGTGATCTCGTGCATGTGGGCGTCCTGCCCGCTCGGGGCCGTACCGCACCGCGTCCAGGCGATGCGTTCCGCCGCTGGGAACTCCCTCGGCGCTCGCTTCGACCACCGGCCGACGGGGAACCGCTAAGGAGGTGGCGCTATGACGAAACTCGGGGGAAATCGAATGGCTCAGTGTGATGTCTGTGGCAATGAGTACGACAAGGCGTTCACCGTGATCACGGCGGACGGGGTGTCACGCGTCTTCGACAGCGTGGAGTGCGCCGCGCACGCGATCGCTCCGGTCTGCGCCCACTGTGGGTGCCGGGTCCTCGGGCACGGTGCCGAGGCAGGCGACCGGATCTTCTGCTGTGCGGCGTGTGCCCGTGAGGTCGGCGTTCAGAAGGTCCGCGCCTGACCGGAGAGCGGTCATCGACGGCCGTCAGGCCGCCTCGGGCAGCCGGCGGCCGGAGATCAGCTCCGGAGTGATCGCGATGTAGTGGTCCTGGGCGGTGGGCCCCCACGTGCGCAGCGGAAGCCTGCGGAGGTGGGCGAGTTCGCCGTTCTCCGAGACCACGCGGGCGTGTCCGACGATCACCACGGACCAGCCGGTACGGATCGCCGGGTCGAACTCGTCGACCTCGAACGCCACCACGGCGTTCCGGGCGGCCGCCGCGAGCTTCGACCCGGACGACGTTCGGAGGATGACCTCACCGTCGGACATCAGGAAGTTGACCGGCTGGATCGCCGGGAGCGCACGGTCCGTGAACACGATCCGCCCGAGAGGGACCGCGGTGATCAGTCGGCGGCATTCCTGTTCCGACAGGATCTCCAGGCCTCCGGAGTCGTACACAGGCCATCCCTCACCCAGGGTCCACGGCGTTCATGGCCACCACGCTAACGACGGGGAACGTGGTATGCGGCGGGCGAAGATCCTTGGATGAGGGGACCAAGGTCCCTTGCCGCCCCGCGGGCGGTCAGGAGCCTCGGCAGGCGCGCTGGAGGTCGTTGGTAGCGGCGATCAGCGCGGACGAGTCGACGTTCGACCCGGTACCGTCCGCCGCCGCCTTCACCTGCCGTCCCAGCTGCTCCAGGGCGCCGGCCGCCTTCTCGGCGGACTTTCGCAGGCTTCCGTCCGTACCCTTGGCCTGGTCACGGAGGGTCGCCGCACCCGAGGCGTAGGTCTGCGCGACGCGGTCGGGATCGTCGACCTGCGTCATGGCCTGCTGCCGGATGCCGTTCAGGGTGTTCTCCAGCCGACCGCACGCCTTCTTGTCCACACCGCCGCAACCGGTCGCGGACAGGACAAGCGCGGTGAGCAGGCATGCGCCGATGAGCCGGGTCTGGAGCATCGCAGCATCATGGCATGACATTTACTGATTCGTGGGTGCTCCCTGGGCTCGCCGTGGCGATCTCCGAGCTGAGGAGCCCGGAGGGCGGCCGGGCGGGCCCCCGGAATGAGCGCGCTTTCGCAATACTTGGGTACGCATTGCCGCCCCGACTGTCCGCGGACATGCTGGAACACCATAGACTTGGCGCGCGAAGGCGCGCGGTGGCCGTATTCGGCGTGCCCGCGACCGGCTGACAACGCAGCCGCCCACGACATCCAACGTGAAATCCGTGCCGCGGCCGGATCAAGGAGACCGCCCCAGTGAAGACCGATGTTGAGGAGCTGAGCCCGACCCGGGTCAAGCTCACCGTCGAGGTGCCTTTCGACGAGCTGAAGCCCAACCTCGACAAGGCGTACAAGGAGCTCTCGCAGCAGGTCCGCCTGAAGGGCTTCCGCCCCGGCAAGGTGCCGGCTCGCCTGATCGACCAGTACGTCGGGCGGGGCGCGGTCCTGCAGGAGGCGGTCAACGACGCGCTGCCGGACCTGTACGGCCGCGCGGTCCAGGAGAGCGAGGTCTTCGCCCTCGGCCAGCCCGACGTGGAGATCACCGAGCTCCAGGACAACGAGCAGTTCGCGTTCACCGCCGAGGTCGACATCCGGCCGAAGTTCGAGGTGCCGGACTACGACGGCCTGGAGATCACCCTGGACTCGGTCGAGGTGACCGACGAGGAGATCGAGGAGACCATCTCGAACCTCCGCGAGCGCTTCGCCACGCTCACCAACGCCGACCGTCCGGCTGAGGAGGGCGACTTCGTCTCGATCGACCTCTCGGCGAAGGTCGACGGCGAGGACGTCGAGGACGCCCGTACCACCGGCTACTCCTACGAGGTCGGCAGCAACTCCTCCATCGAGGGGCTCGACGAGCAGCTGACCGGGATGAGCGCCGACGAGTCGAAGACCTTCACCTCCACCCTGGTCGGCGGCGAGCACGCCGGCGAGGAGGCCGAGGTCACGGTCACCGTGCAGAGCGTGAAGATCAAGGAGCTGCCCGAGTTCGACGACGAGTTCGCCCAGCTCGCCAGCGAGTTCGACACGATCGAGGAGCTTCGCGAGGACGTCCGCAAGCGCCTTGAGCAGCAGAAGCGCGCCCAGCAGCTCGGCCAGGCCCGTGACAAGGCCCTCGAGGCGCTGATGGACAAGATCGACATCCCGCTCCCGGAGAGCGTGATCGACAGCGAGGTCCAGCGCCGCAACGAGCAGCTCGACCAGCAGCTGCAGATGTACGGCCTGGACCGCGAGAAGTACCTCGAGCAGCAGGAGAAGTCCACCGAGGAGTACGACGCGGAGCTCAAGGACGACGCCCGCGCCGCGGTCAAGGGCGGCTTCATCCTCGACCAGCTCGCCCTGCAGGAGGAGCTGACGGTCGAGAACGAGGAGCTGACCGAGTACGTCGTCTCCAACGCCCTGCAGATGGGCGTGCAGCCGGACGTCCTGGCGCGGCACCTGACCGAGAACAACCAGATCCCGGCCGTGGTGTCCGAGGTCCTGCGCAGCAAGGCCCTGAACCTCGTCGTCGAGCAGGTCAAGGCCACCGACGAGAACGGCAACGAGGTCGACCTGGCGGCGCTGCAGCGTGGGCTCGCCGGTGAGGACGAGGCCGAGGCCGAGGACGAGGCCGCCGACGCGGAGGCCGACGCCGCGACCGGTGAGACCGAAGGCGAGAAGACGGACGCCTGAGCAGGCCGGAATTCTCCGACGGGCCTGCGCCATGGGCGCCGGCCCGTCTGTATTCCCGCCCCCCGGCTTCCACGCCGACAGCGAACATGCCGCCCCGGCGGCCTAAGCCCCCGCTCCAGCGCGTTAATGTCGCAATCAACCGACCACGAACAACGAACCGGAGCAGGTGACACAGTGACCACGCCTCCGACCTTCGACCGACCGGCGCGCGTTGACGCGCGTACGGCCGAGGCGCCCCTTCTGCCGTTGGGAGACCAGCTTTACCAGCGGCTGCTGCGCGAGCGCATCGTCTTCCTCGGTCAGCAGGTCGACGACGACATTTCCAACCGCATCTGCTCGGAACTGCTGCTACTGGCGGCCGAGGACTCCCGACGGGACATCTACCTCTACGTCAACTCGCCCGGCGGCTCTGTGACCGCCGGAATGGCGATCTACGACATGATGCAGTACGTCCCGAATGATGTCGCCACTGTCGGCATGGGCCTCGCCGCCTCGATGGGGCAGTTCCTGCTCTGCGCGGGGACGGCGGGCAAGCGGTACGCCCTGCCGCACGCGCGGATCATGATGCACCAGCCGTCCGGCGGCATCGGCGGTACGGCCGCCGACATCAGGATCCAGGCCGAGCAGATGCTCTACGTGAAGCAGACACTCGCCGAGCGCATCGCCTTCCACACCGGTCAGCCGCTGGAACAGGTTCAGGCCGACTCCGACCGCGACCGGTGGTTCACCGCGGATGAGGCGAAGGACTACGGCTTCATCGACCACGTCGTGCACAACGCCAACCAGGTCGCCTCGGAAGGCGCGGTGTCATGACTTTTGACCCGAGGGGACTGAGCACCGTGAAGCATGACATCCGAGCCGGCGTCCAGCCGGTCGAGAGCCGGTACATCATCCCGTCCTTCGTCGAGCGCACGACGTACGGCGTCAAGGAGATGAATCCGTACAACAAGCTCTTCGAGGAGCGGATCATCTTTCTAGGCGTGCAGATCGACGACGCCTCGGCGAATGACGTGATGGCGCAGCTGTTCACGCTGGAGTCGATCGACCCCGAGCGTGACATCAGCATCTACATCAACTCTCCGGGTGGCTCGTACACCGCCATGACGGCGATCTACGACACCATGCAGTTCGTGCGGTGCGACATCCAGACGGTCTGCATCGGCCAGGCCGCGTCGGCGGCGGCCGTGCTGCTGGCGGCAGGGACGCCGGGCAAGCGCGCCGCGCTGCCGCACTCGCGGATCCTGATCCACCAGCCGGCCACCGAGGGCGGCTACGGCCAGGCCAGCGACATCGAGATCCAGGCGAACGAGATCCTCCGGATCCGTGAGGAGATGGAGAGCATCCTGGCGAAGCACAGCCGCCAGGACGTGGAGAAGGTCCGCCGGGACATCGAGCGCGACCGATTCCTGACCGCCGAGGAGGCCAAGACGTACGGTCTGGTCGATGACATCATCGCGAGCCGCAAGAAGCGCGCTTCCGAGGTAGTGTCGTCATAAGCGGCCCGTAGGTGACGCCCCGGTGTCCGCCAGATTGACCACGCCAGAGGGCTCACTCACGGTCCGGGAGACGGTAACGTCGAGACACAGCGTCGAGAGCCTCAGCACGCTCCCTCGCCCCGCTCACAGCGGGTGAGCGGCCCCACGAAAAGGAGACAGGGTGGCACGCATCGGCGACGGTGGTGACCTGCTCAAGTGCTCGTTCTGCGGCAAGAGCCAGAAGCAGGTCAAGAAGCTCATCGCGGGTCCGGGCGTGTACATCTGCGACGAGTGCATCGATCTTTGTAACGAGATCATCGAGGAGGAGCTCTCCGAGTCCTCCGATCTCAAGTGGGACAACCTGCCGAAGCCACGGGAGATCTTCGAGTTCCTGGACTCCTACGTGATCGGGCAGGACAAGGCGAAGAAGGCCCTGTCCGTGGCGGTGTACAACCACTACAAGCGGATCCAGTCGGGCAGCGGCGGCAGGGAGGAGAGCGTCGAGCTCGCCAAGTCGAACATCCTGCTGCTGGGCCCGACCGGTTCCGGTAAGACGCTCCTCGCGCAGACGCTCGCCAAACTGCTCAATGTTCCGTTCGCGATCGCGGACGCGACCGCGCTGACCGAGGCCGGCTATGTCGGTGAGGACGTCGAGAACATCCTGCTGAAGCTGATCCAGGCCGCCGACTACGACGTCAAGAAGGCCGAGACCGGCATCATCTACATCGACGAGGTGGACAAGGTCGCTCGCAAGAGCGAGAACCCCTCGATCACGCGGGACGTCTCGGGGGAGGGCGTCCAGCAGGCGCTGCTGAAGATCCTGGAGGGCACCACGGCAAGCGTTCCGCCGCAGGGCGGCCGCAAGCACCCCCA
>JBJMIW010000041.1:0-3649 GCA_045806665.1 Actinoallomurus sp.
CCGGAGGACACCCCGGCGAGCCGCGCGCGCGACACGCCGACCGGCATGACGCCGACGATCGACGAGGAAGACGGCGACGAGGAGGACGACTTCGCCGACGAGGAGGCCCGGCCGCGCCGCCGGCGCTGGCCGTGGGCGTTCGGCGTGATCATCCTCGTCCTGGTCGTCGCGGGCGCCGGATACGCCGGCTACCAGTACACCCAGATGCGGCGTGGGCGCCGGCCAGGGCTGCGCCGCCTCCTTGCAGGCGCCCGCGGCGGGGCGTCGAGCTGGTAATGATCGTCTTCGCGTTGCCGATCTCCCTCGGGGGCTTCTGTAGGGAGGCCGCATAATGGACTATTACGTCCACTAGGATGAGTGTGTCTCTCTAGGTTGTCCGAGTTGGTCATTCAACAGTGTCGTGGCCACTGCCGCGACGGGCGGAGGCCAGCGGCCTACCCGATGTCAGGAGCATTCGATGGACCGTATCCCCTCCGGTAAGAACGTCGTCGATGGCCAGCCGGTCGATGCGGTGGACATGATCGCCGCGCTGACCGCTGCAGAGTTCGTGTTTCAAGATGGCGCGACTCAATCGTTCACGGCGGATGGCGGAACGACCTACGTCGACAGGGGCACACCGTCAGCCGGCGAGTGGTCTGTGACCGGTGACGGGACCTTCTCTTCGTTCTGGCCGCCAACGTACCGGGCGACGTACTCGGTTCGGTGGATCGTCGAGGGCGGAGTACGGGTGGGCGTCAGCTTCACTGATACCCGGAGCGGGGTCCGCTACGACGGCCGGTACCGATGACTTGATGTGCGCGTACAAGGTGTCGGTGGCACGACCTTCGACGACGTGGGTCGTCGGTGGCGGAAGTGGAGTCGTCGGTCACCCCTGCATCGCGTCACCCGCAGCCGGCTAGGGTCGAGGACGTGAGCGGTCGCGTCGCCGGCTCGGTCGCCGTCGAGATCGTCGGGTTGCTGGTCTCGCCGGTGCACGCCTACGAGGGCCGGCCTCAGGACGGGCCGCGGTCCGACCCGGAGCCGGCCGCCCGCACCGAGGTCACCGTGCGGGCTGGGCTCGGGCTGGTCGGCGACCGGTACTTCGGCCGGCAGGCACACCGCAACGCCGCTGTGACGGTGTTCGACGCAGCCGCGCTGGACGAGCTCGCGGAGACGCTCGTCGGCGCCGGAGCACCGCTGGACCGTCCGCTTGACCCGTTGCTGACCAGGCGCAACATCATCCTGCGTGGCTTCCCGGTCGACGACCTCGCGGCCCGGCGGCCGAAACCGGGTGCGGTGTTCGCACTCGACTCCGGCGCGGGACCGGTCCGGTTCCAGGCCAACCGCCCGGCCAACCCGTGCGCCTGGATGGACGTCGTGCTCGCGCCGGGCGCCTTCCGCGGCCTGCGCGGGCGCGGCGGCGTGCGGTGTACGCCCCTCGACGACGGCGTGCTGCACGTCGGCCCGGCGATCCTCACGGTCGCCCCGCCGGACTGACACCGTCAGCCGGCCGGGGCCGAGCCGAACGCCTGGCCGGTCCTGGTGCTCGGACGCAGCAGAGTCGGCGAGTCGCGTCTCGGCGCGGAGGTGGTCCGGCGGCGCTACGCCGATCTCCTCCTCATCGTCCCGGCCCCGCCCCGCAGCCTCGTCACGACCGGACCGCGCCACCTTCGAGTCGCTGACCCGGAATGTCTCGGCCCTGCCGGACAAGACCGGATAGACGCCCCGCGTGCTGCGCAGGCCACGATGGGCTGCTGCTCGCCGATGAACAGCTCGAAGCAGCGGCCGGGGTGAGCTTGGTGAACTGGTCGGCATGGGTGGAGTTGCCGACCTCACCATCGAGTGCGATCACGTGCGGGCCGGCCGAGTCTCGGTCTCGCCGAACTCGGCCGTGGTTTCCCCACGGGCCCGGGCTGCGGACGCGTACGGGCACGTCCGCAGCCCCGGCCGGCGCGATCCTGGCGTTACGTTTCGAGGGTCAGTTGCGGCCGGCCATGATGCCGCCGTCGACGTCGACGATGGCGCCGGTCATCCAGCTCGACTTCTCCGACAGCAGGAAGGACACCGCGTTCGCGATGTCCTCCGGGCTGCCGACCCGCCCCAGCGGGTGGAAGCTGTCGAAGCTGTCGACGGTTTCATCGAACTTGTCCGCCGGGACGAAGCCCAGGTACAGGGGTGTCTTCACGACCGCGGGCGCAACGGCGTTGACCCGGATGCCGTGCGGCGCCAGCTCGATCGCGAGCGCCTTAGTGAACGAGTGCAGGCCGCCCTTCTGCACGGAGTAGCCGGTGTGCGGCGTCGCCGCGATGCCCTGGTGCGCCCACATCGAGCCGACGTTGACGATGGCACCGCCCCGGCCTCCCGCGACCATACCCGCGACGACGGTCTGCGTTATGAAGAACAGCGCGCGGTTCAGTTCGTTGTACGAGTCGTAGAAGGCTTCGTCGTACTCGCTGAACGGCTTCGGGACGAAGAAACCGGCGGCGTTGACGAGCAGGGTCGCGTCGGCGTGCTCGGCGGCGAGCTGCTTTCGGACCTCGGGTACCTGGCCGCGGTCGGTCAGCTCCGTCGTGATGCCCCACGCCTGTCCGTTCCGCGACAATGCTTCGACCGCGGCCCGGACCTTGTCCTGGTCTCGACCCGTGATCACGGCGGTGCCGCCCCCGGCGACCACCTGGTGGGCCGTGGCCAGGCCCATGCCGCTGCTGCCGCCGACGATCACGACTTTATGGCCCTCGAAGCTCTCACTCATGGCAGTTGTTCCTTCCGACTCACGATTTGTGTTGGCAGAACTTGCCTCCCGGGAGTGGCACGACGTCCGTGGAACTCGGCGCCGGTTGGTCCAAGTCGGACAGTTTGTCGCTACCGGGGGACACGGACGGCCGACTCTAGGTGCGGTAGAACTGGTCGGTCAAGTCCAACCTTGAGGTCAAACGGATGCTCGAAGGAGGAACACGCCGTGATCCCTGGCTCGGCCTCGACGACGACCGCAGCACACGCACCGCCGTAAGACCTGCGGTTAAGGTGCTTCTTCTCGGCAGGACTCCGCTATCTCCTGGCGGAGCCGATCCGGGGGCGGGGCCGACGGCACCGAAACTCCCTCGGTTGGCCGCTGCTAGGATCGAGAAGTTATTAGGGCTAGATGGTCCAGTTACACTCGGCCTGACTTCAGGTGTGCGCTGACGATCACTGACTGGGCAGAGGAGACGACGTGACCACCGAGAAGGCGATTCTCGCTGGCGGCTGCTTCTGGGGCATGGAGGAGCTGTTCCGCCACCAGCCCGGCGTCGTGTCCACGCGCGTCGGCTACAGCGGCGGCGACGTCCCGAACGCCACCTATCGCAACCACGGCACCCACGCGGAGTCCATCGAGGTCGTCTACGACCCCGAGAAGACCGACTTCCGCGCGCTGCTGGAGTTCTTCTTCCAGGTGCACGACCCCTCGACGAAGAACCGCCAGGGCAACGACATCGGCACCAGCTACCGCTCGGCGATCTTCTACACCAGCGACGAGCAGAAGCGGGTTGCCGAGGACACGATCGCCGACGTCGACGCCTCGGGCCTGTGGCCGGGCAAGGTCGTCACCGAGGTCACCCCGGCGGGTGACTTCTGGGAGGCCGAGCCCGAGCATCAGGACTACCTGCAGAAGTACCCCCACGGCTACACCTGC
>JBJMIW010000042.1:0-4762 GCA_045806665.1 Actinoallomurus sp.
GCCGGGCCCGCCGGGGCCGTAACGCCACCCTGCGGGTCGAACTCGACCTGTCGGAGACCGCGTTCGGCACGACCCGTGAGCTGACCATCGACACGGCCGTGGTCTGCGCGACCTGCACCGGCTCCGGCGCAGCCGCCGGCACCCACCCCGACACCTGTGACATGTGCCATGGGCGGGGCGAGATCCAGCAGGTCCAGCGGTCCTTCCTGGGCCAGGTCATGACCTCGCGGCCCTGCCCCCAGTGCGGCGGCTTCGGCAGTGTCATCCGGACCCCCTGCGCGGAGTGCTCCGGCGACGGCCGGGTCCGCACCCAGCGCACGATCAAGGTCAGGATCCCGGCGGGCGTCGAGAACGGCACCCACATCCAGCTCGCCGGTGAGGGCGAGGTCGGCCCCGGCGGCGGCCCCGCCGGCGACCTGTTCCTCGAGATCGTGGAGCGCCCGCACGCGATCTTCGAGCGGCAGGGCGACGACTTGCACTGCACCGTCCAGGTCCCGATGACCGCCGCCGCGATGGGCACCTCGCTGACCGTCGAGACCCTCGACGGCCCTGAGGAGATCGACATCCGGCCCGGCACCCAGGCCGGCCAGGTCATCACCATGTACGCCCGGGGCGTCAAGCACCTGAACGAGACCGGCCGCGGCGACCTGATGATCCACGTGAACGTCGAGACGCCCACCAAGCTCGATGAGGAGCAGGAGGAGCTGCTGCGCAAGCTGGCCAGCCTGCGCGGCGAGGAGCGCCCGCCGGGCAAGTTCGCCCCGGGCCAGCAGGGCTTCTTCTCCCGCCTCCGCGACGCGTTCAACGGCCGCTGAGCCCGACCTTGCAAGGCCCCCGCTCCCTGCGAAGGTGAGCGGGGGCCTCCGTCATTCGTCGTGCACGTCCGCCACGCGACCCGCCTACGATCGGTGCCATGAGCCCACCCCTCTTCGTCACCGACCCCGCCCGCCTGGAATCCGACCGGATCGTCCTCGACGGGCCCGAGGGACGCCACGCGGCCGCCGTACGCCGGCTGCGGACGGGCGAGCGGGTCGACCTCGGTGACGGGGAGGGCCGGCTGGTCGAGTGCGTCGTCACCTCCGCCGGACGGGACAGCCTCCACCTGGAGGCGCGCGAACGCCGGCAGGTCCCCCGCCCGGACCCCCGGATCGTCGTCGTGCAGGCCCTGCCCAAGGGCGACCGGGGCGAGTTGGCGGTCGAGACGATGACCGAGGTGGGCGTCGACGTCATCGTGCCCTGGACGGCCGCCCGCTGCGTCACCCAGTGGCGCGGCGACCGCCGCGCCAAGGCGCTCGGACGGTGGCGCAGCACCGCGCGCGAGGCGGCCAAGCAGAGCCGCCGCGCCTGGCTGCCCGAGGTGACCGAACCGGCCGATACCGCGGCGGCTGCCGAGCGCGTGGCCGGTGCCGCGCTGGCCCTGATCCTGCACGAGGAGGCCGAGCGGCCGCTCAGCGGAATCGACGTCCCGGCGACCGGCGACATCGTCGTCGTCGTAGGCCCGGAGGGCGGGCTGACCGACGATGAGATCGCCGCGTTCCAGACGGCGGGCGGGACACCGGTGCTCCTCGGCCCGACCGTCCTGCGCACCTCCACCGCTGGGGTGGCGGCGGCCGCCGTGCTGCTCAGCCGCGGCGGCCGCTGGTAGCCGTCACGTCACGGGGACGACTGGGTCGACGGCTGCTGCGGGCCGCCGGTCGGCGCGTCGCTCGTCGGCACCTGCGCCGGCGAGGTGGCGGGCGGCGGGCTCGCCACCTGGGTCGGCGGCGCGGAGGTCACCGGGTCCGGACTGCAGGTCACCTGCGGTTTGGGTGCCGTGCTCGCCGTCTCGCCGCCCACCGTACCGGCAGGCGACTTGATCGGGTCCTCACCCGGCGGGCACTTGCGGCCCGGGATGACGTGCGTGCCAGACGACGTGCGGGACGGCGTCGGACGCGGCGCCGCGCTCGGTCCCGAATGCGACAACGGATTGGCGGGCGGGGACGCGGTCACCACCTGCTCCCCGCCGGCCACGGACGTGCCACCGTCCTGCCGGGTCTCGGGGCTGAAGCGCCCCGTCTGCACGAACGTCTTGAGGGCCGGAGTCGCCGACACGGCGACCCCCGCGATCACGATCGCGGCGGCGACGGCTGCCAGCGGGCGCAGCCACGGCATCATGAACCACACGCCGAAGCGCCGCTCGCGCCTCGTGGTTATCTTGCCGCGGATCTGTGCAAGTCCCTCTGGAGAGGGCGTGACCGCTTCCGCTTCCGCGTGCAAGACACGGCGCAGACGCTCGCCGTACTCGTCGAAGGGTTCGGTCATTAAAGGTGCTCCAGAACGCTGCGTAGCGCGGCCATGCCGCGCGCGGTGTGGCTCTTGACGGCTCCCCGGCTGATCCCCATGGTGCTGGCGATCTCCGCCTCTGACAGATCACCGTAGTAGCGCAGCACCAGTGCCTCCCGCTGCCGGGTGGGCAGCCTGCTGAGCGCCTTGACCACGGCGGAGCGCTCGAGCTCGACGATCGCGCCGTTCTCGGCGCTCGGCGCGTCCGGCAGGCCCTTGGGAGCATACTTCTCGACGACGGCCCGGTGCCGCAATACGGATCGTGACCGGTTGACGACCGCCTGCCGGAGGTAGGACAGGGCCTTCTCCGGATCGCGCAGCCGCCGCCAGGCCCCGTGCATGGCGACGAACGCGTCCTGTACCACTTCCTCCGCCGTCGCGAGGTCGCGTACCAGGATCGCGCTGAGTCGCACAAGGGAACGGTAATGAGCGCTGTAAAGCGCGGTAACCGCCTGGTCAGCGTCCCAGGCCACGGCCACAGCGCCCGTCGTTCCTCTGGCAACGAGGGTCTCGGTCACATCAGTGGGACGCGTGCCCTCGCCGTCAGGTTTACGAAAGGGCATTCCTCGTCTCGCCTTATCCGCCCGTCAGTGCCGTCATCGGCTGTCGTCTTGATTGGACGAACGCCTTGACTCGGCAGGTTCGCGCGAACGTCACCCGGCCTTGGATTTACCGAAGGGATCCCGCGCTGGGGGTTCGCGTGAGGGTAACGATAACCAGACGAGGGAGTGTCTTGGCCATAGTTACACGCCGGGCGTCGTAACGATTCGCAGACGGCCATGACGCCCCGTGCCGCGATAACATGCGTGATCCTTGCGGCGAAGGAGGGCGCATTGACGGAACAGGACTGTTTGTTCTGCAAGATCGTGTCAGGGGAGGTGCCCGCGGACATCGTCCGGGCGACGGATCGGACGATCGCGTTCCGTGACATCAACCCGCAGGCGCCGACGCACGTGCTCGTCATTCCGCGGGAGCACCATCCGACCGCGGCGGTGCTCGCCGCGGAGGACGGGGACCTCCTCGCGGAGGTCGTCCGTGAAGCGCACCAGGTGGCGGTCGCCGACGGCGTCGAGGAGACCGGGTACCGCGTGGTGTTCAACACCGGTCCCGGGGCGGGACAGACCGTCCTCCACGTGCACGCCCACGTGCTCGGAGGCCGCGGGCTGGGCTGGCCGCCGGGATGAGCGGACGTCACCACGCGCTCGGAAAGTGAGTGGTGCGGGCCGGTACCATGGGGGACACGCAGCCGAAGACCCGACGTGACCGGAAGGTAGGGGCGAAAAGGCCGCAAGGCCACGCTATGCCTGAATCAACTCAGAGCGGTACCGCGCCCAACGGCGCGCGCACGCAGATCAAGATCGTGATCCCGGACGACCACTCGATGGTCGCCCTGCTCGGCTCCCGCGACGAACTCCTCGAGGTCGTGGAGCGGGCCTTCGACAGCGACGTCCACGTCCGCGGCAACGAGATCACGATCACCGGTCGCTCGGAAGAGACCGACCTCGCCGCCAAGCTGTTCGAGGAACTGCTCGACCTGCTCAGGACCGGCACTCCCATCACCCCGGACGCCATCGAGCGCAGCATCGCCATGCTCCGAGCCGAGACGTCGGAGCGGCCGGCCGAGGTGCTCACCCTCGACATCCTCTCGTCGCGGGGCCGCACCATCCGGCCGAAGACGCTCAACCAGAAGCACTACGTCGACGCGATCGACAAGCACACCATCGTGTTCGGCATCGGGCCGGCGGGCACCGGCAAGACCTACCTGGCCATGGCCAAGGCCGTGAAGGCCCTTCAGGCCAAGGAGGTCAACCGCATTATCCTCACCCGCCCGGCCGTCGAGGCCGGCGAGCGGCTGGGCTTCCTGCCGGGCACCCTGTACGAGAAGATCGACCCCTACCTGCGGCCGCTGTACGACGCGCTGCACGACATGGTCGACCCCGACTCGATCCCCCGCCTGATGGCCGCCGGCACCATCGAGGTCGCCCCCCTCGCATACATGAGGGGCAGGACTTTGAATGACTCCTTCATCATCCTCGACGAGGCGCAGAACACCTCGCCGGAGCAGATGAAGATGTTCCTGACCCGGCTCGGCTTCGGGTCGAAGGTCGTCGTGACCGGTGACGTCACCCAGGTGGACCTCCCCTCGGGGCAGCAGAGCGGCCTGCGGGTCGTCCAGGACATTCTCGAGGGGCTGGACGACATCAGCTTCTGCACGTTGACCAGCAAGGACGTCGTCAGGCACAAGCTGGTGAGCGCCATCGTCGACGCGTATAGCCGCTACGACGCGCAGCCCGACCAGATCAAGCAGGGCGCGTCCGGCCGCGGTTCCCGCAAGCGGGGGCGCTGACCGATGAGCCGGAGTGAGGCCGCCGCAGCGAGCGGAGCGGGGGACCGAGGGACGAGGTTCTCCGTGAAGCGAGTGAGAAGGGCGAGCGACCAA
>JBJMIW010000043.1:0-5691 GCA_045806665.1 Actinoallomurus sp.
AACCCCGGCGTCACGCACGTACAGCGGCCGGTGCGCACGACCTCCCGGACCGGCTCGCCTCGAAGCCGACGCGGTTCGCGCGCCCGTTGCCGCACCGACGATTGGCGGTCCCAGCGGCGACGGCGAAGTGACCGGTCCCAGGTCACGCGGGCCGGCCGAGTCCGCCCGGCCCCTGAGCGATCGCTCTGGGCCGGGCGGACCACCGAAAGCAGACCAGCGGGACCGGATGAGATCCCCGCCCAGGTCAACGGCTTCCCAGCGAGCCGTTCTGGAGCGCCGCGAGCCGGTGCGCGTGGCCGCGGGTCGACGGGTAGAGCTCCCGGAACACGCCGTACAGCTCGTCATAGACGGCCCGCGTCTCCGCACGCGGCTCGAGCTTTCGCGCCATACGAGCCCACGTCGTCCCCTCGGGCACCAAGCCCACGGCCAGTGCCGCGAGCAGAGCATCGCCGTAGCTGGCGCCGATCCGCTGCTCGGGCAGTTCCTGGGGGAAACCGGTGACATCGCAGACTACCTGGGCCCACAGATCGGCGTTGGTGCCGCCGCCGACCGCCACCAGGCGGGACGGCTCGGCGCCCGCCTCGGCCATCACCTCCAGGTGATGACGGACCGCGTAGGCGGTCGCCTCCAGAGTCGCCCGGTAGAGATGCGCGCGTTCGTGACGGAGCGTCAGTCCGAGCACCGCACCGCGGGCATCGGGGTCGAACAGCGGAGTGCGCTCCCCGGCGAAGTACGGCAGGACGACCAGGCCGTCGGAGCCCGCCGGCACCTCCGCCGCCTCGCGCGTCAGCTGCTCGAACGTCTCTCCGGTCAGCCGGTGCAGCCAGTCGGTCACGGCTCCTGATGTGGCCATGCCGCCGGCCAGGTTCGCCGTACCAGGGAAGACGCCGCGGGTCGCCCACAGCCGGCGGTCGACCAGCGGCCGGTCTACCACATCGACCAGGAACATCGTCGTCCCGTACATGAGCACACAGTCACCGGGATTCCGCACACCGACACTGAGCGCCTCGGCCCAGGCGTCCACCGTTCCCGCGGCGACCGGAGTGCCGGCGGGGATGCCGGTCGCCTCGGCCGCCGCCGCGCTCACCCGGCCGGCGATCTCGCCCGGCCACAGCAGCCGCGGCAACCGTATCCCGGGCGCGATCTCGGCCGCGATGTCCTCGATCCAGCGGGCGCCGTGCAGGTCGTACAGCGGGTCGCACTGGCTGGCCGAGTGGTGGTCGAGGATGTACTCCCCGGTGAGCCGTTCGACCACGTACGACGACGCCATGAGGAACCGGTCGGTGGCGGCGTAGACCTCGGGCTCGTTGCGGCGCAGCCACGCGATCTTCGGTCCGATCGCCTGCGAGGTGAGGATCGATCCGCCGCGCCGCAGAATGCGCTCCTCGCCGTAGCGTTCGGTGAGCTCGGCGATCTCGCGGACGGCCCGGGTGTCGATGCCGTAGAGGATCGCCGGCCGTAGCGGCCGGCCCGCGGCGTCGACGGGGAGCAGACACGGTCCGATGCCGCTGACGCACACGGCGGCGACCGGTCCGTCCGCCTGCGGCAACAGCAGCCGGCACAGTTCCACCACGTCGGACCACCAGACGTGTTCGGCATCTTGCTCGGCCCAACCCGGGTGCGGCATCGAGATGCCGTGGGGTACCTGGGCCCGCGCCACCACGGTGCCGTCCGGGCGGACCAGGACGCCCTTGGAGCTGGAGGTGCCGATGTCGATGCCGGCGAGCAGCGGGCTCACGAGCGCCTCCAAGGACGTGCCGGGCGGGTCATGTGGTCCCCCCGAACAGCCGCTGCGCCACGGAGTCGAGGAGGGACGAGACGAGCAGCACCGCTCCGAGCATGCCGAGCTGCCAGATCGCGGGATAGTTGGCAACGTTGATCGCGTTGTTGATGACAGTGACGACGAGGGTGGCGAGCACCACGCCGGACACCCGGCCCTCGCCGCCCTTCATGGCGACGCCGCCGAGCACCGCGACGGTGATGGCCATCAGTTCCATGTTCACGCCCGCGTCCGGGCGGGCGCTGGCGAACCGGGCCGTGGACACGATCGCGGTCAACCCCGCGAGCAACCCGGAGATCGCGTAAGCGGAGAACCGGGTGCGCGGCACGTTCAGGCCGGCGAACCGCGCGGCCACCTCGTTGGTGCCGACGCCGTAGAGTCGCCGGCCGAAGCCGGCCCGGTTGAGGACGAACCATACGACGACGATGACGGGAATGTAGATGATGAACACCTGGGCGGGAATACCACCGACGAACCAGGCGAGCTTGAACAGGCCCACCGGCAGGTGCGAAATCGGCACCGTGTTCGTCACCACGAGTGGGATCGCGCTGAAGGCGTACAAGGTGGCCAACGTGACGATGATCGCCGGAAATCTGAGATAGGCGACCAGGTAGCCGTTCACCATGCCCATGATCAGCCCGGTGACGAGCGCGGCGACGATACCGCCGACCAGGCCGAGGTGCCAGCTGGTGGAGGCCAGGCCGAGGATCATGCTGGCCATGCTGACCATGGATCCGACCGACAGGTCGATGCCGCCGCGGCCGCTGACGATGACGATGAGTTCGGCGAGCGCGAGCAGACCGACCTCGACGGCGTACGCGGTGCTTCCCGCGAGGTTGGAGTAGGTGAGGAAGTACGGGACGCGCGCCCCGAAGAAGAGGACGACGAGGACGAGGAGAACCGCCAGCAGCAGGGTGCGGTCCACCAGAACGCGCCGCAGCGCCCTGACGAACAGGTTGCCGCCTCGGGTGGGCGACGTGGTCACGACGTTCATGCTCGAGAGCTCCTCCGCTGACGCACGATGTCGACCCCGACGGCGACGACGATCAAAACTCCGAGGAACAGTCCTTCGAGGAGTGCCGGCGCACCGACGATGACCAGGGCGTTCCGGACGGTGCCCACGAGCAGGGCGCCTAGCAGCGTGCCGAGGACGGTCCCCTTTCCGCCCAGAGTGCTCGTGCCTCCCAGGACGACGGCCGCGATCACCTGCAGCTCGAAGCCGGTGCCGACGTTGGTCTGCACGCCGCCGTTACGGCCGATGAAGACGAGCGCGGCGATGCCGACCAGCAGACCGGTCAGCGTGTAGACGGCCACCTGCCGCCGGGAGATCCGGACACCGGACAGCCGCGCCGTCTCGGTGTTGTTGCCCATGGCGTACAGGTGCCTGCCGGTGGGCCGGTACCGCAGGTAGAGGCCGCCGAGCAGGGCGAGCAGCATGGTGAGCCACCATGCCCAGGGGATGCCCAGGAGCGTGCCCACGCCCAACCCGTGCAGAGAGGGCGGCAAGCCGGTGATCCAGGCGCCACCGGTCAGTTCGTAGGAGATGAAGCGGAACAGGTTGAGGGTGCCGAAGGTGACGATGATCGGGTGGATCCGGCCGTAGGCCACCAGCAGACCGTTGACGAGGCCGATGACGGCGCCCGTGACAAGACCGATCAACAGGGAAAGGACCAGCGGGTGGCCGGCCTGCATGGACTGACCGACCAGGACGGCGCAGACGGCGAGCGCGGACCCGACGGAGACGTCGATGCCGCCCGTTATGATCACCAGCGTCATGCCGACGCCGACGATGCCGATCTGTGCGATGTCCCGCAGGATGTTGGCGATGTTGCCGGCGGTGAGAAACTGCCCATACGTGAATCCCAGGGCCAGCCAGAGCACGACGAGCACGCCCACAAGGGTGGCCTCGTTGCCCCGCAGCACGCGGCTCAGCCCGGCGAGCCGGCGCGACCGCGCGGGAGCCGCCGAGGGAGTGTCGAGGAGGGTCATGAGGTGGGGTCCTTCTCCTCGACCTCGCCGATCGCGGCCTGCAGGACATCGGCGGAGTCCACACCCCGGGGGAACGTTCGGCGCACGACGCCGTCCTGCATGACGGTGATCCGGTCTGCCAGTGCCATGACCTCGGGAAGGTCGGTGCTGACGACGACGACCGCCGTTCCCTGCACGGCGAGATCGAGGATGATGCGGTGGATTTCTTGCTTGGCGGCGACGTCGACGCCCTGGGTCGGTTCCTCCAGCAGGAGCAGATCGGGCCGTCGCACGAGCTGGCGGGCCAGGACGACCTTCTGCGCGTTGCCGCCGGAGAGGCTGCTGGTCGCCGTGCCGGCATCGGGGGCCTTCACGGCGAGTTCCTTGAGGAACCCCATGGCGAGCTCCCGCTCCCGTCGGCGGTCCACCACCACGCCGAACCGCCGTAGCAGTCCGAGGTGGCTGATGGAGATGTTGTAGGCGATGCTCCGCGGACCGAAGATCCCCTGGGTCTTACGGTCGCGTGGCAGCAACGCGATGCCCTGCCGGGCGGCGTCCCCGGGAGTACGCACCGTCACCGGCCGGCCGTGCAGGCGGACCTCTCCGGTGTCGGCGGGAGCGATGCCGTACACCGCTTCGACGACCTCGCTCGTCCCCGAGCCGATCAGACCGTACAGGCCGAGGACCTCGCCCGCGCGGACGGTGAGGTCCACGCCGGAAAAGGCGCCGGCCCGCCCCAGCCCGGCCGTCTCGAGAACGGGCTCACCCGGTTCCGGTCGCGCCGTGTCGGCCGTGCCGGACAACGTCCGACCTGCCATCAGACGCACGATCTCACCCTCGGTCAACTCGGACACCGGGCGCGACGCGACGACCTGACCGTCGCGCATCACCGTCGCCCGGTCCGCGATGGCGAAGACCTCGCCCAACCGGTGGCTGATGTAGATGATGCCGACCCCGTCGGCGCGCAGCCGCTGGATGACGTCGAACAGGTCCTTGGACTCCCGGTCGGACAAGATGGCCGAGGGCTCGTCGAAGATGAGCACATGCGCCTCGTGGGCCAGCGCCTTGGCGATGGAGACCAGCTGCTGCTGCCCCACCGTGAGGTCGCCCATGCGGGCGTCCAGCAGTGCCGGGTCGAGACGGAGCAGGGAGAACAGCTCACCGACCCGGCGCCGCTGTGCGGACCAGTCCACGTTGCCGAACCGGTTACGCAGTTCCCGGCCAGCGAAGACGTTCTCCAGGACGGTGAGCTCCGCGAAGACCTGGGGCTCCTGGTACACCGTGGCGATGCCCAGCGCAAAAGCCGCCTGGGTGTCGGTGACGCGGACGCGCTCGCCGTCCCGGAAGATCTCGCCGGCGTCCGGCTGGATCGCCCCCGCGATGACTTTGATGAGGGTCGACTTGCCGGCTCCGTTGGAGCCGAGCAGCGCGTGCACCTCACCGGCACGGACCTCGAATTCCACGCCGCGCAGTGCGTACACGCCTCGGTAGCGCTTCTCGATGCCGCGGAGGGCGAGCAACGGCGTGTCACCGCGCTCACCCCCCACCGCGGAAGCCGGGGAGGGCTCCGACGCCATCTCAGAATTTCCCGGCGTACTGGTCGATGTTGGTCTTGTCGAAGACGAGGGGCTTCCCGAGCAGCAGCGTCTTGCCCGGCCCGTCGTAGGAGACGCCCTTCAGCGAGCCGGGGGCGGGGTTGTCCAGGTTCTTGCCGTTGGCGAGCTGCGCGCCCGCCCAGACCGTCAGGTACCCCAGGTCGGTGGGGTTCCAGAGGACGACCTTGGCCATGGCACCGCTCTTGATGTAGTTCTTCATCACGGTGGGGGTGGCGATCCCGGTGGAGAACACCTTGCCGGTCTTGCCGCTGTCGGCGATCGCCTGGGCGACGCCGGGAGCGGACGTCGTGCACTCGCCGACCAGGCCGGTCAGGTCCGGGTTGGCGG
>JBJMIW010000044.1:0-8262 GCA_045806665.1 Actinoallomurus sp.
ATAGGCATCCTGGCGGTCGATATCGCCAATGGGCCCCGCATCCACCTGGGCCCGTTGCTCGTCATCGCGCCTGCGATCACGGCCTCCTTCGCCGGCCCGGGTGAGGTCGCACTGATCGGGATGGGGGCGGTCGCGGCCTATGTGCTCGTCGGCGTGTCCGAGAAGTGGGGCGGGGTCGCGGAGTACGAGATGCAGCTGTCCACGCTGGTCATGATCACAGGCGTGGCCGTCTTCGTCTCCGCCATACGGCAGCGGCACCGGCATGAGCTGACACGCGTCCGCTCGGTCGCCGAGACGGCCCAGCGGGTGCTGATCCGCCCCCTCCCCGAACGCATCGGCCCGCTGCGCATCGCCTCCCTCTACCTGACCGCCGAACAGGAGGCGAAGATCGGGGGCGACCTGTTCGGCGCGGTGCGCATCGGGGAGGGCACCCGGCTGATCATCGGGGACGTCCGGGGGAAGGGCCTCGCCGCCGTGGACACGGCCGCCCTGGTCGTCGGCGCGTTCCGGGCGGCCGCGCATCAGCGGTCGGCGCTCTGTGACCTGCTGACCTTCCTCGACGGTGCGGCCACGATCGAGCCGACCCGCCCGGACGGCGGCGAGCCGGGCATGGCGGAGAGCTTCGTCACCGCCGCCGTCCTGGACATCGCCGACAAGGAGCCGTGTATGCGCATCCTGAACCGCGGGCATCCGCCGCCCCTGTTGCTGAGGGGAGGAAGCGTCATCGAATTGAAAGCGAGCAGGTCCGCGCCGCCGCTCGGCCTGGGCCTGGGGGACCTGTCCCCGGCGGACGCTCAGGTCGACACGTTCCCCTTCCACCCCGGTGATGTCCTCTTCCTCTACACCGACGGGGTGATCGAGGCCCGTAACGGCTCCGGAGCGTTCTATCCCCTCAGGGAGCGCCTCCTGGAGTGGAAGGAGGACGACCCCGCGCGACTGGTCGAACGCCTCCATCAGGACCTGTGCGCCCACGTCGAGGAGCGTCTCGACGACGACGTCGCCGTGATCGCGGTCAAGCGAACGCTCAGATAGGCGCTGTTGGCATCGCATCGCACCTCACCTAAAGTGACGATATATGAGCAATCGTTCAGATGATCAGGTGGCCGTCGGTATCGAGCCGTACGCGGTGCGCGTGGTGGACGCCGAGCGCGTCGCCACGGTGTGCGCGTCCATCCCCCCGGAGGGCGACGTCGCCGAGGCCGCCGACGTCTTCGGGCTGCTCTCCGACCCCGGCCGGCTCAAGGTGCTGGTCGCGCTGCTGAAGGGTGAGATGTGCGTGTGCGACCTGGCCGCCGTCGCCGGCGCCAGCGAGTCGGCGGTCTCGCACCACCTGCGGTTGCTCCGTGCCCACCGGGTCGTCCAGGCACGCCGGACCGGGCGGATGGCGTACTACCGGCTCGCCGACGCGCACGTGCGTATGCTGCTGGACGTCGCGCTCACCCATATAGGCCACGCCCCGGCGGCCGCCCACCCGGAACACCACCAGACCGAGGAACACGTGACATGAGGGCCCCTGACGCACACGGATCCCCTGACGGCCACCGGCATCCCCGGTCCGCCACCGGCGGTCACGAGGGGCACGCCCACAACGTCGACAAGGACGCCGACTCACACTGGCTGGGCGGGGCGCTCGGCCTGATCATCGCGTTCATGGTCGCGGAGGTCCTCGTCGGTGTGCTGGCGCACTCGCTGGCGCTGATCTCCGACGCGGCGCACATGCTGACCGACGCCGCGTCCATCGTGCTCGCCCTGGTCGCGATGCGGCTGGCCGCCAAGCCGCCGAGGGGCGGGTACACCTACGGCCTCAAGCGCGCCGAGATCCTGTCCGCCCAGGTCAACGGCCTCTCCCTGCTCCTGCTGTCGACGTGGCTCACCTACGAGGCCGTCCGCCGGCTGGTCAGCCCCCCGCACGTGACCGGCGGTCTCGTGCTGGCCACCGCGCTCGTCGGCATCGTCGTCAACGTCGGCGCCGCCTGGATGATCTCCAACGCCAACCGCACCAGCCTCAACGTCGAGGGCACCTTCCGGCACATCCTCACCGACGCGTACGCCTTCATCGCCACGGCCGTCGCCGGTCTCGTCATGATGCTCACCGGGTTCGCCCGCGCGGACGCGATCGCCTCCCTGGTCGTGGTCGCCCTGATGGTGAAGGCCGGGGTCGGGCTCGTGCGCGAGTCGGGGCGGATCTTCCTCGAGGCCGCGCCCGCCGGGCTGTCGCCGGAGGAGGTCGGCCAGGCGCTCGCCGGCCGCCCGTACGTCACCGAGGTGCACGACCTGCATATCTGGCAGATCACCTCGGGGATGCCCGCCGCCTCGGCCCACGTCCTGGTCGCCCCGGGAGAGGACTGCCACGCCGTACGCGCCGACCTGGAAGCGGTCCTGGCGAAGGCGTACCGGATCACACACACGACGCTCCAGGTCGACCACAGTCCCAGCCCGCTGCTGTCAATCCGCACCCGGACGGCCGAGCACGACGACGACTCGCACGGGCGCGTCCACCGGCCTGGACCCGGCCGCGCCTCGGACGCCTGAGCCGCGCGGTTCAGCCCCGGGCGGCCCGGATGAGGTCGCGGACCCGATCCGCGACCGCGGCGGCCGGGCCGACCAGGAGGTTCTTCGTCGCCGACTCGACGCCCGGGTGGGGACGGGTCGGCGCGATGGCCTGCGCGGCCTTGACCGCGGCGGCGAGGGCGCGGCGCTCCGCGTCGCCGAGCTCATCACGGAGCCGGTAGAACTCATAGCGCTCCTCGGCCCGGGCATGCGTGAGGACCGCGATGCGCAGCCGGTCCAGCTCGGCCTCGAACCCACGGTCCGCGGGGTCCATGCCGTCGAGACGGGCGAGCACCTCCTTGGCCTCCCGTTCCTCCCGAAGGCGGTCCTCCACGATTCCCTCCCCGCCGTCCAGCGTCCGGCGGGCCAGCGGGTGGACGATCTCCTCCTCCGCGGTCTCGTGCACCGCGAGGAGGCGGACGAGCCGGTCGAACGCCTTCTTGCGCTCCTCACCGGTGCTGTCGAGCACCTCCGCGAACAGGTCACGGATCTGCCCGTGCTGCGCCAGGAGCAGGTCGACGACGTCGGTCAAGGTGTCGATCTCGGTCATGGGACCACCCTCTTCTTTGCCATCGGCGCGCTGCCCGCCGTACGGAATCGAGCCCTACCCGGCCGTGAGCTCCTGATACGGCCAGAGAATCGTCACCGCGGCCTTCGGCGAGTCGCCGGCGGGTACCGGGTAGGTCCCGCTTCTGCGTACCGAGAAGAGGTGGTCACCTTGGCCTTCGACCCGCTGGAGCACATATGGCCTTCAACCCGCTGGAGCACAAGGGCATCCCGCTGGACCGGCAGATCCGCAACTGGGGCGAGCTGAACGTCGAACCGGTCGACCCTGACCGAGCCGATCCGTACACCAAATGCCGGATCATCCTGATGAACGGCATCGAGGTGGAGTCGATCTTCTTCGGCCACCACTTCAACCGGCGCTGTCCCGACATCGAGGTCAAGCAGCGTCTCGCCGAGGTCCGCTACATCGAGCAGCAGCAGCAGAAGGTGGTCAACTGGCTGCTCCCGCCCCAGGCCTCGGTGCTGGAGACGACCATCTCCTACGAGCAGGTCGCGGTGGACCTGACCGCATGGCTCGCCCGGATGGAGCCCGATCCGTACATAAAGCAGGCCCTTGACTTCGGGGTGCTGGAGGATTTCGACCACCTTTACCGGTACGCGAACCTGTACGAAATGGTGGAGCACCGCAAGGCGGAGAAAATCGTCGACGCCCTCACCGAGGTGATCCCGGGGCGGCCGACCAAGTTCCACCACCGGCACCCGGTCGACAACGTCCGCGAGCCGTACGACCGCAAGACCGTGAACCCGATCTCCAGGCTGCACACGCTGACGATCACGGCCGCCGAGCAGCAGACGATGAACTTCTACATGAACGTCGGCCCGGACTACATGGAGCCGATCGCGCGGCAGCTCTACCAGGAGATCGGGCTGGTCGAGGAGGAGCACGTCACCCATTACGGGTCCCTGATCGACCCCGGTGAGACCTGGTGGGAGCAACTGGTCACCCATGAGTACAACGAGTGCTACCTGTACTACTCATGCATGCAGACCGAGTCCGACCCGAGGGTGAAGGCGGTCTGGGAGCTGCATCTCAACATGGAACTGGAGCACCTGCGGATCGCCTGTGACCTCATGCGCCGCCACGACGGGCGGGACCCGGCGGAGATCCTGGCACCGGAGCTACCGGAGGTGGTGACCTTCGAGCCGAACAAGCAGTACCTGCGTGAGCTCCTCGAGACCCAGCTCGACCTGACCACGCTCGGCACCGGCTATGTGCGCGAGGCGCACGAGCGGTTCCAGAAGATGCAGGAGCGGATCCACGGCGGGGAGGAGCCGCCGAGCGAGCGCGTGATCGACGACCACCGCGAGCGGTACGGCACGGACTACCGCCTGGAGACGGAGGGCCCGCACCCGGACCCGAGGCTGCGGCAGCCCGCGTCCTGACCGTCAGGCGTCGTAGTCCAGGCCGACCCGTTCGGACAGCGGCGTCGACTGGCAGGTGAGCACGAACCCGGCGTCGACCTCGGACTCCTCCAGCGCGAAATTGCGCCGCATGTGGACCTTGCCGTCGGTGACCTTGGCCCGGCAGGTGCCGCAGACCCCGCCCTTGCAGGCGAACGGCAGGTCGGGCCGGACCCGCTGCATGGCGTCCAGCAGCGGCGTGTCACGAGGAACGGCGGCCGTGGTGGAGCGGCCGTCCAGGAGGATCGTCGCCTCGCTGGTCGCGCCGACCGCCGGGGCGTCCTCATGGCGGACCGGCGCGGGCGGGACGTCGTCGACGAAGAAGAGCTCCCGGTGCACCCGATCCGCCGGGACGCCGGCCCGGTGCAGGACGGCACGCAGGTCCTCGACCATGGCGTACGGCCCGCACAGCCACCAGTCCGCCACCTTCGCCGGCGGTGGCAGCAGCGCGAACAGCGCGGTCAGCTTCGCCGCGTCCAGCCGTCCGGTGAACAGCTCGGTCTCCAGCGGCTCCCGGGACAGGACATGGACCAGCTCGAGACGGTCGAGGTGGCGGTCCTTGAGGTCGGCCAGCTCGTCGGCGAACATGACGGTGTCCGCCCGCCGGTTCGCGTACAGCACGGTGGCGGTGGCCGCCGGGTCGCGCAGGACCGTGGCGGCGATCGACAGGATCGGCGTGATGCCGGACCCGGCCGCGACGAACACGTGGTGGCCCGCCGTCTCGTCGCCGAGGGTGAACCCGCCGGTGGGCGGGCCCACCTCGATCTCGTCGCCGGGGCGCACCTCCCGGACCAGCCAGGAGGAGAACAGCCCGTCGGGCACCTCGCGGACGCCGACGCGCGGCGCGGCGCCCTCGGGTGCGCAGATGGAGTACGACCGCCGTTCCTGCCGGCCGCCGACCGTGCGGCGCAGCGTCAGCGACTGTCCGGCCCGGAACGCGTAGACGCCGGCCAGCTCGGGCGGGACGTCGAACGTCACCGCGACCGCGTCGGCGCACAGCCGTTCGACCGAGGTGACCCGCAGGCGGTGGAACCCTCCGCGCGCCCGCGCGGGCGCCGGTGTGCTGACGGTCACCTAGATCTCCTTGACGTGCTCGAACGGTTCGAGGCAGGCGCGGCACCGGCGCAGCGCCCGGCAGGCGGTCGGGCCGAACGCCGAGGTCTCCTCGGTCTCCGTGGATCCGCAGCGCGGGCACCGGACCGTGCGCACGGTGGGGCCCAGGGCGACGGGGATCGGGCCCTCCGCCCGTCGCGGTGCGGTGCCGGGCGGGGCGATGCCCGCCTCGGCGAGCTTGCGGCGGCCTTCCGCGCTGATCCAGTCGGTGCTCCAGGGCGGGTGCAGCACGGTGCGCACCTCGACCTCGTCGTGGCCCGCCGCCCGCAGTGCGTGGACCAGGTCGGCGCGCATGGCGTCCATCGCGGCGCACCCGGAGTACGTCGGTGTGATGGTCACGACGACCCGGCCGTCCTCCTCGGACACGCCGCGCAGCACGCCGAGGTCGGCGAGCGTGAGCATGGGCAGCTCCGGATCGGTGACCGTCTCGGCCACCGCCCGCGCGTCCGTTGTCACGGTCACCACGTCGCCTCCGGAAGTGCGCGGGCCACGCTCTGCAGCTCGGCGAGCAGCGGCCCGAGGGCGTCGGTGTGCAGGCCGCGCCCGCCCGGCTCCGAGGCGAGGTCTGGGCGGCGCAGGGTCGCGGCCGTGAGCACCTGGTCGATGACGGCGTCGAACTCCGCGCGCAGGTCGGCCGGGTCCGCCGCGACGCCCGAGCCCGCCAGGCGGGTCTCGACCGCGTGCGGCCTGAACAGCTCGTCGACCAGCGGCCAGATCAGGTCGAGCGCCGCCTGCATCCGCCGGTGCGACTCGTCCGTGCCGTCGCCGAGGCGTACGGTCCACTGTGCGGCATGGTCGCGGTGGTAGGCGACCTCCTTGACCCCCTTGGCGGCGATCGCCGCCAGGACCGGATCGCGGGAGGGGATGAGGCGCTGCAGCAGGGCGAGTCGCCAGGTGGCGAACACCAGCAGCTTGGCGATCAGGTCGCCGAAGTCGCCCCGCGGCGTCTCGACGAGCCGGACGTTGCCGAACTCCTCCGCGTCGCGGAAGTAGGCGTAGTGGTCCTCGCCCCGGCCGGTGCCGTCGGCGTGGCCCGCCCGGGCGTACAGCAGCCGGGTCTGGCCGAGGAGGTCCAGCCCGATGTTGGCCAGCGCCACCTCCTCCTCCAGGTCCGGTGCGTTCGTGCACCACTCCTGCAGCCGGTGGGACATGACGAGGGCGTCGTCGCCCAGCATGAGGCAGTAGGCGGCCAGGTCGGCGCCGTCGACGTCCGCCGGCACGGCGGTGTCGACGCCGGCCAGCGGGTCGGCGAACCCGGTGCCGAACGCCCAGCGCGCGTCGCCGTCCCCGGTCAGGGCCTCGTAGACGTTGTCGAAGGACATGACGCTCCGATCACATGTGCGGGACGTCATCGGGGATGTCATAGAAGGTTGGGTGCCGGTACACCTTGTCCGCCGACGGGGCGAAGAACGGGTCCTTCTCGTCCGGGCTGGACGCCGCGATGTGCGACGCCTTCACCACCCAGATGCTCACGCCCTCGTTGCGGCGGGTGTACAGGTCCCGCGCGTTGCACAGCGCCATCTCGTCGTCGGGCGCGTGCAGCGACCCGACGTGCACGTGGTTCAGCCCGCGCTTGCCGCGCACGAACACCTCGTAGAGATCGCTCATGAGTCCCTCCGCTTGGCGGCGTGGGCGGCGGCGGCCTCGCGGACCCACGCGCCCTCCTCGTGGGCGCGGCGACGCCGGGCGATGCGCTCGGCGTTGCACGGACCGTCACCGCGCAGCACCCGCTTGAACTCGTCCCAGTCGATCGGGCCGAAGTCGTGGTGGCCGCGCTCGGGGTTCCACTTCAGGCCCGGGTCGGGGAGCGTGACGCCCAGCGCCTCGGCCTGCGGCACCGTCATGTCGACGAACCGCTGGCGGAGCTCGTCGTTCGTGTGCCGCTTGACCTTCCAGGCCATCGACTGGGCGGTGTTCGGCGAGTCCTGGTCGGGCGGGCCGAACATCATGAGGCTCGGCCACCACCAGCGGTCCACCGCGTCCTGCACCATGGCCCGCTGCGCGTCGGTGCCCCGCATCATGGTCATCAGCAGCTCGTAGCCCTGCCGCTGGTGGAAGGACTCCTCCTTGCAGATGCGGATCATCGCCCGGGCGTACGGCCCGTACGAGCTGCGGCACAGCGGCACCTGGTTGCAGATCGCGGCGCCGTCGACCAGCCAGCCGATCACCCCCACGTCGGCGTACGTCAGCGTCGGGTAGTTGAAGATCGAGGAGTACTTCTGCCGCCGCTCGATCAGCCGGGTGGTCATGTCGGCCCGGTCGATGCCCAGGGTCTCGGCGGCGGAGTACAGGTACAGGCCGTGGCCCGCCTCGTCCTGCACCTTGGCGAGGAGGATCGCCTTGCGCCGCAGCGATGGCGCGCGGGTGATCCAGTCGCCCTCCGGCTGCATGCCGATGATCTCCGAGTGCGCGTGCTGCGCGATCTGCCGGATCATCGTGGCCCGGTAGGCGTCCGGCATCCAGTCGCGGGGCTCGATCCGCTGGTCCCGCTCGACGGTGTGCTGGAAGTGGCGCTCCAGGCCCTCTTCGGCGACGGCGGTCATGGGGCCTCCTTCGTCGGCCTCATGACCAAGGTGCTGTGCCTGTCGATTCCCTCGCTTCGCCCGGTCATGAGGTCTTCTCCTTCGCGAC
>JBJMIW010000045.1:0-14303 GCA_045806665.1 Actinoallomurus sp.
ACGGCTTCGGCTCGTCGGGCCGCGGCGGCTTAGGAGGCCGCTGCGCGTACCCCGGCGAGGGCTGACGCCCCGGCTCACCGTACGGCGATCGGGCGTACGGCTGCGGAGGGGGCGGCGCCGGTGGCAACTGCCCCACGAAGTCGCGCGGGCGGGCCGGCGCGGGCGGCGGCGCCGAGACGGCGGTGAGCCGCTTGGTCCGGGTCGACGGCGGGTCCACCATGGTGCTGCCCAGGTCGATCCGCCTGGTGAGCGCGACGAGGGCGTGCGCGGTCGGCCGCTCGGCGGGATTGCGCGCCATCGCCGCCCGGACGAGTGGGAGCAGCGCTTCGGGCACGCCCTCCAGGTCCGGCCGCCCCTCCATGATCTTGTAGAAGGTCGACTCGAAGGTGCCGCCGCCGAACGGCGCCCGCCCGGTCGCGGCATAGGCGATCGTGCCGGCCCAGGCGTGGACGTCGGCGGGCGCGCCGGCGTCCTCCCCCTCGATGATCTCCGGCGCGAGGTAGCCGGGCGTCCCGATGACGAGCCCGGTCGCGGTCAGGCGGGTGGCGTCGACCCCCTGGGCGATGCCGAAGTCGATGACGACCGGCTCGCCGTTCTCCAGGAACATGACGTTGCCCGGCTTCAAATCCCGGTGGACGATGCCGGCGTCGTGGATGGCGGCCAGCGCCGAGGCCAGGCCTGCGGCGAGCCGCTGTAGCGCCTCCGCGCGCAGCGGGCCGTCGTCGCAAACCGTCTGCTCCAGCGTGCGGCCGGGAACGAACTGGGTGACGACGTACGGCGGCTCCGCCGTGACGTCGGCGTCCACGATCTCCGCGACGTGCGGGCAGTGCACCCGGCGCATCGAGTCGACCTCACGGGCGAGCCGGCGCAGCGCCGTCTGGTCGGACGCCACGCCGGGCCGCAGGACCTTGACGGCCACCTTGCGGCCGTAGGGGTCGGCGGCGAGGTGCACCACCCCCATACCGCCTTCCCCGATCTTCTCGATCAGGCGGTATCGGCCGATGCTCTCGCCGGACGTCTCGACCCCTTTCATAGATGCGTCACGATACCTGGGCATGTGTCCCCTCACGGCCTCCCCGGCGGAACCGATCACGAAGCCGGGGCCGGCCGCCGCTCGGCCAGGCGGCCCGCCAGCGAGGCGGCGGTGGGGCGTTCGGCCGGGTCACGGGACAGGGCCCGGCGGAGCAGCGGCAGCACCGGCTCGGGCACGCCGTCCAGGTCGGCGGCCCCGCGCAGCACCCGGAAGCAGATGCCGTGCAGCGACCCGGCCCCGAACGGCGGGCGCCCCGTCGCCGCGAATGCGACCGTGGCGGCCCAGGAGAACACGTCGGACGCCTCGCCGCAGAGGCCGCCGTCGATCAGCTCGGGAGCGACGTAGCCCGGCGTCCCGGTGAGCACGCCCGGCTGGGTGACCCGCTCGGCCCCCGTCTCCTGCGCGATCCCGAAGTCGATGATCTTGGGGATGCCGCCCAGCACCATGACGTTGCCGGGCTTGAGGTCCCGGTGCAGCACGCCGGCCCCGTGGACCGCCGCCAGGCCCCGCGCGAACCGCTCGGCGAAGCCCCACAGCGCCTCTTCCCACAGCGGCCCGTACGTCGTGACGAGATCCCGGAGGGGCACGCCCGCGACGTACTCGGTGACGAGGTACGGCCGGTCCCCCTTCAGACAGGCGTCGAGCACCTCGGCGACGTACGGGCTGCGCACCCGCGCCATCGTCCGGGCCTCACGGCCCAGGCGACGGCGGATCGCCGGGTCGTGCGCGATATCGCTCCGAGGCTCCTTCACGGCGACCGTCCGCCCGAAACGGTCCGTGGCGCGGTACACCACGGACGTGGCCCCCTCGCCCACCCGCTCCAGCAGCTCGTACGAGCCGAGCGGCGCAACACCCGTCGCGTTCATGCCGGATTTGACGCGGGCTCCGGCCCGGAGGTTCCGGGCAGGTCTCGCCGGGCACGGCGAGCACCGCGTTCCTGGCGGCGTCGCCGAGGGAGCCGGCACCCGGTGTCAGCGGGCGAGGCCCTCGATGACCTGGCTCTGCTCGATTCCGGCGAGGGCCGCACCCGGGACGATCAGCTTGGAACGCCGCACACCGCTGCCGACGACGACGTACGGGCCGGCGACGACGGCCTGATCCACGAGGACCGGCCAGTCGGCGGGCAGCCCGAACGGGGTGATCCCGCCGTACTCCATGCCCGTCTCGGCCACGGCCTGCTCCTGCGGCGCGAACGACGCTTTGCGCGCATCGAGGCGACGCCGGACCACGCCGTTGACGTCGGCGCGCGTGGTCGCGAGGACGACGCACGCCGCGAGCCGCACCTCGCCGCCCCGCTTGGCGGCGACGATCACGCAGTTGGCCGACGCGTCGAGGGGCACGCCGTACCGCTCGCAGAACGCGGCCGTGTCGGCGAGCCCCGGATCGATCTCCGCCACCTGGAAGGCGTCCTCGCCCTTCCAGGTGCGGACCGCATCGGCGACGGGCTCGGCCAGCAGGTCGATGCGGTCAAGGGCGGGCTCCAGCGACAGTCCCCACATGGGACGCCACCCTACCGACCGGGAGCCGTCGTGCCGCCCCGCGCAGGCTCCCTGCGGTCAGCCGTAGATCTTCCCGGTGCAGCCGACGCTCCCGCCGATCGAGGCCATGATGCCGAGCACGCCGAGGATCTCGGCGTAGTCGTCGGTGGTGAACTCGACCGACCGCGGGCCGAGGCGCTTGATGCCGGGGATCATGGCGCAGGACTCGGCCATCGCGGTGGACGCCCAGTCGATGCCCAGCGTGTACGGCGACGGCACGGTGTACGGGCGGAAGCGGCTCACGTCCCGCAGCGCCCGGCCGGCCGCCTCGCGGATCAGGGCCTGGGCGCGGACGGGCGGCAGGAGCTGCGCGGAGTACCGGTCGATCCCCTTCTTGACCGCGACCGTCTCGACGTCGCCGAGCACCTCGCGAGCCTCCGCGCACGCCGCCTCGTCGCCCGCCACCAGCGCGACCGGCACGCCCATCGACCCGGCAAGCCCGGCGATCAGCCGGATCTCGCCGCAGACCTCGCCGTTCAGGTAGAGGTTCTGGATCTCGTAGCCCATCCACGTGTGGTTGAGCACGCCGTGCGGCACGCCCGCGCGGGCGTGGTAGCCCACGAACATCGCCGCGTCGCGGGCCGTGTCGAGCCCCTGCCCCATCCGCAGCGGGCGGTACGGCCCGCGGATGAGCGTGCACCGCTCGTCGATGAGGTCGGCGCGCAGGTTCTTGGTGCTGCCGTGCGCGTCGGTGACGATGACGTCGTCGGCTCCGGCGTCGAACGCCCCGGCCACCGCCGCGTTCGCGTCCGCGGTCATCAGCTCGCAGCCGCGTTCGTAGCCGCGCCCGCCCGCCCCCATCTCATCCGGGTCGGTGAGACCGGACACGCCTTCCATGTCGACCGAGACGAAGACCCGCACGGACGACTCCCTTCACGAGACATCCCCTTGACGACACGACGATCTCACGTCGGCCGCCGGCCGTCTCCGGTCAGCCGCCCGTGACCAGGCGGCGCAGCGCCTCAGCGGCACGGGCATCCGCCTCGGCCTGGGCCATGAGCCCCTCGGTAAGGGCGTGTACCCATACGTCGAGCGTCACCTGGTCGCGGGACAGCACGACACCGCGTACCTGTCCTGTGACGTCACGGGTGGCCGGCGGGTTCACTCTGGGTCAGCGGCCGGTGAAGCGGGCCTTGCCGGGGCCCTCCTCGACGAAGCTCCGCATGCCGTTCTTCTGGTCCTCCGTCGCGAACAGGCCCGCGAAGTGCAGCCGCTCGATCTCCAGACCGGTGGCCAGGTCGGTCTCCAGGCCGGCGTCGATGGCCTCCTTCGCGGCGCGCAGCGCGACCGCCGGGCCCTGGGCGTACCGCGCGACCAGCTCGGTAGCGGCGGCGTATACCTGGTCGTCCGGCACGACCCGGTCCACCAGGCCGATCGCCAGGGCCTCCGCGGCGGCGACGTGCCGCCCGGTGAAGATCAGGTCCTTGGCGCGGGCCGGGCCGATCAGCCGGGGCAGCCGCTGGGTGCCGCCGGCACCGGGGATGACGCCGAGCTGGATCTCCGGCTGGCCGACCTTGGCCGACTCCCCCGCGACGCGGAAGTCGGCGCAGAGCGCGAGCTCGAGGCCCCCGCCGAGGGCGTAGCCGGTGATCGCGGCGACGACCGGCCTTCCGATCCGTGCCACGGCGTTCAGGGCGTCCTGCAGCCCCCGGGCGTGCCCGGTGGCCTGGGCGTACGGCAGCTCGGCCATCTCCTTGATGTCCGCCCCGGCCACGAACACCCGCTCACCGCCGTACAGCACGACGGCCCGGACGCCCGGATCGGCGTCCACAGCCCGCGCCGTCTCCGCGAGCTCGGCCACGACCTGGGAGTTCAGGGCGTTCACCTTCGGCCGGTCCAGCCGGATGGTGGCGACGGCCCCCTCGACCTCCACGCGTACGAACTCACCCAACGCGACCTCCCTCATCGACTGCGCTGGGTCGTGAGCGTAACGTCCGCCGATCCCCGGCACGCCGCAGGCCGGGGGCATCGCATCCGTGCCTGCGGGAACGGTCGCCACTGTCGGGGCCGTTTGGTAGCTTCACCTGGTCCGCAGCGCCATCACGGGGGGCAAGCGATCATGCTCGTCGCGCACGCGACCTGGCACGGCGGTGCGCTCTGCCTGTGGGCGGAGAACTCCGCGCTCCCCGCGACCACGCGCGTTCGCGTCTCCCCCAAGCCGCACCCCTTCGCGACCTCCGACTTCGAGGGCACCTCCTACGCCGCCGTGACGCACGGCGCGCCGCGGATCGAGCCGACCCTCCTGCTCCCCGGATCCGCCTCCGGCCCGTTTGCCTCCCCCGAGTTGGCCCGCGAGCCTGTGTCCGGACGGCCCAAGCCGCATCCTTGGCGGGTTCCGGCGCTCGTGCTGGACCCGTTGGCGGCGATGACGTTGCTGCACCTGGCCGGCGACACGGAGGACGTCGTACGCGGCGCCGACCTGCGGTTCTTTGCGCACGTCGCCGAAGAGGCGGTCCACCTCGCCTCCCGAGGCCGGGTCCTGCCCGCGCTCATACGCGAGGACGGCGACCTGACGGCCCGATGGCGACCGGTGATCACCGGCGACGACGCCGCGCGGTTCCGCGAGCTGGCCGCCGCCATGCCACCCGCCTGCCGGGCCGCCGATGAGGACCTCGCCGTGTCCGACGTCCTGATGGACGCCCTGTCCGGCCTGGTCGACGCGGCCGTCCGCGGCGTCGTACCGCACCCGCTGCTACCCGAACGCACGGGGCGGGTCCCCGACCGGCTGCCGCTCACCGAGCGCTGGGCGGCCGCGCTCACCGGGCCCGATCCGACGGTGTCCCGCGAGCCGGGCGACGACCCGGACGCGCTCGCCGCTGAGCTGGACGCCTGGGCCTCCGCTGCCCGCCGGTCGACCGGCCCGCTCCGCGTCTGTTTCCGCCTCGTCGAGCCGCCAACATCCGACGGCGAGGTCGCCGAGCAGGGACCGTGGACCGTCGAGTTCGCCGTGCAGGGCACCGACGATCCCAGCCTGTACGTCCCGGCCGCCGCCCTCTGGACGGGCGAGGTCACCTCGGTGCCGAACGCCGAGGAGACCCTGCTCACCGGCCTGGGCCGGGCGCTGCGCCTCTACCCGGACCTCGCCCAGGCCCTCCGGGTCGCCACGCCGACCAGCGTGACCATCGACGCCGAGGGCGCGTTCCGGTTCCTCCGCGAGGCCGCGCCGCTGCTGTCCGCGGCCGGCTTCGGCGTCCAGCTCCCGCAGTGGGCCGGCCGAGCCCGTCTCGGCATGAAGCTCACCACCCGCAGCAAGACGACTGGCGAGGGTGGCGGCGCCGCCACCTCCTCCGGCTTCGGCCTCGACAGCCTGGTCGATTTCCGCTGGGACCTGGCCCTCGACGGCGAGGACATCACCGAGGAGGAGCTGGCCGAGCTCGCCCGGCTCAAGGCTCCGCTCGTACGGCTGCGCGGAAAGTGGGTTGAGCTGGACGAGCGACAGCTCGCCTCCGCCCTCGACTTCCTCCAGCAGCGCCGCAGCGGCGAGATGACCGCTGCCCAGGCCGTCCGCGCCGCGATCCACGCGGACGACGACGCGCTGCCGCTGCTCCAGGTCGACGCCGACGGCCCGCTCGGCGACCTGTTCTCCGACGAGGCCGAGCGCCGCCTGGAGCCGATCGGCACCCCGGACGACTTCGAGGGCACCCTGCGCCCGTACCAGGAGCGCGGCCTCGCCTGGCTGTCCTTCCTCGACGACCTCGGACTCGGGGCAATCCTGGCGGACGACATGGGCTTGGGGAAGTGCTTGGCGCCAGAGACGCCGGTCCTTATCAATGGTGCGCTCGTCAGCGCCAAAGACGCATGGGCTCGCTTCTCTGGAGCAATCGACTATGACGGTGAAGGTGAGTGGTCAACACCAACGACGCCTTTGACAACTAACTCCCTGGACAAAGCCGGGAACATCGTCCCGGCTCGGATCACACGGCTTTACCGGCAGCATGTCCGGGAAACCATTCGATGCGTGAGGCTGGATGACGGCAGCCAGATAAGGATCACACAGCGCCACCGACTTCTGGGACTCAACGACTGGACGAGGGATCTAAGAATTGGCGAGCGCGTATGCGTGCCCGCCCGACTGGACATCTCAGGGAAAGCCGCAGATCCTGACCTGACAATATTCCTCGCATGGCAGCTCAGCGAAGGAAATATTCCAGAGTTCATCACTTCCGCAGACGACGAGACAACTGCGCTTTTCTTGAGGCATTACTTCGCCGCCGAGGGCTCAGTCAATACAACCATAAAGATGGTTGAAGTCTCGTCGGCGTCACCTTGGATGATGCAGCAGATATCCATGATGCTGCGACGGCATGGCGTATGGATGCGCACCCGAACCAAGTATGCTTGCGCCACTAACGGAACCAAACAAAAGCGGCCCTACGTCATAGGCTATATTGGCGGCCCGTCCTTGCGCACCTTTCGCGATCGCATCGGCATAGCCGATTCGGCGAAACAAGAGAAGCTCGACCGGTTGTGCGACATGACTCACAACACTAACGTTGAGGGCGTCCCGGCTTGCGACCTACTTGTACAGGCTCGCCAACTCACCGGTCTGCCGATGAGGCACTTCGGCGTAGGAACGGTTTATTTCAACGGCACTCAAGAGATGTCAAAGAAGACGACATTCGCTGCCATCACGGCGATCAACGCCATGATATCTGGAGAGGCAGCCGCCGCATATCAAGGTAAGAAGAAGAGCAAGTGGACGACACAGGCCCTCGCCCGTTACGAGCAACTCGACCGGGAAAGCCTGAGTAGTATCCGTGACCGGCTGAAGAAACGTGCAGACCGAGAGGTCTTCTATGCGAAGGTTCTGTCGGTTGAAGACGTCGAGTATGAGGGCTGGGTATACGACTTCGAGGTAGCCGAACACCACAACTACGTGGCGGCTGGAATGCTCTGCCACAACACGGCACAGACGCTCGCCTTGCTCACCGCTGAACGCTCGAAACGACGGGCCGGGCCGACGTTGTTGATCGGGCCGATGTCGCTGATCGGGAACTGGCAGCGGGAGGCGGCGCGGTTCACGCCGAAGCTGCGGGTCTACGTCCACCACGGCGGCGGGCGGTACCGCGGCGAGGACCTCGTGAAGGCGGCGGCCGAGGCCGATCTGGTGCTCACCACGTACGGCACCGCCGCGCGGGACCACGAGGCGCTCGCGGCGATCGAATGGGACCGCGTCGTCTGCGACGAAGCGCAGGCGCTGAAGAACAGCGGCACCCGGCAGGCGCGGGCGGTCCGGAGCATCCCGGCGCGCAGCAGGCTCGCGCTCACCGGCACGCCGGTGGAGAACCACCTCACCGAGCTGTGGTCGATCATGGAGTTCGCCAATCCCGGCATACTCGGGCCGCGTCAGAACTTCCGCGAGCGATTCGCCGTGCCCATCGAGGCGTACGGCGATGAGGAGGCCGCCGCCGCCCTACACCGGGCGACCGGCCCGTTCATCCTGCGACGCCTGAAGACCGACAAGACGATCATCACCGACCTGCCGGAGAAGCAGGAGATCAAGGTCTGGTGCAACCTGACGCCCGAGCAGGCGTCGCTGTACCAGGCGACCGTCGAGGACATGCTCGATCAGATCGCGAACAGCGAGGGCATCGAGCGGCGCGGCCTCGTGCTGGCAACCATGGCCAAGCTCAAGCAGGTCTGCAACCACCCCGCCCACCTGCTGAAGGACGGCTCGCGGCTGCACGGCCGCTCCGGCAAGCTCGAACGCCTGGAGGAGATCTGCGCCGAGGTCGTCGAGCAGGGCGAGAAGGCCCTCGTCTTCACCCAATACGCCGAGTTCGGCGCCATGCTGCGTCCCCATCTGGAGACGAAGCTCGACCGCCCCGTGCTGTGGCTGCACGGCGGCGTCGCCAAGAAGCAGCGTGACGAGCTGATCCGCCGCTTCCAGGAGGACCCCGACCCGGCGATCTTCCTGCTCTCGCTGAAGGCGGCCGGCACCGGGCTGAACCTCACCGCGGCCAACCACGTCGTCCACGTCGACCGCTGGTGGAACCCCGCCGTCGAGGACCAGGCCACCGACCGCGCCTTCCGCATCGGCCAGACCAAGAACGTCCAGGTCCGCAAGTTCATCTGCGTCGGCACCATCGAGGAGCGCGTCGACGAGATGATCGAGCGCAAGAAGGCCCTCGCCGAGCGCATGGTCGGCACCGGCGAGGGCTGGCTGACGGAGCTGTCCGTCGCCGACCTGCGCGAGGTCATGCGACTCGACCCCGAGGCGGTGAGCGACTGATGCCGATCTACGGAAAGGCCCGGCCGGTGGAGGGCGGCCTCAAGGCGAAGTCGAGTGCGCGCGGCTCGATCGGCGAGCAGTGGTGGTCACGCCGCTTCATCGACGTGCTGGAGTCCTTCGCCGACCGCGGCCGGCTGACCCGGGGCCGGACGTACGCCCGCAAGGGTCAGGTCATGGAGCTACGGATCGGGGCGTACGAGGTGACCGCCCTCGTGCAGGGCTCCGACCCGGAGCCGTACGAGGTGAGCATCGGGATCGACCCGATCAAGGACACCGTCTGGGAGTCAATCGAGGAGGCCCTCGCCTCCCAGGCGGTCTTCCGTGCGCGGCTGCTGGCCGGGGAGATGCCGCCGGAGATCGAGGACGTCTTCGCCATCTTCGGTGTCTCGCTGTTCCCGAGGTCGTCGGCGGACATGCACCTGATGTGCAGCTGCCCCGACTGGGGAGACCCGTGCAAGCACACCGCCGCGGTGCTGTACCTCCTCGCCGAGGCGTTCGACGACGACCCGTTCCTGATCCTCGCCTGGCACGGCCGTACGAAGGACGACCTCCTGGCCGGCCTCCGCCGCCTGGAGCCGACCGAGGTCGACCCGCTGGAGATTGAGGAGACGCCGCTGGCCGAGCGGATGGACGACTTCTGGGCGCCCGCCGCCGTCCACGACCGCCCACCCGCTCCCCCGGTCCCGCCCGGCCTCCTCCTCCGCCTGCTCGACCCGCCGAAGGTCAAGATCCGCCGCAAGGACCTCGTCGACGTCCTCAAGCCCGCCTACGAGGCCCTCCCCGACCTGGCACAGCCGGAATAGGGGATCCACACCCGATTTCCAAAAATCAGCGACATAACCGATGTGCGTCTCCCGCCGGGCACGATTCATCGCGGGCCGCGATGATGCCGCCCCAGCCGGTCCAAGAGACGCTGAGCTGATTCCGGATATCTCCGGATTAGGATTTCCAACTGTTGCATCTCGGCAACTTGCGATATCCCCTGAAATCGCAGGGAGTCGAGGGTCGCGTAGAAGTTGTTGATAGCGCGCTGGAGATCGTTCATCGATCTGCCCTTTCCGGCGCGACCACGTGCGCGATGAACCGTACGGCCGGCTCGATGTCGGCGGCCGGGCAGATAGGCTCTCCCCAGCTCCACCACCACATCAGCTTCTCGGCACGGTCCGGATGGCACCGGATGGTCTCGGCGAGGCGCGAGTGGACACCTGCGCTGACATGGACCCGTGTCGGGCCGAGTACCGTCGCATTCAGGGGGCCTATCCGGGGCTGGCCGGCGGGTTCCTCATCCTCGGCTTCGACGGCCGGGAGGCCGTCTATGTCGAGGATGCCTTCAGCGGCGACATCATCGAGGCCGCCGATGACGTCGCTACGATGAAGCGGATTTGGGAGGCTTTACGCGTCGAGGCGCTCCCGGGCAAGCAATCGGTCGACCTGCTGGCGGAAGTGGCGAAGCAATGGACCTGACCAGCACAACCTGGCGGAAGTCGTCCCACAGCGGCACGGGCGAAACATGCGTCGAGGTCGCCCGGATCGACCGCGACGATCACCAGGAGTAAGTCCCCTCATCACGACGATCAGCGGGATCCCGCCCTCCGGCGCCTCGGAGCGGCGGGATCCATCGTCATGCCGGCACGGCCGGTGCCGTCTTGTCGAACCGGCCGGTGATGGCGTGGACCTGCCCGAGTTCGTCAAGCCCCCGCGCCCGGAACCGTTTGCTCTGCTAACCCGGAGTATGCGTCTGGAACGGTCCCATGCCTACTTGAAGTGAGCAGAGCAAACAGCTGCGGACAAGGGCGGGCGGGGAGCCGGATCCGCGTATACACAGAGCGACTGCCGGACAGGCTCGCCCGACGCCTCACCCGGCGCGTCGCGCGACGGCTCAACGAGCCGGGGCAGCCTCGGGCATGGCGCCTCCGGCCGGCGCGGCGCCCCCGGCCAGCACGGCGCCGGCCTGGGCGGCGTCGAAGTCGCCCTCCTACTTGCCGACGACGATCGCCGCGACCGCGTTGCCGAGGACGTTGATGAACACCCGGCCCTCATTGAGGATGCGGTCGATGCCGACGATCAGCGCGAGCGCCGCGAGGGGGAACTCCGTGTCCGTGGCCGGCTTCGCCGGGCGGCGTACGGGGCTGACGCCGTAGCGGCGCTGGAGGTAGTGCTCGGCGATCACCATGTTGACCGTGAAGCCGAGCCAGGCACTCGTGCCGGCGATGTCGTGCGAGATGACCTGCTCGTTGCCGGGATTCGGCTCCGCAAGGATGATCAGCACGACAATGGGCTGCCAGATGCGGGAGCTGAGGGCGCCGAAGGTCAGGGCGAAGTTGCGGATCATCCAGATCCGGCGATCGGCGCATGGGGGCTGCTGCCCCCGGATCGTGGGTGTATCCGGCCCCACCGCCGAGGTGTCGGTCCCTACCGCCGCGGTCAGGGATGCGCGGGGGCGGCGCCGCCCGGGAACAGGCCGGGGCGGCCGCCCCGGAGCCTTCGGAGCCGGAGGCTCGCGGCGATCACCGAGAGGCCGAACACGATGGCGGAGAAGCTGATGAGCCAGGCGACCGCGACCACGCCGGCGGCCGGGGAGAAGAGGACGATCAGTCCGAAGATCACGGAGATTCCGCCGAACAGGATGTACATCAGCTCGCCGTGGATCTCCCTGCGCAGCCGGATCGCGGTGACGATCTCGCCGACGCCCGTGATGATCGCCCAGACGCCGACGAGGACGGCGATGGCCAGGACGGTGACCCCGGGCCAGACCAGCGCGATCAGGCCGATGAGGATACCGACGACGGCTTCGAAGAGAAGCGGCGACCGGCTGCCGCGCGGAGCGCGGAAGGCGCCGACCAGGGCGAAGACCCCGTCGACGAGGGCGTAGGCCCCGAAGACGATCGCCAGGACGAGGAGCGTGATCCCCGGCCAGATGATCGCCAGAATCCCGAAGATGACCGCCAGTGCCCCGCGCAACGCGAGCAGTCACCAGTGGCGGGCGACATGGTCCAACAGCATGAGGACCTCCTGCGGGTTCGAGAAGGTGGCAGGAGTTCTTCTTGCCCGGCGAAGGCGACAACACGCCTTCACCAGGGAAAACATCGCCTAGCGCGGGCGTCCCCGAATCCGGCGGCGGGTTCGGGGACGCTCGCGTCGTTCAGCGCAGGTCGCCGTTGGTCATGCCGATCGGCGCCGGCGGCAGCGCGATGAGACCGGTCTCCGCGCGGGAGGCCAGCAGCTCGTGCCGGGGCACGACGCGCACGCTGTACCCGAACGGCCCGGTCCGGTCGAGCGGCACCTCACCGGTGAAGCGGTACCGGCCCTCACCGAGGTCCTCGGCCTGGTCGAGCTCGAGGTAGGACGGCCGGACCAGGGCGTCGTTGTCGTCGACCCGGCCGTACGCCACCTCGACCGCGACGTCCTGCGGCCGCAGCTCGCCGAGCTGGACCGTGGCGCGCACGGTGAGGCGGGTGCCGAGGTGCGGGCTCTCCCCCGCTCCCGTGGACTCGACGTGCTCCACCGTGACGGCCGGCCAGGCCTTGGCGATCCGGTGCCGCCAGGTGGCGAGCGCCTTCGCGCCGGCGTTGCCCTCGGCGGACAGCCGGCGGGCCGAGGCCGCCGCCGGTGCGTACAGGTCGCAGACATAGTCACGGACCATGCGCCCGGCGAGGACCTTCGGGCCGAGGGAGGCCATCGTGTGCTTGACCATCTCCAGCCAGCGGCGCGGCAGGCCGTCGCCCGCGCGGTCGTAGAACAGCGCGGCGACGTGGTCCTCGATCAGCTCGTAGAGGGCCTGCGCCTCGATCTCGTCGCGGCGGTCCGGGTCGTCGGCACGGTCGGCGGACGGGATCGCCCAGCCGTTGTTGCCGTCGAACCACTCGTCCCACCAGCCGTCGCGGATCGAGAGGTTCAGCCCGCCGTTGAGCGCGGCCTTCATCCCGGAGGTGCCGCAGGCCTCGAGCGGGCGCAGCGGGTTGTTCATCCAGACGTCGCAGCCCTGGACGAGCGACTGGCCCAGCGCCATGTCGTAGTCCGGCAGGAACACGATGCGGTGGCGTACGGCGGGGTCGTCGGTGAACCGGACGATGTCCTGGATCAGCCGCTTGCCGCCCTCGTCGGCGGGGTGCGCCTTGCCTGCGATGATGATCTGCACCGGCCGCTCGGGGTCGAGCAGGATCGACTTGAGCCGCTCCGGGTCGCGCAGCATCAGGGTGAGCCGCTTGTAGGACGGGACGCGCCGGGCGAAGCCGATCGTCAGGACGTCCGGGTCGAACGCGTCGTCGATCCAGGTGAGCTCGGCCTCGCTGGCGCCGCGCTGGCGCCAGGACTCGCGCATCCGCCGCCGGGCGTCCTCGACGAGCCGGGCGCGGAGCGTACGCCGGATGCGCCAGATCTCGGATGCGGACACCCGCTCGACGCCTTCCCAGCCGCGGCCGAGCTCCACGATGTCAGGCAGCTCGCGCCGGGCGAGGTCGATGACCTCGGGGGCCACCCACGTCGCCGCGTGGACGCCGTTGGTGATCGAACCGATCGGGACCTCGTCGGTGTCGAACCCGGGCCACAGACCGCCGAACATCTCGCGGCTGACCCTGCCGTGCAGTTCGGAGACGCCGTTGACCCGCTGGGCCAGGCGCATGCCCATGACCGCCATGTTGAAGACGGACGGGTCGCCCTCTTCGTACGGCTCCGCGCCGAGCGCGAGGATGCGGTCGGCGGGCAGGCTGCCGTCCTCGTTGGAGCCGCTGAAGTACCGGTCGATCAGCTCGCGCGGGAAGCGGTCGATGCCGGCCGGGACCGGGGTGTGGGTGGTGAAGACCGTGCCCGCCCGGTTGGCTTCGAGGGCCTCGTCGAAGCTCAGGCCCTGCTCGTCGATGTACTCGCGGATCCGCTCGAGGCCGAGGAAGCCGGCGTGGCCCTCGTTCGTGTGGAACACCTCGGGGGCGGGGTGCCCGGTGATGCGGGAGTAGGCGCGGATGGCGCGCACGCCGCCGATGCCGAGCAGCATCTCCTGGAGCAGGCGGTGGTCGGTGCCGCCGCCGTACAGGCGGTCGGTGACGTCACGGGCGGCCGGGTCGTTCTCCTCGACGTTGGAGTCCAGGAGCAGCAGCGGCACGCGGCCGACGCTCGCGACCCAGACCTGGGCGTTCAGCCTCTCGCCGTCCGGCAGCCCGACGGCGACCCGCACCGGCGCGCCGCCGTCTTCGCGCAGCAGTGTCAGCGGCAGCCCGTCGGGGTCGATCGGCGGGTAGTGCTCCTGCTGCCAGCCCTCCGCCGACAGCGACTGGGAGAAGTAGCCGTGGCGGTAGAGCAGCCCGACGCCGATGATCGGCACGCCGAGGTCGCTGGCGGTCTTCAGGTGGTCGCCGGCGAGGATGCCGAGACCGCCGGAGTACTGCGGCAGCGCCGCCGCGATGCCGTACTCCGGGGAGAAGTAGGCGATGGCCGCCGGAACGTCGGACAGGCCCTGGTACCACCGGGGCGCCGTGACGTACTCCCGCAGCTCCTCGACGGCGTC
>JBJMIW010000046.1:0-6452 GCA_045806665.1 Actinoallomurus sp.
AACTCGACTGGACCGCGGCCGATCTGATGCGGGCGACCGTCGACACCGTGCTCTACGGGGCGATCCGCTCGGCACACCCCGATATCGACGATGAACGACCCAGGGCGGTCGTGCCGACGGCCCGCGCCGACGAACAGGAGGTGGGCCCATGACTGGGGCAACCGGCAGGGTGGCATTGGTGACAGGGGCCAGCAGCGGAATCGGTGCAGCGACCGCGCGCCTTCTGGCCGCGCGAGGGATGCGCGTGGTGGTCAACTACCTCCGCAGCGGCACGGCAGCCGAGGAGGTCGTGGCCGGCATCGAGGCCGCAGGCGGCCAAGCCATGGCCGTGCAGGCCGACGTGCGCGAGGCAGCGGCGGTCGAGAGCATGATTGAGCAGGTCCAGGCGGCATGGGGCGGCATCGACGTGCTCGTGCACAACGCGCTCACCCCGTATGCGGTCAAGCCGTTCCAGGACATGACGTGGGAAGAACTGGGCGGCAAGCTCGACGACGAGATGCGTGCGGCGTTCGCGGTCACCAAAGCCGTCCTGCCCGCCATGACCGAACAGGGCTGGGGACGCATCATCTATCTCGGTACCGTCCTCAGCCGCCGGCCCCGGGAGGGCATGATCGCACTGGGCACGGCCAAGGCCGCACTGGCGCAGTTCGCCCGGTACCTCGCCCAGGAACTGGGCCCGCGGGGCATCACGGTCAACGTCGTCGAGCCCGGCCCGGTGGAGGACACCCGCATGGCGGATGTGCTAGACGAGAAGCACAAGCAGCGGCAGGTGGCCGCTACCCCCCTGGGCCGCCTGGCACAAACGGGCGACGTCGCCCAAGCGGTCGCCTTCTACGCCAGCGAGGACAACGCCTTCATGACCGGCACCACGGCCGCGGTCAACGGCGGGATGTCCATGTACTGACGCCCCGCTGTCCTCCGCACACGGGGCCATACCGTCCCGGTCCGGCCGACGGCCGGGCCGCATCCGGCACACCGTCACCTCAGCACCATGGGCCGCAGCGGCCGGGCCCGCGGCACGCGCGGGCGCATGGCGGTGACACGATCAAGGAAAAAGTTCATGTACACGATCGATCTCGCCTACGTCGGGCGGGGCCTGCACGAGGAACTGGTCGCCTACATCGCCGACCAGCAGGGCTACTACGGCGACGAGGGCGTCCACGTCGCGCTGCGCGACGGCTGTTCGTGGGACGCGGAGCGGCTGCGCCGCGGCGCCACCATCGGGCTCGGCCGGGCACTGCTGTCCCGACTGGTTGATGGCATCCCCTGGGTCGCACTCAATGTCAACACCCACCGCCCGCTGTTCTGGTTCCTCGCCCGCCCTGGCGTGACCTCCCTGGCCGACCTGGCCGGCCGACGGCTGACGGTACACGCCCCCCACACCGCACCCGGGTGCTTCACCCGGATCGTGCTGCGCCAGGCCGGCCTCGACCCGGACCGCGACATCGACACCGTCGTCCGCCCGCCCGGCGACTACGGCATGGACCTGCGCTGGCTGCGCGACGGCAGGATCGACGCCGCCCTGGTCGGCAGCACCATGGCACCGGAGGCGATAGCCGCCGAGCACGGCTGGCAGGTGCTGGCCTTTGTCGGCGACTACTTCCAGATCCCCACCGTGGGCGTGGCCGTCGACGCCACCTACATCCACCCGGACGACCCCGCGGTCCAGGCCGTCGTACGAGCCCACCGGCGCGCCCTTCAGGTGATCCACAACGAACCCGACACCACGGTGCGGCACATCCAGACGTTCCTCGGCCGACACACCGCAGACGAAGCCCGAGCCCACTACGAGACGTTCATCGCACCGTATTTCACCACCGACGGCCAAGCCGACCTCGCCGTCGGCGCCACCGCGATCACCGCGGTCGCCGCCGAACTCGGCGTCCCCGCCACCGTCACCGCAGCCGAGTTCTACCGCACCGCAACCACCACACCCTAGGAGCCCGGTGACGCCGGCGCTGCCGAAGCGCAGGCAAGTACCTCAAGACCGCCCACGCAGAGACGCCCGCGGCCACTGGGTCGGCCTCCTGCTCCACGCGCTCCCTCACCAGGCCAGCAGGAGGTCGGCCTGGGAGCACAGGAAGTCGGCCCACGTACCGGAGGCGCGCTCGGGCACGGGGTCGATGCCGGCTTCGTGCAAGATCTCCCAGACGGTGGACGCGGCCACCTTCACGCCCAGGACGAGCAGTTCGCCGTGCAGGCGGTGATATCCCCAGCTGGGATTCTCTTGCGCCAGAGCGCTTCGGGCGGAAGGCGGCAGCGTGCCGACCAGCAACGAGGTCGCGGTGCCATCGCAGCACCGTGTCCGGGCGCGCACCAGCAGCCGCACGCTGCGGAGCGCGTCGCGTGGCAGCCGGTGCAGCAGGGCTGCCAGGAACGCCCGATCGCCGGCTGTGAACCGCGTCTTTTTCTTGCCGAGTTGACGCTCTAGTGTCCCGCGCCAGGAATCCGTTCAAGATATGAGGCGAGGCGTTCGAGGATCTCGTCGGCGGTCTTGGTCCAGGTGAAGGGTCTGGGGTCGGCGTTCCAGGTTTTGATCCAATCGCGGATGTCGTTCTCCAGGGCGCGGAGGGTCTTGTGGACGCCGCGGTGCAGGCGTTGTTCGGTGAGCAGGCCGAACCAGCGCTCCGCCTGGTTCAACCAGGAGGAGTAGGTGGGGGTGAAGTGCATGTGGAAACGGGGATGGGCTTGCAGCCACTTGAGGATGGCCGGGTGCTTGTGGGTGCCGTAGTTGTCGCAGATCAGATGGATGTCCAGGCCGGCCGGGACTTCCTTGTCGATCTTGATCAGGAACTTCTTGAACTCGGTGGCCCGGTGCCGGCGGTGGATCGAGCCGATGATCTGGCCGCTGGCCACGTCCAGGGCGGCGAACAAGGTGGTGATGCCGTTGCGGAGGTAATCGTGGGTGCGGCGTTCGGGCATGCCGGGCATCATCGGCAACACCGGCGCGGACCGGTCCAGGGCCTGGATCTGTGACTTTTCATCCACCGACAGCACCAGTGCCTTCTCCGGCGGGTCCAGGTAGAGGCCGACGACGTCACGGACCTTGTCGATGAACTGCGGGTCGTTGGACAGCTTGAAGGTGCCGACCCGGTGCGGCTTGAGACGGAACGCCTTCCAGATCCGGCCCACCGTCGACTTGCTCAGCCCGCTCTGCGCCGCCATCGACGCCCGCGACCAGTGCGTGGCATCCTTCGGAGTGCGCTCCAGCGTGGCCACCAGGACCTGCTCGATCTGCTCGTCCGTCACGGAGGTCGACAAGGGCACCCTGCTCACGCTGATCCTGTCGAAGGGCAAGCAGCCGGTCGCGATCCCCGACCTGAAGGGCCAGCCGTTGGAGCAGGCCAAGCAGAAGCTGCAGCAGGCGGGGCTCACACCCGGCGATGAGGTCAAACAGCCCAGCACCACCATCCCCGACGGCTCGGTCATCACCACAAGGCCGGACGCCGGCACCCTGCAGGACCCCACCAACCCAGTCACGCTGCTTATCAGCACCGGCATGCAGATGCCGAACCTGGTGGGCATGCCACAAGACCAGGCCGCACAGGCGCTGGCCAAGCTGGGTCTGAACGTGCAGTGGCAGGAGCAGGACCCGGCCGACGGGCAGCAACCGAACACGGTGGTCGCCCAGAATCCGCCCGTCGGCACGACCCTCACCCCGGGGCAGGCCGTCCAGGTCACCGTCACCAAGGGCGTCGCCCACTGCCACGGGTGGAACCCGTTCTGCAAGCACGGCGACAACGGAAACAACGGAGGTAACGGGAACAACGGATAAGGCCCGTGGTGAGGCGGATCCCGCGGTGGTGACGCTGCGGTTCGCAGCTGAACCGCCCCGATGCTCCTATGTCTGCCAAGCTGCTGTTACCAGGCTCGGGTTCGGGGTCTTTTGAAGCCGGTGGCGTGAGAAAAGAGCGGGGAAGGCGTTGATCCTGTTCGGGATGTACGGCGCCTTCCCCGCGGCCCAGTGATCATGCCGGGCAATGGGTCCTTTGATTACGGCCGGCCGGCGCCGACGTAGTTCGCGGCCCAGTAGGGGTTGGACATGCTGGCGTACTGCACGTCGGTGCCGGTGTGCGGAGCGTGGATAAATCTACCGCTACCGACGTAAATGCCGTCGTGGCCAAGGCTGTCGAAGAAGACCAGGTCACCGGGCTGTAGATCGGACTTGGCGACATGGCGGATGGCGTTGTACTGGTCAGGGACGATGCGGGGGAGATCGACGCCGGCGGCGCGCCAGGCCATCATCGTCAGCCCGGAACAGTCATAACCCGTTGGGCCTGTACCGCCAAAGATATAGGGTTTGCCGAGCTGGGCGAGGGAATAATTCACTGCTTTGCCGGCCGAACCGGATGCGGAGCCGGTGGAGTTGCCGCCGCTCGAACTACTGTTACTAGTACCGCTTGTGCTGCTGGTCTTGGCCAACAGCGCTTTCTGCTCGGCGATCGCCTTTTCGGCTGTGGCTTTCTGTCTCTTCAGTGCGGCCGTGGTCGTGGTGACGGTCTGCAGCGCTGTTCGGGCTTCTTCCTGATCGCGTCGGAGGCGCTGGGTCGATGCCAGCAACGCAGTCATCTCCCGGCTTCGATTGTTGGAAAGCTCGGTGAAGTTCGACATATTCTCCAGCGTCGCGTTGGGGTCCTTGGAAGCGAGAACGGCGGCGCTGTTGAGAGTGCCGTTCTTATAGGCGGCGGCGGCCATCCGTGCCGCCTGGACGCGGAGGTTCTCATATGTGGGTTTCTCCGTGGCCACCTCATTGTTGATCGCGGCAAGCTGCTTTTTTGCCGCATCCAACTGTGTCTTGGCCTTGTCGTACTGATTGGCCAGCTTATCTACCTGGCTGTTGAGCTTCTCCAGTTTGTTCTTCGCTGCGGCCGCCCGCGACCCGGTAGCCGCGTTCGCGCCGCTCGCGGGAAGAAGGAGCGCGGCGCTTACCGTCAAGGCCGTAATACCTTCCAGACGGCCAGGGCGTGTGCGCCGCCAATATGAAGATGCCACGTAGAACTCCTCTCCTCACGCCTACCGGGTTAGCTGCCGGGTTCGGGCGGGAGACGCCCTACCGAGCGCAGAGCGCTGCGGATTCACCCCGAGTACCTGGGTCCCCGGTTCCCTGAGCTGCAGGGATTCGGCTGACGGCCCGCTTCCTGTGTGAAGCATGGGCCCCTCGAGTCCTCTGGAGTGTAGGGGATCAATAGGAACAAATTCACCTAATTGTGACTAACGGCACGGTTCGTGCATGACCCGTGGGGTGGTGCCGACGGGTTTCGGTGTGCACGCCGCCACGCTGAGCGTTTTCTCCTACTGAGGCCACTTGCATGGTTACAGAACGCTTACGATGGCTGGTGTTCCTGCGGTCTTGCGGACCCCGGATCGCTTGGGGTGGGCCGACACGCATTCCCGCCAGCATGCAGTGGCCAGGGAGATGTCGTGTCGGCGAGCCGGTTCCCGGTCGCCGCCATGAAGACGTGCCGTGGCCTGCGGTGCCGTCTTCAGCAGCACAGCAGAGGCGGTCATGCCGTGGATCGTGGCCACGTCGGCCGGTGAGGACCTCGTCTACTACGGAACTCCTACCTCCGGCAGCGGCCAGACCTGGCGCTGATCCACTCGTCGAGGCGGTGGCCTTGGCGTTCGGTCATCATGGCGGCGAAGCTGCGGACGTGGCGGGTGGTGGCCTGCAGCGCGGGGCTGCGGTCGAGAAGCTTGGCGAGCTGGGCGGCGTCGTTGCCGGTCAGATGGTCGGGCCGGGTCATGATCCAGCGGACCACTCGGCGGGGTCTGGGTGGGGCTGGTGCGGCCGGGGCGATTGGGGCAGTCTGCGTGTTTTGGGCTGCCCGGGTCCGGCCGTCTGCGGAGCGGAACTGCCGGATGTAGCGGCGCACCGTTTGGATGTCGCCTTTCCAGCCTCGGGCCTGGAGTTCGGCGTGCAGTGTCGCGGCGTTGGTGATCCCGGCGTTCCACCGCTGGTTGATGTAGGGCTTGAACTCGTCGAGGATGCTGGCCCGGTTGGTGGCCTTGACCAGGACCTCCTCGACGCTGGTGGCTCGCGCGAAGCGTCGTGCGGTGTCCTGGCCGATTCCCAGCCGGCGGCCGATCTCCGCGAGCGAGTGCCCTTCGGCGCGCAGCGCCTGCACCGCGGCGTAGCGTTCGCGGTGCCGGGCGACCAGGCGGCGTTCGTGCCCGCTCACGTCCCGGAACCCTTCCGGTTCGCCCGCTGTGGCGGGTTCGATATCGGCTTCCAGTGGCGAGGCGGGCTCGAGCTCGGATGGCCCGGTCGGCGGAACCAGAGCTTCAGGTTCAGGCTCGGACTGGGTTCACGCAGGTCATCCCTGAAGGAGCGGGGTCGGTCAAGTCGCCGAGGATGGGCGGTTTTGGTTCGCGCTGACCGTTTCTTCGAGTGGATGGCGGGCTGATTTCGGGCGTGCCGAGGTCGGGGGCGGGGTCAAGGTGGAGCGCCCTAC
>JBJMIW010000047.1:0-9897 GCA_045806665.1 Actinoallomurus sp.
CGGCCCGCTCCCGACGCCCCGCCGTCCTCGTCCCTCTTGTCAAGACGCAGTACGCCCGCGGCGTGATTCCGATCTCGTCGAAGGCGGCGCTCATCCGGGTGGTCAGCAGTGTGCCGCGTGCGTGAGCAGGTAGGACACGTCGGGGACGGTGCGGGGTGGCCGGTCAGCGCATGGTGCGCGGACGGTCAGCGGCCGCGCCGAGTCTTCTCCCCATGAGAACCTCCACCGCCGAAACCGCGGCCAAGGCGGGCCGCCGGGAATGGATCGCGCTCTGCGTGCTCCTGCTTCCCCTCCTCCTCGTCTCCATGGACGTGTCGGTGCTGTACTTCGCCGTCCCGTTCATCAGCCGGACCCTGCAGCCGACCAGCACCGAGCAACTTTGGATCTTCGACATCTACGGCTTCGTGCTCGCCGGGCTGCTGATCACGATGGGCTCGCTCGGCGACCGGATCGGCCGGCGACGCCTGCTGCTGATCGGCGCGCTCGGCTTCGGCCTCGCGTCGGTGGCCGCGGCGTACGCGCAGAACGCCGGGATGCTGATCGCCGCCCGCGCGGTCCTCGGCGTGGGCGGCGCGACGCTGATGCCGTCGACGCTGGCGCTGATCCGGAACATGTTCCACGACGAGAAGCAGCGCGGCACCGCCGTCGCGATCTGGTCCGCCGCGACCACCGGCGGCATCGCGCTCGGCCCGGTCCTCAGCGGGCTCCTGCTGGACCACTTCTGGTGGGGCTCGGTCTTCCTCATCAACACCCCGGCCATGGTGCTGCTCCTGGTCTTCGCCCCGGTCCTGGTGCCAGAGTTCAGGAACCCGGTGGCCGGCCGGTTCGACCTGGTGAGTTCGGTGCTGTCGCTGGGTGCCGTGCTGCCGGTGATCTACGGTGTGAAGGAGATCGCGGCCAACGGCGTCGGCCTTCCGCGAGTGCTGAGCATCGTCGCCGGGCTGCTCGTGGGCGCGGTCTTCATCCGCCGTCAGGCCCGCCGTCCCGATCCGATGATCGATCTCAACATGTTCCGCAACCGGGGGTTCAGCGGGTCGATCGTCACCAACCTCGTGGCGATGTTCGGCCTCGTCGGCTTCGCCATCTTCACCACCCAGTACCTGCAGTCCGTGCTCGGCATGAGGCCCCTGACCGCGGCGCTGTGGAGCCTCGTTCCCTCTCTGGGCGTCGGCATCGCCGCGCCGACGGCGACGCAGTTGGCCCGCCGGGTCAACCGGGCGTACGTCATCGGCGCCGGCTTCCTCATCGCCGCGCTGGGCTTCATCGGACTGACCCAGGTACGGGCGGAGTCATCGGTCCTGGTGATCCTGGTCGGCGCGGGCGTGTACGCCATCGGCCTGGCCGTGGTGATGACCCTTGTGACCGACATGGTGCTGGGCGCCGCGCCGCCGGAGCGCGCCGGGACGGCCTCGGCGCTGGTCGAGTGCGGCACCGAGTTCGGCGGCGCCCTCGGCATGGCGATCCTCGGCAGCATCGGGACCGCGATCTACCGCCGGGACGTCACGGACGGGCTGCCCGCGGGCCTGCCGCACGAGGCGGTGCACGCCGTACGGGAGACGCTGGGCGGTGCCCTGGCGGTGGCCGGCCGGCTGCCGGGAGGCGCCGGTGAGGTGATCCGGCGGACCGCCCGCGACGCGTTCGTCGACGGCATGCACGCCGCCGCGGTCGCCGGGGCCGTCGTCATGGCGGGTGCCGCCGTCCTGACCGTGGCCGTCCTGCGCCGGGCCGAGATCGCCCAGCCGTCCGACCGGCCCGCCCCGGCGCCGCACCCCGCCCCCGAACCCTCGGTGGGCGGCTGACTCAGCCGTCAACGGATCGCCGTCTCGGCGGATCGGCGGACGGCGTCGAGCAGCCGCTGTACGCGGACCCCGTGCTCGAGCCCCGGTACGCGCCGGGTCCCCTCGCGGATGTCCTCGGCGAGGCGCGCGTACGTCCCACTGCTCGCCTCGGTGACCACCGCGACCCGTACGCTGGGCCTGCGGGCCGGTGACGAACAGTGGCGGCGCAACCTGCGGATCGTCCTCGACGGCCTCCGTACCGCACCCTCGGACCCGCAGGCGGAATCCGCGTCGGGCCGGTGGGGTTGATGATCCCTGGGACCGCGCAATGAGGTGCGATCTCAGGACGATAGGTGGCCAGGATGCACGGCGAGTACAAGGTGCCGGGCGGCAAGCTCGTGGTCGTCGACTTCGACGTCGAGGACGGCAGACTCCGGAACGCCCGGATCAGCGGGGACTTCTTCCTCGAACCGGACGAGGCCCTTGGCGCCATCGACGACACCCTGAACGGGCTGCCCGTTCACCTGGAGGCCCGCGACATCGCCGCCCGGATCGACGCGCGGCTGCCCGCGGGCACCACGATGTTCGGGTTCTCCGCCGAGGCCGTCGGGATCGCGGTACGCCGGGCGCTGACCAACGCGACCGACTGGCGCGACTACGACTGGCGGCTGATCCACGAGCAGCCGCAGGATCCGGCGCTGCACATGGCCCTCGACGAGGTGCTCACTGAAGAGGTGGCGGCCGGGCGCCGTCCGCCGACGCTGCGGGTCTGGGAGTGGGCGGCCCCGGCCGTGGTGATCGGCAGTTTCCAGTCGCTGCGCAACGAGGTGGACGCCGACGCCGCGCGCCGGCACGGCGTGACCGTGGTCCGCAGGATCAGCGGCGGCGGAGCGATGTTCATCGAGCCGGGCAACACGATCACCTACTCCCTGTACGTCCCGGACGCGCTCGTCCAGGGGATGACGTTCGCCGACAGCTACGCGTTCCTCGACGACTGGGTCCTCGGCGCGATGGGCGAGCTCGGCATCCGGGCGTGGTACCAGCCTCTCAACGACATCACCTCCGACCAGGGGAAGATCGCCGGTGCGGCGCAGAAGAGGCTGAGCTCAGGCGCGGTGCTGCACCACGTCACCATGTCGTACGACATCGACGCGGACAAGATGCTCCAGGTGCTGCGGATCGGCCGGGAGAAGCTGTCGGACAAGGGCATCGCGAGCGCGAAGAAGCGCGTGGATCCGCTGCGGCGCCAGACCGGCCTGCCCCGGTCCGAGATCATCGACCGGATGATCGCGCACTTCGGCGGCCGGTACGGCCTGACGAAGGACCGGCTCACCGCGGATGAGCTCGACGCGGCGGACAAGCGGGTCGCCGCGAAGTTCGGCAGCGCGGAGTGGACGGCCCGGGTGCCCTGACCGGCGCGGGGGTCTGTGAGACGAGGCCCCGTCCGCTTCGGTTGGATGGTCGTGGAGAGGGCACCCGGAAAGAGTGCTCGGCTGGATCCGATGAAGGAGGCAACGATGTCCGACCGTGCTCGGCTTGATCAGACGGAACCGTGGCGGGCGCTGCGACAGCACCATCGGGAGCTCGGAGAGCCGCCGCTGCGCGAGCTCTTCGCGACCGACCCGGACCGGGGGCGCCGCTATACGCTGGAGGTCGGTGATCTTTATATCGACTACTCGCGACATCTGATCACGGATGAGACGCTCAGCCTGCTGTTCGACCTGGCGGAGGCCCGTGACGTCGCGGGACTGCGCGACGCGATGTTCCGCGGTGAGAAGATCAACGTGACGGAGAACCGCGCGGTGCTGCACGTGGCGTTGCGCGCGCCGCGGGACGCGGTGATCGAGGTCGACGGCGAGAACGTCGTCCCCAAGGTGCACGCGGTGCTGGACAAGATGGCCGCCTTCGCCGAGCGGGTCCGCTCGGGTGAGTGGAAGGGCCACACCGGCAAGCCGATCCGTACGGTCGTCAACATCGGCATCGGCGGTTCGGACCTCGGCCCGAAGATGGCGTACGAGGCGCTCAGGCCGTTCAGCGACCGGTCGCGCGACTTCCGGTACGTCTCGAACGTCGACGGCGCCGACCTGTACGAGAACATCCGGGACCTCGACCCGGCCGAGACGCTGTTCATCGTGTCGTCCAAGACGTTCACGACCGTCGAGACCATCACGAACGCCACCTCGGCGCGCCGCTGGCTGCTGTCCGCGCTGGGCGACGAGGCCGCGGTCGCGCGGCACTTCGTGGCCGTGTCCACCAACACCGAGCAGGTCGCCAAGTTCGGCATCGACCCGGCGAACATGTTCGAGTTCTGGGACTGGGTGGGCGGCCGGTACTCCGTCGACTCGGCCATCGGCCTGTCCCTGATGATCGCGATCGGGCCGGAGCGGTTCCGCGAGTTCCTGGACGGTTTCCACCTGATCGACGAGCATTTCCGCACCGCTCCGGCGGAGCGGAACGCGCCGTTCCTCCTCGGCCTGCTCGGCATCTGGTACGACGACTTCCACGGCGCGCAGACCCACGCGGTGCTGCCGTACAGCCACTACCTGTCCCGGTTCACCGACTACCTGCAGCAGCTGGACATGGAGTCCAACGGCAAGTCGGTGGACCGCCACGGCGGGCCGGTCAGCTGGGACACCGGACCGATCGTGTGGGGCACGCCCGGCACGAACGGCCAGCACGCCTACTACCAGCTGCTGCACCAGGGCACCAAGCTGGTCCCGGCCGACCTGATCGGCTTCGCCCGGCCCGTCGAGGAGCTGGGGGAGCTCGCCGACCAGCACGACCTGCTCATGGCGAACCTGTTCGCGCAGGGGCAGGCGCTGGCGTTCGGCAAGACCTCCGAGGAGGTGGCGGCGGAGGGGGTGAAGCCTGAGCTGGTGCCGCACCGGACCTTCCCCGGCAATCGTCCGACGACGACGATCCTGGCGGACGAGCTCACGCCGTCGGTGCTCGGGCAGCTGATCGCGCTGTACGAGCAGAAGGTGTTCGTGCAGGGCGCGGTCTGGGACATCAACTCCTTCGACCAGTGGGGCGTCGAGCTCGGCAAGGCGCTCGCCAAGCGGCTCGAGCCCCAGCTGACCGCCGCGACCGCGGACACCGGGGACCTGGATGGCTCGACGGCCGCCCTGGTCGAGCGGTACCGCGCCCTGCGGGGACGCTGACCCGGTCAGGAGCCCTTCGCGGACGGCCCCTTGCGCTGCCGCGCCCGCGGCGTGCCCTTCGGAGGCGTGCCGTCCGCCGGGGGCTCCTGGCCCGGCTTCGGTCCCGCGACGCGCACGTCGCGGGACGTCCCGGTGGTGGCACGCCTCGGTCGTACGGGCGTCGTCGCCTCACCCGTGTTCTCCGGCGCGGGTCCCTCCGGTGCGAGGCCGTCGGTGTTCTCGGGGGTCGGTGCCTGCGGCGCGCCCCCGGCGGGTGGCAGGGCGGCGGGCGTCTCGTCCGATCGCGTACGGCGGCGACGCCCCGGAGGACGGCCGTACCCGCCCCGCCCGAACAGCCGGTGGTCCAGCGTGAGCCGCCCGCCACCCCCCGCCGCGAACAGCAGGGAGGCCAGGCCGAGGACGAGGACCAGTTCGAAGCCGTTCCGGGGCGTGTCCTTGTCGACGACGAAGACCCCGTGCTGGGCGTGGATGAACACGAAGGCCCCGGCCATGTCCAGGAAGAGCAGCGTGCCCGCCACCGGTAGTGCGACGCCGAGGATCAGCGCCGCGCCCCCCAGCAGCTCGACGAAGGTCGCGTAGACCGCCGCGGCCGTCGGCAGCGGCACGCCCATCGCGTCGAAGTTGTGGCCGGTCGCGGTCACGCCGACCTGGATCTTCTGCCAGCCGTGGGCCAGGAATACCACCCCGACCCCGCACCGGGCGAGCAGGGCGACGGCGTCGTAGATCGGTCGGCTGCGCACGACGATGGGCTTCTCCTCGTGGTCGTCCGTCCAGAACGCGTTCATGTCCTCGGGCGACGTCTTCATCTGCTCCGCGGCGTGGAGACCCCGGCCTTCAGGCCGGGGAGGAAACGCCGCTCCCTCCTCGGAATGTCGGTGGTGGGCGGTTAGCGTGCTTCCATGCGGTTCCGGCTTGCGCCCATGCCCGCCCAGGAGCAGGCGTTGCTGGAGCACTGCGCGCACGCCCGATATGTGTGGAATCTCGCGGTCGAGCAGCATCAGCACTGGCGGCCGGGACGGAAGAGTGCGCCGGGCTACGTCGAGCAGTCCCGCCAGTTGACCCAAGCACGTAAAGCGTTCGCCTGGCTGGCGGCGGGGTCTCAGACGGTGCAACAGCAGGCGTTGCGTGACTTCGCCCAGGCCATGGCGGGCTTCTTCGCCGGGACGCACCGGCGGCCGACGTGGCGTAAGGCGGGCGTGCATGAGGGGTTCCGGATCGTCGGCAAACGTGGCAACCACTGGGACGTGCGCCGCCTGTCCCGCAAGACGGGTGAGGTATGGGTCGCGAAGGTCGGCTGGGTGCGGTTCCGCTGGTCCCGCCCAATCCCTGAGGAGGCCAAGTCCTTTCGGGTGTACCGGGACCGGGCGGGCCGCTGGCATGTGGCGTTCGCGGTGATCCCGCCACCCGTCGACGGCCCCGGCACCGGACAGGTCGTTGGAGTGGACCGTGGCGTGGCGGTTTCCGCCGCCCTGTCCACCGGCGAGCGGCTGTCCGTGCCGGGCCTGCGCGCCACCGAGGCCACGCGCCTGCCGCGTCTGCAGCGCAGGCTCGCGCGCGCGAAGCCGGGGTCGAAGCGGCGCGCGCGGGTCAAGACGGCGATCGCTCGGATCAAGACCTGTTCCCTCCTTCGGGTAGGGACCGGGTTGGAATCTCCCGCCTTTAGGCGGGGGAGGACGTCAACGGACGATGATCCTTCGAGAGCCGAATCGCCGTCCACTCGGTTCCGCGGGCCGTTGCTTGATCGTGAGTTAGGAGCGATCCGCCGTTCCGCGGGGATTTCACGGCGGACCGGGCATCCGCGGTCACGCACGCCACAGGCGTTCGGGCTGCCATCATTGCTCGCATGCACGACGAGGGCACGATCGATGACGTGGTGTTCCCCGCTGCGGCCGACGCGGGACCGGGGGAGACGGGTCCCGACTACTCTCTGGAGCGGCGGCTGATCGCCGCCGGGGCCGCGCGCGTCGCCGGGGTCGACGAGGTCGGCCGGGGCGCGTGGGCCGGACCGGTCGTCGTCTGCGCGGCCGTGACGGACCTCACCGCGCCTCCCGCCGGGCTCACCGACTCCAAGATGCTCACCGCCCGCCGCCGCGAGCGGATCGCCGGCGAACTCCGCGGCTGGCTGTCCGCGTACGCCATCGGGGCGGCGAGTCCGGAGGAGATCGACGAGGTCGGCATGACCGAGGCGCTGCGGCGCGCGGCCGTACGAGCCCTGGAGACGCTGCCGGACCGCCCGGATGCGATCATCCTCGACGGGAAGCACGACTACCTCGGCGGAGGGCGGCCGGTGCGCACCGAGGTCAAGGCCGACCTGCGGTCGGTGACGGTGGCGGCCGCCTCCGTACTGGCCAAGGTGCACCGCGACACGCTGATGGCCGAGCTCGGATACGAGGACTACGGCTTCGACAGGAACGCGGGTTATCCCTCGCCGGTCCACCAGGAGGCGCTGCGCCGGCTCGGGCCGACGCGGCACCACCGGCTGTCCTGGTCCTACCTCGACGATCTTCCCCAATGGCGGCACCTGAAGAAGCACCGTCCGGACATCGAGGGCCAGCTCTCCCTGATCTGAGACAAAAGTCCCGCCACGCCTGGCGCGAATGATCGCTCGGGCGGCCGGAAAAGGTGCTAGACCCTTTCCGTGGACTGGATGCGCGCACATCTGGAGCGGATCGAGCGGCACAACGCGGACGCGCTGGACCGCGCGTGCGGGTTGCTCTTGGACACCGTCCTCGGCGGTGGTGTCGTGTTCCTCGGGGGGTCGGGCCACTCGCTGGCGATGGTGCTCGAGGGTTTCTTCCGCGCGGGCGGGCTCGCCTGCGTCTACCCGCTCTACCGCCCAGAGATCTCCCCGCTGAACGGCGCGTGGCCGGCGACGGAGGCCGAACGACGTCCCGGACTGGCCGCCCCGGTCCTGGAGGCCGCGAAGCCCCGGCCGGGCGACCTGGTCATGATCTTCTCCAACAGCGGCGCGAACCCGTACCCCGTGGAGCTGGCGACCACCGCGCGGTCGTACGGTCTGCCGGTGGTCGCGATGGTGTCCGGTCCGTCCATGGCGGCCGCTCCGGGCCGGGCGGGCGTCAAGCTCGGCGAGGTCGCGGACCTGGTGCTCGACACCCTGACGCCGCCGGGTGACGCCTCCTATCCCGTCGCTGCCCCGCGTACGGCGGCGCTGTCCTCGCTGTCCTGCGTCTACCTGTGGAACCTGCTCCTCGCCCGGATGTCCGAACGCGCCGAATTGCCGCTGTGGGGGAGCGCCAACCTCCCGGGGGGAGATGAGCGCAATGTCGAGCTGCTGGCCCGCTATTCGGAACGCGTCCCCGTACTAAGAACGTCGGTTATGGGGTAAGGACCTGAGCTACTTGGAGGTGGCGTCATGGACAAGACGGTGAAGGCGTTGCTGTCGGAGGCCGGACGAACCTTTGCCGAGGAGGCCGGGATCCCGCTCAAGGATCAGCCGGGCGCGCTCTTCAAGCTCCTCGTTCTCGCCAATCTGCTGAGCACCCGGATCAGCGCCGACATCGCGGTCGCCGCGGCGCGCGAACTGTTCGAGGCGGGCGGGGGAACGGCACGCGGGATGACGAAACTCTCCTGGCAACAGCGGGTCGACGCGCTCGGTCGGGCGCACTACGTCCGCTACGACGAGAGCACCTCCAGCCACCTCGGGGACATGGCCGAGCTCGTCCTCGAGCGGTACGACGGCGACCTGCGCCGGCTGCCGCTGAAGGCCGAGCGTGACGTCGGCCGCGCGAAGGAGCTCCTTGAGGAGTTCCCCGGCATCGGTCCCGTGGGGGCGGACATCTTCTGCCGCGAGGCCCAGGCGGTCTGGCCCTGGCTGCGCCCGTACTTCGACGACCTGACGCTGAAGGGCGCCGAGCGCATCGGCCTGCCCGCCGACCCGAAGTGCCTGGCCGACCTGGTCAAGGGACGCGATGAGGCGCAGCTGGCAGCCGCCCTCGTCCGCGTCGCCAAGGACAAGAAGCTCGCCGATCAGGTGGCGAAGGGCTAGTGAACGACGCACCGACCCCGGCCGGGGTCTGCCGCCCGGCCGGCCGGTCGGTCTCGGCCGGAGAGCGCGTGTCATGGGCGTCGCCACTGTGCGATAACGGTCGTGATACGGACGCGCCACGCAATGGGTCCTGCCATTGGATGCCCAAGCTGCGCTATACACGTCCTCAGGCATGAGGGAGAGCGATGCGACCGTTCGGCAGATCCCGATCGCGCCCTCCGGTGGCGCGTGATCTGTTCGAACGTGCCCGCTGGCACTATTTCCAGATTCAGCCGGGTTTGCGGAGGCTGGGGTTTCTGCTGTTGGTGGTGGGATCGGCGGCGGTCGCGATCGTCGCCGACCTGCCGCTGCTCACCACCGTCGTGTTCACGGCCACGCTGCTGCTCGTCGTCGACTTCACCCTCCGCTCACCGAGCGGAATGGCCACGGCCTTCGTCGTGGCCTGCTGGCTCGCGGCCGTCATCCCCCTGAGCGGCCTCTACCCGCCCGGCGGCCATGAGGCCGTCTTCCTGGGGACGCTGGCGCTCCCGGTCGCCCTCCTGGCCCACCGCGTCCACGCGTACGCGCCGTGGCGCACCGCGATCGTCTCACTCGGACTGGCAGGGATCGTCGCCGCCGCGCTCGCCCATCCGCTGCCCCGGCTGAACGCCGCGCCGGCGTGGGCGGCGGCGTTCGCCGTCCTCGCCTACCGCTGGTGGCAGGCGCGCCGGATCGTCCCCGCCGAGGCGTACGACACCGGCTGGGCCCAGGAGGACTACGCCGAGGAGGACGAGTACGCCCCGCCCGCCCAGGCCCGCGCGGCCGACGACGTCCCGGAGATCTCGATCGACGAGGCGTTCGCCGAACTGGAGGCCATGATCGGCCTGGAGCCGGTGAAACGGCAGGTCCGTTCGATCGCCGCCTCGATCGAGGCCGCCCGCATGCGCGCCGCGGCGGGCTTCCCCACCGAGAA
>JBJMIW010000048.1:0-60836 GCA_045806665.1 Actinoallomurus sp.
GCCGGCCGCGAGCGGGGTCGCGGCCCGGGCGGCCGGGGAGGGAGCGGCGGTTCCCGGGTCCGCGCTGGACGCGCCGCCGGGGGCCGCCGTCCCGGTGGAGGGGCCCGCCGCCGCGCCGCCGGGCGGGGAAGCGGTCGGCGAGGCGGCGGGCGTGGCCCCGACCTTGACCTCTTCGGCGCCCTTCTGCGGGAGCCGACGGCGGCCGGGGCCGATACGGGGTGGTCGGTGGGTGGGTGTGGCGCTCGCGGTCGGGCAGTTCGGCGCGCCGCCGAACGCCGTGAGCCCCATCGTCGTGGTGAGGGCCACGGGGGAGGCGGCGGCGAGGACCAGTGCGACCGCGAGCGGGATGAACAGTCGGAACCGCCGCGAGCGATTCGGGTCCTTCCAGTTCGACCTTTCCATGAACGACATTCGGTGTCCTCTCGAGAGACCGGTGGGGGCGCGCGGCGTGTTCCGCGGGAGTCGCTCGTGACCTCGCTCAGGTCACGGGAGGCGGCGCGTCACCACTTCGTGGAGACACGGCCCTTCAGGCCGCCGACGACGGGAGCCTGCGAACCGCTCGACGCCGGGGTGGGGGCGACGGTGGGCGGCGTCATGGGCGGTGTGGTCGGGTCCGTGGGGGTCGGGGTGGGGGTCGGCGTCATCGGCATGACCAGCCGGAGGAAGCGCCAGCCGACGACGCCGATCCGGCCGTTGTCGGCGACGACCACGACGGCGCGCGGTGGGACGACCAGGGTGACCGCGTGGCGTCCGAGCACGGCGACCACCGTGGTCTGGCGGCGAACGAGGACGGTGGCGCCCCGGACCCGCCGGTCGGTCGCGCGCAGGGCGCCGACCACGCGCCACCGGTTCCCGACCTTGCGCAGGACCGCGACGGAGTGGCCCATCCGTACGTTCCTGACGGCGTAGCGGGACGTCAGCGCCACGACCGTGGGTCTCGCCCGATGCCGAGCGGTGTCCGAGTGCTCGACGGCGGTCTGGCCGGCGTTGCTGGAGGCGGTGTAGGGACGGCTCTGCCCAACGTTCCGGGCGACCGTGGTGGACGGGCCGGCCCCGATCGCGGCGATCGCCACGCCGGCGGTGGCGAGGCCGGCCAGGGTCAGGCCGGTGACCTTCGTCGTTGTCTTCACGGGGTCGCTCCTTCGTCCGTCGTACGCGACCCCGTGCGGGATCGCCTGGCGGAACTCCCGTGCGACGTCGCTCCCCGCCTGATCCGCGATCGCACCGGTAGTGCCGCTGAGGAATGTAGGGAGCGGCCGTGGCCCGCAGGGCTCTTCGAGTGGCCGCGTTCGAATCTCGTAATATTTCACCTCCGAGCGAGTCACCACGCTGACCTGCGAGGACGTGGCGTACGCGTCACGCACCGTACGGAACCGCGGACAGTGGGAGTCGGAGCTCGAACCGGCAACCGTGGTCGGTGTTGCGGACCTCTACGGCGCCGGAGTGCGCCTCGACGATGCCGCGTACGATCGCCAGGCCGAGGCCCGCCCCGGAGTCGGGCTCGGGCGTACGCGCCGCCGTGCCACGCCAGGCGACGTCGAAGACGCGGTCGAGATCGTCGGGCGGAATGCCGCCGCACGCGTCGGACACCGCCAGGACGGCATGCTGGTCGCGCCGGCCGGCCTCGACGAGCACGGAACCGGCCGACGGCGTGTGCCGGATGGCGTTCACCACCAGGTTCATCAGGGCCCGCGAGAGCTCCCGGACGTCGGCCCGTACGACGACCGGATCGAAGATCTCGGCGCCCAGCAAGACGCCCTGGGCCCGGGCCAGCGGGTTCGTCCCGGCCACCGCCTGGTCGACCAGGTCCGCGAGGGTGACCCACTCCGGAGAGAGCGCGAGCGCCCCGGCGTGGATGCGCGACAGCATGAACAGGTCGTCCACCATGCCCGAGAGACGGTCGACGGCCAGCCGCATCTGCGCGTGGTACCGAGCGGGTTCGGGGGCCACGCCGTCCTCGAGCGCCTCCACCATCACCCGCAGCCCGGCGAGCGGCGTCCGCAGATCGTGGGAGACCCAGGCGACGAGCTCCCGGCGGGAGCGTTCGAGGCTGCGCTCGCGCTCCCGTGCCCGGGCGAGCCGTGCGCTGGTGAGGCTGAGCTCCCTGCTCAGCTCGCCCATCTCCGCCGTCGAGAGGCTCCCGTCGGCCCCCGGCGCGGCTCCGTGACCCAGGGCCCGCACGGCGCGGCGAAGCGTACGGCTGTCGGCGACCATCGCGCGTGCCAGCAGCAGCGCCATCGCCGAGGTGACGATCCCGGAGGCGGCGCAGACGGTGAGGACCACGCCGAAGTCCTCCGGGGAGATGAACATCTCCTCGGCCGCGACGACCGTACCCGTCACCATGGCCAGCACGCTGGCCACCGCGAGCACGAAGAGCGCGAGCCGCAGGGACCGGCCGCGCAGCGCCCGCATGACCGCCAGGCCGACGAGCCCGACGGCCGCCGCGGAGCCCCCGCCGATCAGGATGACCCGGATCTCGTCGCTCATGGGGCGGCCCCTCCGTCCGGTCCGTCCGCCTGCGTCTCGGCGGTGTCCGATCCCGGGTCGAAGCGGTAACCGACGCCCCAGACCGTGACGATCAGCCGGGGGTGGTGCGGGTCGTCCTCGACCTTCTCGCGGAGCCGGCGAACGTGCACCGTGACGGTCGACTCGTCGCCGAACTCCCATCCCCAGACGTGCTTCAGCAGCTCGGTCCTCGTGAAGACCTGCCCGGGGTGCTCGGCGAAGAAGGCGAGCAGGTCGAACTCGCGGCCGGTCAGCGTCAGCGGCTCCCCGGCCGTCGCGGCGCGGCGGCCGGCGGCGTCGAGCGTGAGGTCCCCGATGGTCCGGGTCTCGGGGGCGGGAGGCGCCTCGGGCGCCTCTAACGGGGCCGGGTGCGCGCGGCGCAGCACCGACCGGGCGCGCAGGACGAGTTCCCGGGGGCTGAACGGCTTGGTCACGTAGTCGTCCGCCCCGAGTTCGAGCCCGCGTACCCGGTCACCCTCCGTACCGCGCGCGGTCAGCATGATGACCGGGACCGGGCCGAGTTCGCGGATCCGGCGGTACACCTCGAAGCCGTCGAGTCCGGGGAGCATCAGGTCGAGCACCACCAGGTCCGGAAGATGCGCCTCGGCCGACGCCACCGCCGACGGGCCGTCGGCCGCCCGGCGGACCCGCAGGCCGGCGCGGGTCAGATACGCGGTGACCACTTCGGCCACCATCGGATCGTCGTCGACGACGAGCACCTCGGCGGGGTTCTCCACGGTCGGGAGTGTAAGGACGAACCACCCGACAGGCGGGCGATTCACCCGATTCGGCGACGGACGTCCGGTGTCACGGCGTGGGGACGACCCGAGCCGACGTCGGGCGTCGCGGCACGGGACATGGCCGGCCGGGAACCGGGCCATGGGCCTACGTCGGCAGCGCCGGATCGATATCTTGCCCGTATGTCATCACTCCGGGCGAAGCTCGCCTGCCTCGTCGCGCTCGCGTTCACCGTGGCCACCGGCTGCGGCGGAGGCGGCTCCGAGAAGAACCCGGCCGGCGGGGCGCTGCTCCAGCAGGCGGCCACCGCGACCCGTGCCGTGACCAGCCTGGCCTTCTCGCTGCGCACGTCCGGCGATGCCCAGGTCAAGGTCGACAGCGCGGACGCGAAGCTGCTGCGCAACGGCAACGCCCAGGGATCGGTCAAGGTGACCCAGCTGGGTCTGCCGATCCAGCTGGACTTCGTCGTCCTCGGTAAGACGGTCCACCTGCGGGGATTCACCGGAGGATGGCAGCAGCAACCGTTGTCGAGCGTGGCGGGGATCTACGATCCCTCGGCCGTACTCGATCCGGACCGCGGGCTCGTGCAGTTGCTGACGACCGCGAAGAACCCGAGCACGAAGGGCCAGGAGAAGGTCGCCGGCCAGGACTGCTACCGGATCGACGCGACGCTCGCCCAGGCGCCGCTGTCTCGGCTGGTCCCGGGGATCTCGACCGACACGCCCGCGGAGCTGTGGATCTCCAAGGCCGACCACCGCGTGCTCAAGGCCGACGTGAAGGTGCCGTCCAAGAACGCCGGCAAGCCCGGTGACGCCACGGTCACCTTCGCGGACTTCAACAAGCCGTTCTCGATCACCGCCCCGGCCCAGTGACGTCCCGGCGGCCGGGCGGCTCCCGGCGGATCGCGCTCGGCGTCGGCGGCCTGGTCGTCCTGCTCGCCGCCATCGACGCGTACGTCGTCGTCACCGTCCTGGTGACGATGGTCGGCGACCTCGGTGTTCCGGTGAACCACATCGAGCACGCCAGCCTGGTCGTCACGGCCTTCCTGCTCGGTTACGTGGCGGGCATGCCGTTGCTCGGCATGCTGTCCGACCGGTTCGGCCGCCAGGTCATGGTGCAGGCATGCCTGGCGGGCTTCGCGGCGGGATCGGCCGTGACCGCGCTGGCAGGTTCCCTGCCGGTGCTGATCGCCGGGCGCGGGCTGCAGGGTCTCGCCGGAGGGGCGCTGCTGCCGATCACGATGGCCCTCGCCGGCGACCTGTGGGACGAGCGCCGCCGGTCCGCCGTGCTGGGCGGGGTGGGCGCGCTGCAGGAGCTGGGCAGCGTGCTCGGCCCGCTGTACGGGGCGGGCGTGGCCGCGCTGGTCGGCTGGCGCGGCATCTTCTGGGTCAACATCCCGATCGCCCTGCTGGCCATGGCCGCGGTGTGGTGGACCGTGCCGCGAGGACGCCCGGCCACCACGGCGCGCGTCGACGTCGCCGGAGGCCTCCTGCTGGCGCTGGGGCTGGGCCTGCTCGTCGCCGGCCTGTACAACCCGGACCCGCAGCGATCCGCGCTGCCGGCCTGGGGCGTGCCGTGCATCGTCGCCGGCGGCGTGGTGATCGCCGTGTTCGCGGGGTGGGAGGCACGCGCCCGGACCCGGCTGCTCGACCTGCGCGGCGCCCGGCGTGGCGGCCTGGTCGCCGTTCTCAGCGTCAGCCTGCTGTCGGGAGCCGCGCTGATGACCACGCTCGTGGACGTGCAGCTCATCGCCCAGACGCTGTTCGGCCGAAGCTCCACCGGCGGTGCCTTCCTCCTCGCCCGGTTCCTCATCCCGCTGGCGGTCGCGGCGCTGGCCGGGGGCCTGCTCGCCCGGTGGTGCGCCGAACGCTGGATCGTCGCGGGCGGCCTGCTGGTCGCCGCCGGCGGTTACGCGCGGATCGCCTCCTGGCCGGTCCGTGCCGAAGCACTGCGCTACGACCTGGGGCTGTTCGCCGTCTCCCGGGTGGACGTGGACCTCGCCGTGGCCGGCCTGGGGCTGGGCCTGGTCATCGCGCCGTTGTCCTCGGTAGCACTGTGGTCCGTCCCGGCCGTACGGCACGGGGTCGCGTCGGCGGCGGTGGTCGTCGCCCGGATGATGGGCATGCTGCTCGGCGTCGCGGGCCTGAGCGCCTGGGGTTTCTTCCGTTTTCACGCGCTCACCGCGCGCCTCGCCACCCCCCTGCCGATCGGTGTCTCCCCCACGGAGTTCGCCCGCCGCATGGCGGCCTATCTGGCCGCCGTGAAGGCCGCCCTGCACACCGAGTACAGCGACATCTTCTGGGCGACCGCGGGGGTGTGCGTGGTGGCCGCCCTGGTCGGCCTCGCCGTCGGCGGCGGCGTGCCGGCCGAGGCCGACGAGGAGCGCACCGCGCCTGCGCCCGTCCCGACGCCTGCCGAACCGCCGTCCGCCTGAACCGCGGACGGGTCAGGACAGAGCGCGAACCCGCCGTTACGCAGGTCCTAGCGTTGTCGGCGTGATCGGGAGAGACGACACCGAGCGTCGGTGGAGCATCGGCGAGCTGGCCGCGAAGAGCTCAGCCGGAGCCTGCCGTGGCCGACGGACCGGATCACCGCCCTCATCGACTGTCTGGATCGAGTGACCAGGCCGGATGACCGACCGGCCTGGTCACTCGATCCCGGTCGGGCTGGTGTCGTCCTGCTCCAGGACCGCCGCCGGCACCGAGGTGAAGTCGGTCGCCTTCACGGACTGCGCATGGCCGAAGACATCGTCGAAGTTGCCGGCGTAGCGGCCCTCCAGAGCGCCGTCCGCGACCGTGATCATCGACTCGTCGTGGCCGTGGAAGCCGACGTCCGTGTAGTTGTTGCTGCCGGTGAAGACCACTTTCTGCCGCTTGCCCTCATAGCCGCCGTCGATGAGCAGGTACTTCGAGTGCGCGTAGATCCGGCCGTCGTTCTCCGACAGGTAGCGGATCTCGGGATTGCCGTGCCGGCCCCCCGGCTCGGTCAGGCGGCGCGCGGCCCTCCGGCCGACCATGTCGAACACGACCTGGACGCGGCAGCCCTGGTCGTCGAGCTTCCAGAGCCGCTTGGCGATCGGTGCCCAGGTGAAGTGACCCAGGCTCAGCCGGAGGCGCGTGCCGCCCGCGCAGGACACCTTGTCGAGGGCGTCGCTGATCGGGTCGCCCTTCACCCAAGGGAAGAAGTCGATCCGGTACGGCCCGGACTGCACCGTGCGGTGGTAGTCGCCGGTCGAATGCTGGGCGGCGAGATCGTTGAAGTACCGCAGGTAGCCGGCGTAGACCCCGGCGTCCTCGATGGTAAGCGCGTCGTTCCACTGGGTGTCGCGGGCGCCGTCCGTGGCGTTGGCGGAGGTCTGCACGATCACGTCCCGCGTCTTGAGCGTCGAGGAGAACAAGAAGAACTTGTTGTGGTTGAACTGCGGCCCGATGCAGCCCCGGTCGCGGCCGCAGAGCACGATCCAGGACCGCTTCCGGGTGTCGGTCCCCAGGCCGGCGCGCAGCTTCTTGAACGCTGCGTAGGCCGTGGACTCGTGATCCAGGACGACGTGGACGTGGACTTTGCGCCGGCTGGCGGCGACCAGCTGCGTGGCGGTGTCCTGGCTCGCGAAGTGGTACATCGCGATGGTGATCGTCTCACCGGACGGCGTGCCGGCGATCAGCCGGCCGACCTGGTCGGCGATCGCGTCCCGCTTGGCGGCACCGGCCTGGGGCGAGTTGAAGATGGGTCCTGTGCGAACCGCCGCGGCCCGTGCCGCGCTCGTTCCCGGATCTCCGGTGGCCGGTCCGGTCCCCGCCATCACGGATCCGCCGGAGGCCGCGTACGCGGTGATGCCGGGGGGCATGAGCCCGGCCGCCAGCCCGCATACGGTCAGTATCGCCGCCCTCGCCGTCCACCGCATCATCACAAGATCTCCTGTACTGGGCAGCTTGGGCCGAAAAACCCCAGGTCAGCACCCAAGCGCCGGAATCGTACAGGAGCGGACATCCAGCAATCGAGGTCTAAAACCGGACGTGATGGTAAAAAGTTACGAGCCGTACCCTGAGTTCACAAGATCCAAACTCGACTCCGGCCCGGACCGGATCTGTTCGGGCATGTCGAGACGGCTCCGACTCACCGGCACCCAGCTTGATGACCCGAGCCGCCAACGGTCAGATTGGAAGGCGCGGAGGTAACGGCGATGTGGCCTTGTCCTCGACGGCCCGAGGGCGCACGCTCAGGGCATGAGACGTGGATGTTCATGCGGTCACGGGTCCAGCTGCTCCTGCTCGAAGGGGTGCTCCTGCGGCTGCAACGGTTGAGCCTCCCCGCCACCGACCCGGGGCATAGACCACCGGATCGGCCGGTCGTCCCCTGCTCAGGCCGGCAGCCGGTCGGCCGGCGCGTACGTGCCGTCAGGCGATCCAGCCGTTGACGCGTGCGCGATGGAGGGCCTGGCGGGCGTCGGCGCTGTCGAGCATCTCCAGGCCCCTGGTCGCCCAGAACCGCAGCGACTCGTCGTCGCTGTCGAGTTGGTCGGCCAGGACCGCGAGAGCGCGGGGCGAGCGTGCCTCGGCGAGGAGCTCCAGGAGCAGGCAGCGCAGCTCGTCGTCCCGCTCCTCGCCGAACGCGTCGGCGATCTCGTCGACGTACGCGTCCGCGTGCTCGCGCAGGAAGTCGAAGCCCTGCGCCCTGAGCGCCGGATCCGGGCTCCGCATCGACTGCAGGGCCCGTGCAACGCGCTGGTTCGCCATCAGGTCATCCTCGGCACCGGGTGGTCATGACGCACCGCATCGTAGAGGCACCCTCCGACGGTCCAACGATCACCCGGCGACTCGGGGATCGGCATCGCGCATGATGGAGGCATGACTGGGGCGGTGGACAGGAGCGGCGTACGCGACCGGTCGTGGGTGGCCGCGGCCGCCCGGGACAAGGGCCGGACGGCGCTCCTCGGCGCGGATCCCGCGTTCGACACCGCCTTCGCGATGCTGGTCGACCTGATCGCCGACGGCGACGTCGTGGTGCTCAGCGGGGCCGGCCTGTCGACCGAGTCCGGGATCCCGGACTACCGCGGGGAGACGGGGCGCTGGCGGCGTGCCACCCCGATGACGTACCAGACCTTCGTCGGCAGTGAGGCCTCCCGCCGCCGCTACTGGGCGCGCAGCCACCTCGGGTGGCGGCACGTCGCGCGTGCCGCGCCCAACGCCGGGCATCGCGCCGTCGCCGAGCTGCAGCATCACGGTCTGGTCGCCGGGATCATCACCCAGAACGTCGATGGCCTGCACCAGGCCGCCGGTGCCCGGGAGGTCATCGAGCTGCACGGCAGCCTGGACCGCGTCGTCTGCCTGACCTGCGGTCGGCGTACGCCCCGTGAGGCGCTGGACGAGCGGCTGCACGCGGCCAACCCCGGCTGGGATGCCGAGGCGACCATGATCAATCCCGACGGGGACGCCGTCCTCGCCGACGACCGCATCGAGTCCTTCGTCACGGTGGACTGTCTGGACTGCGGCGGGGTGCTAAAGCCGGACGTGATCTTCTTCGGCGAGAACGTCCCGCGCCCGCGTGTCGCGGAGTGCTACGCCCTGACCGAATGCGCCGGCACTCTTCTGGTCCTCGGGTCCTCGCTGACGGTGATGTCCGGATACCGGTTCGTCCGCCGCGCCGCCGAGCACTCGATACCAATCGCGATCGTCAACAACGGTTCCACCCGGGGGGACGTCGAGGCGCTGCTGGCCCTGGACGCCCCGCTGGGCGCGACCCTCACCGCGCTCCTCGGCGAGCTCCGGCTATGACGGTGATCGCCGACCGGCTGCGGGAAGGCCGCTATCTCTTACGGCGTGGCGCGGCAGCCTCGTCGCCCACGCCGACTATCCCGAATGCGTGATCGAGACGACCTGAGGCTTGGCGTCGCCAGGACCGGGTCTTAGGATGATCAAGGACGACCCGGGAGGTCCGGCCATGAGCCAAGGGTTCGACATCGTGTGGCGGGGCTACGACCGCCGTCAGGTCGACGAGTACCTCCGGCGGCTGGCGCATGAGCCCGCCGACTCGCTGCCCCCTCCGGTCTTCGACGTCGTGCTGCGCGGTTACGACCACCGCCAGGTGGAGCGGTATCTCACGGAGAGGCGTTCCCCCACGGACGACGGACAGGGCCCCCTTGGGGACTTCTTCGACTCCTGAGCCCGGACGGCGCGGGTCACCTCGCGTCGGGCCGCTCCCCCGCGTGGGCGTACCGTGCCGCCGAGGATGTTCGCGCGGCCCCACGCGTCCTGAATGTCGGCAGGCGCCGATAGCGTCGAGCGTGTGATCGAACGGTGGGGGCGGGAGCGAGTGCTCGCGCTGGCTCCGGACACGCCCTCACGGCCAGCCGCCGCCGGGGTCGCGAGCCCGGCGAAGTGGCGGAGCACCGGCTGCGACGGCCTGGCGGTCTGGGGCGAGTTCCACGGGGGTGGCCGGAGCTCCTACCTCGTCGGCGTGGACCTGTCCGAGCCCAGGTTCCGCTGTTCCTGCCCCAGCCGCAAGGTCCCGTGCAAGCACGCCCTCGGCCTGCTGCTCCTGTGGAGCGACGGCGGCGTCGCCGACGGCTCCCCGCCCGCTCCCCTCGACGAGTGGCTCGCGCGGCGTGGGGATCGTACGGTCCGGGCGCCGGGCGGGGCCGAGGCGCCGGTCCGGTCCCCGAAGACGGCCGAGCAGCGTGAGCGGCGGGTCGCCGCCGGGCTCGAGGAGCTGGACCGATGGCTGCGCGACCAGGTGGCCCAGGGTCTCGCGCACGCCGACCGCGCCCCGCGGACGGTGTGGGACGACGTCGCCCGCCGGCTCGTCGACGCCCAGGCGGGCACGCTGGCGTCCCAGGTAAGGGAGCTCGGCTCACTGCCCGCGGACGGCGGGCCCGAGCGGCTGCTGGAGGAGTACGCCCTGCTCCGGCTGCTGGTCACGGCCTTCCGGCGCGGCGGCGAGCTGCCGGAGCCGTTGCGGGCCACCGTTCGATCCCGCGTCGGTTTCACGGTGAGTCAGGAGGAGGTCCTGGCGGGCGCGAAGGTGCGGGACCGCTGGTACGTCGCGGGGTGCCGTGACGTGGAGCAGGACCGGCTCGTCGCCCGGCGGGTCTGGCTGCGTGGCCAGGACACCGGGCGGTCCGCGCTCGTCCTGTCCTTCGCCGCGCCTGGACGGCCGCTGGACGCCTCCCTCGCCGTCGGCGACACCGTCGACGCGGAGCTGGCGTTCTACCCCGGGGCGGTGCCGCTGCGCGCGCTGGTCACCGCCCGGCACGCCGCGCCCGTTCGGCGTCCGCCGCGCGGCACGACCGTGGCTCGGCTGCTCCGCGAGCACGCCGACGCGCTGGGCCGGGATCCCTGGCTGGAGCGGTGGCCGGCCGTGCTGGCCGGCGTGCGGCCCGCTCGGGACAACGCGGGCCGCCCCTTCCTCGTTGACGCGGACGGCGCCGCCCTCCCGCTGCGCACCGCGGACGCCTGGCGACTGTGGGCCGTCTCCGGCGGCCGGCCGCTCACCGTGTCCGGTGAGTGGTCGCCGCGGGGGCTCCTGCCGCTGTCCGCCTGGCAGGAGGAGGAAGGGGCCGTGGTCCTGTGAGCGCCTGGAGCGAACACGTGACCGCCGCGCTGCTGGGGACGCAGCGGCGGCCCGTGCCGCCGCTCGACGAGGCACCGGCCGGCCCGGCCGAGCCGGCGGCCCGCCTGCTGGACCAGTCGGCACTGCTGACGGTGCGCAACCGGGCGGGGTGGCGGCCCGTCACGGCGGAGCCGGTCGCGCCCGCACCGGCGGAGTCGGCGCCCCTTGTACCACCGGCCGCGGCCGAGCGCCTGCGCCGGATCCTGTCCGGGGAGCACGGCCGCGTCCTCGCGGAGTGGCTCGACGCGGCGGCCCGGACGGGCCGCCGGGCGCCACCGCGCCTGCTCCCGGGGCTGCTGCACAAGGGCCGCTCCGACCGGGCGCTGCGCCCCTCCATCGCGCGGGCGGCCGGGCGGCGGGGCCTGTGGCTGGCGATGCAGAACCTCGACTGGGCGTACCTCGTCGTGGAGGGGGGTGGCGCGGACGTCGAGGAACCCGAGGTGTGGCAGACCGGCACCCGCTCGCAGCGCGTCGCGCACCTCCTCCGGCTGCGGGCCACCGACCCGGCCGCGGCCCGCATGACGCTCTCGTCCACGTGGGCGCGCGAGCCCGCCCCGGAGCGGGCGCGGTTCCTGGCGGTGTTCGAGCGGGGGCTGTCCCTCGCGGATGAGCACTTCCTCGAGGCGGCGCTGGACGACCGCGGCCTCGAGGTGCGCCGCATCGCTGCCGACCTGCTCGCCCGCCTGCCCGGCTCGGCGTACGCCCGGCGCATGACCGATCGGGCCCGCGCCTGCCTGCGCGCGGACGCCGGGTCGCCGGACGGACCGGACCGACTCGTCGTCCATCCGCCGGAGCACCACGACGAGGCCATGCTGCGCGACGGTATCCCATACCACGCGACCGAGCGCATCGGAAACCGCTCGGGCTGGCTGCGGGAGATCCTCGCCCGCACGCCGCTGTCCATCTGGACCGAGCTGTCGGGCCTGCCGCCGGCGCACATCGCCGCACTGCCGATCACCGCCGACGGGTCGGGCACCGGGCCGGACGAGCAGGGCCGGCGCGACGTCCACCTCGGCTGGGCTCGCGCGGCCGCGCGACAGCGGGACGCCGCCTGGGCACGGGCGCTGCTGCGAGGCGACGTCGTGCTCGGCGACGTCCCGGCCCTGGCCCGCCTGCTGGACGCCCTGCCCGGCGGTGAGCGCGAGGCCGCCACGGCCGGGGCGGTCCGCCGGATCACGGACGACGCCGACCGCCTCACGGTGTTCGAACGCGCGCCCGGCCCCTGGGCCGGTGCGCTGGCCGACGTGATGGTCACCGCCCTGGACGCCGCCGTCGCGGACTCGACCGCCGGACGGTTCGCGGCCGACCTGTGCCGTCTCGCCGGGGAACGCCTCGACCCCGCCACCGCGCCGCGCCTCGACGAGCTCGCGCGGCGGCACCCCGGCTACGGGCCGTTGTCCGAGCTCGCCGACGTCCTGCGCTTCCGGCGCGACATGCTGGCAGAGCTGCGGTGACCACTGAACACCCCCGACCAAGGAGCCCCACCCATGACCAAGGCCGTGCTGCGTCCGCACGCCGAGCACCAGTTCGCCGATGAGCTGGCCCTCCTCGCCGAACAGGACGACCGGCCGCGCCCGCCCGGCTGGCGGCTGTCGCCCCAGGCGGTCACGGTCTACCTCCTCGGCGGGACGCTGCCCGACGGGACGGCCATCACCCCGAAGTACGTCGGGCCGCGCCGGCTGATGGAGGTCGCCGTCGCCACCCTCGCCACGGACCGGGCGCTGCTACTGCTCGGCGTGCCCGGAACCGCGAAGACCTGGGTGTCCGAGCACTTGGCCGCGGCGGTCAGCGGAGACTCGACCCTGCTGGTCCAGGGCACGGCCGGCACGGCGGAGGAGGCGATCCGGTACGGCTGGAACTACGCGCGGCTGCTGGCCGAGGGTCCCTCGGAGCAGGCCCTGGTGCCGAGCCCGGTGATGCGGGCGATGCGAACCGGGGCGGTCGCCCGGATCGAGGAGCTGACCCGGATGCCGTCCGACGTCCAGGACTCGCTCATCACGATCCTGTCGGAGAAGTCCCTGCCCGTCCCGGAGCTGGGCACCGAGGTGCAGGCGCGCAAGGGCTTCACGGTCATCGCGACCGCCAACGACCGCGACCGCGGCGTGAACGACCTGTCCAGCGCGTTGCGCCGCCGGTTCAACACCGTCGTGCTCCCGCTGCCCGCGACGACGGAGGAGGAGGTCGGCATCGTCGCCCGCCGGGTCGCCCAGATCGGCACGTCGCTGGAGCTGCCCGAGACCGTCGCCGGGCTCGAGGAGATCCGCCGGGTCGTCACCGTCTTCCGGGAGTTGCGCTCCGGACGGACCGCCGACGGCCGTACGCGGCTGAAGTCGCCGAGTGGCACGCTGAGCACCGCGGAGGCGATCTCGGTGATCACCAGCGGGCGTGTCCTCGCGACCCACTTCGGCGACGGGGTCCTGCGCGCCGCCGACATCGCGGGCGGCATCGTCGGCACCGTCGTACAGGACCCGGTGTCGGACCGCGTCGTGTGGCAGGAGTACCTCGAGACCGTGGTCCGCGAACGCCCCGAGTGGCGCGACTTCTACCGCGCCTGCCGCGAGGTCTCCTGACCGTGGCCGCCGCCCCTGCTCACGAGCGCGTACGGATCTTCGGGATTCGCCACCACGGCCCGGGATCGGCGCGGGCGCTCGGCCGCGCGCTGGCCGATCTGCGGCCCGACGTCGTCCTGATCGAAGGACCGCCCGAGGCCGACCCCATCGTGGGTCTCGCCGCGGATCCCGGCATGGTGCCCCCGGTGGCGCTGCTCGCTCACGCGGTGGAGGGCGGGGAGGGACGCCGGGCGGCGTTCTGGCCGTTCGCGGAGTTCAGCCCCGAATGGCAGGCGATCCGCCATGCCGTACGGGCGGGGGTGCCTGTCCGCTTCTGCGACCTGCCCGCCGCGTACCGGCTCGCCGACGCCACGGACGGCGACGTCCCCACCGAGCCTCCTCCGGGGCCGGGTGACGGACCGACCGGACCCAGTGATCCCCCGGGGACCGGCCACCGGCCCACCGCGCCTCACCTGGTGCCGGGAACCGGCGAGCGACCGACCCCGGCTGACGCTGCGGCGGCGGCCGTACGCCTCGATCCGCTGGCCGTGCTGGCCGAGGCCGCCGGCTACGACGACGCCGAACGCTGGTGGGAGGACGTGGTCGAGCACCGCGACGGCGGCCCGTCGCCGTTCGCGGCGGTCGCCGAGGCGATGGCCGCGCTCCGGGAGCACGCACCGGACCTTCCCGGGGACCACCGGTGGCGGGAGGAACAGCGCGAGGCGTACATGCGCCGGACCGTGCGCCGCGCGCTCAAGGAGGGGCACGAGCGGATCGCGGTGGTCTGCGGCGCGTGGCACGTCCCCGCCATCGCCGCCGGGCTCGCCTCCGCGCGCTCGGCCGGGGCACCGACCGCGGCGGGCGACGACCGTATCCTGCGCGGGCTGCGCACGACGAGAGTGGCGATGACCTGGGTGCCGTGGTCGTACGGTCGCCTGGCGATCGGCTCCGGGTACGGCGCCGGCGTCACGTCCCCGGGCTGGTACCACCACCTGTTCACCGCACCCGACCGCCCGATCGAGCGCTGGTTCACCGCGGTCGCGGCGGTGCTGCGGGCCGAGGACCTGCCCGTGTCGTCGGCGCACGTCATCGAGGCGGTACGCCTCGCGAACGCGCTCGCCGCCCTGCGCGGCCGGCCGCTCGCCGGGCTGGCCGAGGTCACCGACGCGGCGCTCGCCGTCCTGTGCGAGGGTGCCGCGCTCCCCCTGGAGCTCGTCCAGCGCCGCATGGTCGTCGGTGAGCGCCTCGGCACCGTACCTGACGACACGCCGATGGTGCCGCTGCAACGGGACCTGCGGGCCGAGCAACGGCGGCTGCGCCTGAACCCCGAGGCACCGGCCAAGGAGCTCGACCTGGATCTGCGCCGGCCCATCGACCTCGATCGCAGCCGGCTGCTGCACCGGCTCCGGCTGCTCGGGGTCCCCTGGGGCGAGCCCACCGGGTCGGGGCGCGGCACTGGCACGTTCCGCGAGGCCTGGACGCTGGCCTGGCACCCGGAGTTCGACGTCCGGCTGGTCGAGGCCGGTGCGTGGGGCCTGACGGTCCGAAGCGCTGCGTCCGCGCGGGCGCGGGCGCTCGCCGCCGAGGCCGACACGCTGGCGGCGCTCACCGCGCTGGCCGAGCGGTGCCTGCCGGCCGACCTCGGCGACGCGCTCCCGGCCGTCATGGCGGCGCTGGCCGACCGGGCCGCGTCCGACACCGATGTCGTGCACCTGATGGCGGCCCTGCCCGCGCTGGTCCGCACGCTGCGCTATGGGGACGTGCGCGGGACGGCGGCGGGGCCGCTGCGCACCGTCGTCGACGGTCTCGTCGTCCGTATCTGCGTCGGGCTGCCGGCCGAGGTGTCCGGGCGCGACGACGACGCGGCCCGCGCGCTCCTGCACCGCGTCGACGAGGTTCATGGCGCGCTGTCCCTCCTCGACGCCGCCGAGCACACGGCGCGCTGGCAGGGGACGCTGGCCGCCCTCATCGACCGCCCGGGGTTGCCCGGCCTGATCGAAGGACGCCTTACCCGACTGCTGCTGGACGCCGGGCTCCTGGACGACGCGGACGGACCGGCCGGCGCGATCGGCGACCGGATGGCGCGCGCGGTCTCGGTCGGCACGTCACCGGCCCGTGCCGCCGCCTGGATCGAGGGCTTCCTCTCCGGCGGCGGGCTGGTCCTCGTTCACGACGACCGGCTGCTCCGCCTGGTGGACGACTGGATCGCGGGCCTGCCGTCGGACTCCTTCACCAGCGTGCTGCCGCTGCTGCGCCGGACGTTCGCGACCTTCGAGGGGCCGGAGCGCCGCTCCGTCGGCGAACGGGTGGTCCGGATCTCCACCACGTCCGGTGCGGGCTCCGCCGACGAGGAGGTCCTGGATCTGCGACGCGCCGCCCCGGCTGTACGGACGGTCCTCGACATCCTCGGGACCTCGACGGATCCCACGGACGGAGGAGGACGGTGGTGACCCCCGGCGAGGAGAGACTGCGGCGGTGGCGGATGGTGCTCGGCGGCGAGGCGGCCGAGCCGACCGGCGCGGAGCTCACCGGCGACGACGTGAAGATGGATGCGGCGCTCGAGGCGGTGTACGGCACGCGGAGCGCCGGACGGCGGGGCCGCAGCGCCGGGCTCGGTGCGTCCGCGCCGCAGGTCGCCCGCTGGCTGGGCGACATCCGGGCGTTCTTCCCGTCGACCGTGGTGCGGATCCTGCAGAAGGACGCCGTCGAACGCCTCGACCTGACCCGCCTCCTGCTCGAACCCGAGATGCTCGAGGCGGTCGAACCCGACGTCCACCTGGTCGGCACCCTGCTCTCCCTGAACCAGGTGCTGCCGGAGCGGGCCCGGGAGTCCGCGCGCGCCGTCGTCCGTGCCGTCGTGCGCCGTCTGGAGGAACGCCTCGCGCGGCGCATGCGGTCGGCGGTCGGCGGTGCCCTCGACCGGTCCGCGCGGCGACGGCGGCCCCGGCGCGTCTCCGAGGTCGACTGGAACCGCACGATCCGCGGGAACCTCCACCACTACATCCCCTCCCACCGGACCGTCGTACCCGAACGCCTCATCGGGTACGGCCGGCGGCGCCGGACCGTCGAGCGCGACATCGTCCTCTGCGTCGACCAGAGCGGCTCGATGGTGTCGTCCGTGGTGTATGCGGGCGTTCTCGGCGCGGTCCTGGCCTCCATGCCCACGCTGCGCACCTCGCTCGTCGCGTTCGACACGTCGGTCGTGGACCTCACCGACCGGCTGCACGATCCGGTCGACCTGCTGTTCGGCACGCAGCTCGGCGGCGGCACCGACATCAACCGGGCCCTGGCCTACTGCGAGCGCCTCATCACCCGCCCGCGCGAGACCGTCCTCGTCCTGATGAGTGATCTGTTCGAGGGCGGGGTCCGCGCCGAGATGCTCAAGCGGGTGGCGGCCATGACGGCCGCGGGTACGCGGGTGGTGACGCTGACGGCCCTGTCGGATGAAGGCGCACCCGCCTTCGACCACGCGAACGCCGCCGCGCTGGCCGCCCTCGGCGTCCCCGCCTTCGCCTGCACGCCCGACGCGTTCCCCGACCTGATGGCCGCCGCCATCGAGGGCCGTGACCTGACGGAATGGTCCGAACGGGACCGGTAGGACGGCCCACCGTCGCGGTCGCGACGGTGGACCGCCGGTGGTCTAGCTATTGATCGAGTAGCTGTCGCCGTACACCTTCCAGCGCAGCGGCGGGTTCAGGTCCAGGTTGCCGGCCTTGAGGAAGACCCGCTGCTCGGTGTCGACACGGCTGGTGTCGCTGTGCGCCTCCTCGTGCTTCATGGCGACCTTGCGCGCGTCGAGGAACGCGTTGAGGTAGGTCGTCTCGTTGCCGCCCTGCGCCGGGGTCTTGGCCTTCTTCAGCGCCGCCGCGCGGATGCCGCCGAAGCTGTCCGCGTCACTGCCGGGGCCGTGCATGACGATGGCGTCGTAGTAGATGAACTGGCCGAGCGCGCGCAGGCCGTCCTTCTTGGCCTGGTTGACCGCCGGGTTGAAGTAGACCCGGTCCCGCTCGTCCTCTTGGGCCTGCTGGAACACCTTGTCGGAGGCGGCCTTGCGCCAGTCGGCGGGGAAGTTGGGGTCCAGGCCGCTGTGGGAGTCGCTGCCGTTCACCTTTCGGAGGGCCGGCAGGTATTTGGCCAGCACGTTGCCGGGCTTGCGGTCGGTGTACAGCTGGACGAGGTCGAGCATGTCACCGGTTCCGGAGCAGAATCCGATGATGCGGGCGGTGTATCCCCGGCCATCGCCGATGTCCTCGATGTACTTGAACTGGGCGCGCCAGTCGAGGGAGGAGTTCTCCGCGCTGGACACCAGCTGCATGGCGATGTCCTTCTTGTGCGGGTCGGTGAGGTCGACGGCCGCGGTCGTGACCGAACCGGCCTGGACGGCCTGGGAGGCGGCGGGGTGTCCGGTGCTCGCCTGAACGGCGGCCGCGGAGGTGACGGCCACACCGAGCGCGAGGACGACCGGCACGCCGCGGCGGGCGTACTTCTGAGTGAGGGGGAGGCGCATCTTCCTGACCACTTCAGTTGAGTCGCTTGACATGCCGCTCACATGGGAACACGGAGAGACACCGCGCCACCGGGGGGCGATGGCGACTTGGCATGATGGGCGATCGCCGAGATTAGGAAAGGTTCTTAACCAATTGCGATGAAAGCAGCTCCGGAGGGTGCTGTCAATACACCCGACGGAGCCGGCATCCCTCCTTGTGCGCCGAGCGGCGCTGACCTTAAGAGAGGCTTATCCGCGAATTAAGGCAGCCGGATAATGGGCGTGCACATTCATATCGACGCCGCGCGGCGTCGCCGAGTCCGGCCGACTACAGCACCTCTGGACGAATCCGCTGTGAGGCACGCCCTAGGCTGGGCCGGTGACGGACGCCCATGCCGCGACGGTCCGGGCGCTGACCCGGGTCTCGGCCCCTCCCCTGGTCCCGGAGGTCTTCCTGCACCTGGCCGACGAACCGTTCGCGACCTGGGAGGCGACGCAGCGCGACCAGGCCCCCGACGTGCCGCCACCGTTCTGGGCCTTCGCCTGGGCCGGCGGCCAGGCTCTCGCCCGGCACGTCCTCGACCACCCACGGACGGTGGCCGGACGGCGCGTCCTGGACCTGGCCAGCGGATCCGGTCTCGTGGCGATCAGCGCGGCGCTGGCCGGAGCCCGGTCCGTGACCGCCTCCGACGTCGACCCCCTGGCCGCGACCGCGATCGGCCTCAACACCGCGCTCAACGGCGTGCAGGTCGACATCCTCGCCGATGACGTCCTCGGACGCGGGGTCGACGGAGTGGACGTCATCCTCGCCGGGGACGTCTGCTACGACGCGGACCTCGCCGCAGCCATGATGACCTTCCTGCGCGCGCAGCGACGGCGCGGCCTGGACGTCCTGATCGGCGATCCGCTGCGGCCCTACCTGCCGGACGGCCTCACCACCGTCGCACGCTACGAGGTGCCGGGCACCGCCAACCTGGAGGAGCGGGCCGTCACCGCCACCGCGGTCTTCGCCGTTCCCGCCTGAGCCGGATCAGGCGGCGTCGTGAAAGACCAGGCCGAGGGCCCGGCGACGGCCTGCCAGCGGTGGCGAAGTCCGCGTGGGCGGCCATGAACTGGTACGTCGACGGGACGCCCATCATCGTGGTCACCCGCCGCTCCGCGACGAGCCGCAGGGCCCGGCCGACGTCGAAGGCGGCCTCGAGCACCACCGTGGCGCCCTTCCACTCATCACCTTCGACAACCGGGGTATCGGCGACAGCGACGCGCCCCCGGGGCCGTACGACAGCGCGACCATGGCCGCGGACGCGGTCGCGGTGCTGGACGCGGTCGGCGTACGGCGCGCGCACGTCCTGGGCGCGAGCCTGGGCGGGGTGATCGCGCAGATGCTGGCCCTCGACCACCCGCACCAGGTCGACCGGCTGATCCTGGCGTGCACGACACCGGGCGGCGCGGAGGCGTACCCGCGGCTGGCGTGGCTGCCCGACGAGGGCCACCTGTTCTTCTGGGAGGACCCCGACGGCACGGTGGAACGGGTCCGCGGCTTCCTGGCCTGAGGTCCGTTTTCCGGACGGGCGTCCCTCAGCGTGGCAGAACACGGTCAAGGTCGTGACCGCGTACGGCGCATGACCTACTCCAGGCCGCGGTACTCGAACCAGTCGAAGTCGGCGACGTTCGTGCTGGGCCGCCCGTCGCTCGCGGCGTACATCCCGAGGAAGGCTCCGATGAAGCCCCCGACGACCTCGGTGCTCAGCACGCTCCCGTCGACCGGACCCCCGATCGGCCGCCACCCAGACGCGGGCGTCGCGTACCGGAACTCATAGGACTGGTCGTGCGCCTCGATCGCCAGCCGGACGCGTCCATCGGGCAGGGCCTCCTCGGCGAGCGTCTCGTCGAACCCGGCGGCCCTGCGGATCAGCCGGAGCACCCGCCGGCCGTCGCGGCGGGTGACCACGCATCGGACCTGGAAGTCGTCGTTCTGCAGGAGCACCAGGCCGGCGCACTCGTTAGGACCCTCGGGGACGAAGTCGAGCGCGGTCTGAGCGACGAAGTGCGCGTGGCTCTGCCGGCGGACGATCAGGCTCGGGCAGTCGCGCTCCGTCACCGCCTCCGGCCGAAGGCGCAGGCGCAGGTGGCCCGGACGCGTGGTCAGGTCCCAGAACCGTTCGCGCGGCGTACGGAGCTGGTTCCATTGGGGACGGAGCTCGGGATCCTCGAAGTTGTCGCAGGCGGCTTCGGCGGGCCAGCGGTGCTCGGGCAGGGCCGGCGCCGTTCCGGCGGGCTCGATCCGGCCGAGGCCGGGAGCGATGACCGGCCAGTCCTCCTCCCAGACCACCGGCGCCAGGAAGGTCTCCCGGCCGAGATTGCCCAGGTAGCCGCCTGACGGGCGGATCCCGAGCAGCACCGCCCACCACTCCCCCATGCCGGTCTCGACCAGGTCGGCGTGCCCGGTCGCCACGGTCGGGTGCCCGGTCCCGAGGTGGCGGTGGGTGAGGACCGGGTTGCGCGGGTTCCCCTCGTACGGGGCGGTGACCGCGCGGGCCCGCGCCACGGTGACGGCGTGGTCGTGTGCGGTGCCGCCCTCGGCGACGACCAGGTGGTAGAAGCCCCCCACGCGGTAGAGGTGCGGGGGGCCGCCCGACGGGCGAATACCGTCGAGCGGGAGCTGCTCCGGCCGGTCCAGGACGTGGCCGAGCGGCCGCCAGTGCACCAGGTCCCGGCTGTGGTGGATCGGCAGCCCGGGGAACCACTCGAAGGAGGAGGTGACCAGGTAGTAGTCGGCGCCGACCCGGCAGATCGACGGGTCGGGGTGGAAGCCCGGCAGGATCGGATTGCGGAAGGTGCGCGCCTGCGCGGTCGGCCCGGCGCGGCCACCGGCCCGGGCCGGGGTCGCGTCAGGGGAGGCGGTCCGGAGTACGTCGGTCATGGGGACCTCCGGTCAGGCGCGGGGCGGTCGACGGGTCGTCAGGCGGAGGGCGGTGCGGTGGACAGCCGGACGCGCAGCTCGGTGGCGAGCTCGACGCGCGGAGTCACCAGCGGCTCGCCGTCCAGCAGCTGGAAGAGCGTCCGGGCGGCGATCCGCCCCATCTCCTCGAGCGGCTGGCGCACGGTGGTCAGCGGCGGTGAGAGCCACTGGCACAGCGGCAGGTCGTCGAACCCGACGACGCTGAGGTCCCCGGGGACGCTGAGACCCGCCTGGCGTGCGGCCTCGTAGACGCCCATCGCCTGTTGGTCGCTGCCGGCGAAGATGGCGGTGGGACGGTCGGGTACCTCGAGGAGCTCGCGAGCCGCCTGGAACCCTCCTTCGTACTGGAAGTCGCCGTACCGGATCAGGGTGCGGTCCAGCTCGAGGCCCGCGCGTTCGAGGGCGGCGCGGTATCCGTCGATCCGGGCCTGAGTGCAGAGCATCGCCTGCGGCCCGCCGATCGCGGCGATCCGCCGATGCCCGAGGGACAGGAGGTGTTCGGTCGCCGACAGGCCGCCGGACCAGTTGGTCGCCCCGACGCTCACCAGGTCGGTCTCGGGCAGGTCCACCGGGTCGATGACGACGAGCCCGACCCCCGCCCGCTCGATCTGCGCGCGCTGCTGGGCGGTGATCCGGGAGGTCACCAGGATCACGCCGTCACTGTGGTGCTGCACGCTCAGTGAGGCCCAGCTCGGCGGCCGGGCGTCGTCCCCGCGCACGAGCGACACGACGGTGCCGGTGCCGCGTTCGGCGCACTCCGCCTCGACTCCGCGCAGGATCTCCACCGCCCAGGGGCTGTCCAGGCCGCTGATGACGACGTCGACCAGCCCGGAGCGGCGCGCCCGTCGTACGCCGGGCGGGAGGTAGCTGTGGGCCTTCAGCAGCCGGGTGACCCGCTCCCGGGTGGCCGCGGCCACGTCGGTCCGGCCGTTCAGCACCTTGGAGACCGTGGCCGTGGAGACGCCCGCCTCCACGGCGATGTCGGCCAGGGTGGGCCGGGAACGCCGACCGGCCGTCGGCTGCGATCCCGTTTCGGCTGGACGTGCCACCGCGCTCCTCCACATCGTCGACCCTGGATTTCGAAGATTAGCGCAATCTTTCGACATCCTCCTAGCGGCAGGTTGCCTGGTCAACGACGCGCCGTATCGCCGAACCCGCAACGCGGGTTCCCGTCCGCCCCACCACGAAAGGACCTCGACGGTTTTCGAAAATTATCGAGCGATCAGCGAGTCGCGTGCCCTACCGCCCCGTTGTCTGGGAAGATAGCCGACGTGAGCGGCGACGAGCGGAGCCCGGTTCCCCGACCGGTGTTCGACGCGCATCTGCACATCATCGATCCGCGGTTCCCGCTCATCGAGAACAACGGGTACCTGCCTCCCGTCTTCAGCATTCAGGACTACCGCGCGCGTACGGCGCCACTGGGTGTCGTGGGGGGCGCGGTGGTCTCCGGCTCCTTCCAGGGGTTCGACCAGGCGTACCTCCTGGAGGCTCTCCGACGGCTGGGCCCGGCATTCGTGGGGGTGACGCAACTGCCGCCCACCGCGACCGATGAGGAGATCACCCGGCTGGACTCGTACGGCGTCAGGGCACTGCGGTTCAACGTACGCCGTGGGGGCCGGGAGGCCCTCGCCCACCTGGAGACGCTGGCGCGGCGCGTGTACGAGATCGCCGGCTGGCACGTCGAGCTGTATATCGACGCGCGGGACCTGCCGGAGCTGACGCCGGTGCTGCGTACCCTGCCCGCGGTGAGCGTCGACCACCTCGGGCTGTCCGAGGAGGGCCTGCCGTCCCTGCTGTCCCTCGTCGAGCACGGCGTCCGGGTGAAGGCCACCGGCTTCGGACGCGTCGACCTCGACGTGGCCAAGGCGATCCGAGCGGTGCTCAACGTCGACCCGCGCGCCCTCATGTTCGGGACCGACCTGCCGTCCCCACGTGCCCGCCGACCCTTCCGTGACGACGACCTGCAGCTGCTCGCCGACGCGGCCGGGCCGGACCACCTGCCGGCCGTGCTCCATGACAACGCCGCCGCCTTCTACCGGATCTGACGCGCCGGCGGTGGCCGGGCTCCGCGCCTCATGAGGAGTGCCATTGCTGCTGGGTGAGGTCCGCAAAGAGATCGTCGAGACCTGCCTGCACCTGACCGCGGCCGGTCTCCTGCCCGGCACGTCCGGCAACGTGAGCGTGCGGGTCGGCGACCGCGTCGCGGTGACCCCCAGCGGGCTCGACTACTCCGAGCTGGCCCCGGAGCTCGTCGGTGTCCACGCGCTGGACGGAACCCCGATCGACGCACCGCTGGAGCCCACCTCGGAGCTGCCGCTGCACCTGGCGATCTACGCGGCGAAGGAGACGTCGGCCGTCGTGCACACCCACTCGACGGCCGCCACGGTGCTGTCGACGCTCGTCGACGAGCTCCCCCCGATCCACTACATGGTGGCGCTCTTCGGCGGCCCGGTCCGCGTCACGCCCTACGCGACGTACGGGACCCGGGAGCTGGCCGAGACCACGGTCCGGGGTCTCGGCGAGTCGACCGCGTGCATTCTCGGCAACCACGGCACGGTGACGATCGGCGCCGATCTGCGCGCGGCCCGCACCGGCAGCGAGTACCTCGAATGGCTCAGCGAGTTGTACCTGCGCGCGGTGAGCGCCGGCACGCCGCGTCTCCTGGACGCGGAAGAGATCGCGCGGGTGGCCGAGAAGCTCTCCGGCTACGGCCAGAACCCGCCACGGTGACCGGCGGCCCGCAGCCTCCACGGTCACTGCGTCAGGGTGTGGGCACGGTCAGTACGGGTAGCCGACCGATCAGCGGCGGATGCAGCGCCGCCGCCCTGACGGAAGGAGTACGACCATGGCCGAGTACGAGCGGTCCCGGACCTTCACCGCACCACCTGAGCTGGTCTTCGACGAGGCGTCCGACCCGGACACGATGGACGAGTGGCTGCCCCTGGAGGTGCACCTGGAGTCGGCCGACCTGCCCGAGGTCACGGTCAGCCACGGCTCCGAGCGGGAGCGCGCCCTGATGCGCGCCGAGCCCGATCAGCTCCGGGTGGAGTGGGGCACCCGGGACACGGACGAGTACGCCGGCTGGCTCCAGGTCATGGGCATCGAGCCGGACCGCAGCGAGGCGGTCGTTCACCTGTCGTTCTTCGACGAGGAGCATGCGCCGCCCCGCTCCAGGATCGAACAGGAACTGAACGAGAGCCTGGACCGCCTGACCGACAAGGTACGGCATCGGAGCGAGCGGCCCGGCGGGTAGCCGCTGCGTCCGGTGACCGGCCCACCGCCGGTCACCGGCGGAGTGTCCGGCGCCCATCCCGACAATTCCGTTACGGGACGAGAGCCACAAGTACCATGGGACGGCAGAGATCACCTGTGCCCGCGCTGCCGCACGCCGATGGCCTGCGCAGGACACGACTTCGCCGCACCGCGGAGGGCCGACGACCGCCGGTGGGCCGCTGTGGCCGCCGTCCTCGAAGCCGGCCTGCGCTACGAGCGCGCCGAGGTTCCTTGTCGCGGTCTGACAGCCTTGCCGCCGCCGTGGACACCTTGCCGCCGTTCTGGACCCCAGGCCGTCCCATTCGCACCCTTTGTCACGTCAACGCCAGCGGCAAAGAAAGACCGCGTAGATGGTCTCGGCGACGTGGAGCAGGCTGGTGATGTGAGGCGGCTGTGGATCTCTGGGTGGTCCAATGAAACCGTTGCAGGCCCAAGCAAGGCAGTCTGATTTCCTATCGAAGGTGTGCTGTCTGGGCGCGAACGGTGATGGAGTCGTGCAGGGTCAGGTTCTCCGATGAGTTTCCGACGTACACCTGGTACCGCCCATCGGCGGTCTTCCACTGCTTACCGACGGTGTCCCAGACCGCCAACAGGTGGTTGGAGGCGGCGGGGTCGATCGTGATCTCGATGCGCTTCCGCTCGCCCGGGTTCAACCAGACCTTGTCGAACCCGACCAGGCGCTTGGGCGGCTCTCCGGCGGACGCCGGCAGTCCGAGGTAGACCTGAGGCACTTCGGCGCCGGCCTTGTCCCCGGTGTTCTGGACGAAGAACGACACCCTGATCGGCTTCGTGCCATCCAGGGTCCGCGGTCCCACCACAAGCTTGGAGATCGAGAAGCTCGTGTACGACAGGCCGAACCCGAAGGGGAACTGCGGCTGGGATCCGGTCGCGTCATACCAGCGGTAGCCCATCTTCAGGCCCTCGCTGTAGGTCGCGGTGAGGACTCCGTCGACGGGGACGCCCGGCCACTGCTCGGTCCGCCGCGGGAGGCTGTTCTGGGTTCATCTTTGGGCACTGGTCGGCACGATGACGTTCCTCGTGCTGCCGATCGCCGCCGAATGGGGCGATTTGGACGCGGCCGAGCGGCTGATGTTCGTGGCCTTCATCGCTCTCGGGCTGTACATGCTCTGGCGCGCCGTGCAGGCGAGCCAGGTACGGCCCACCCGGGAGACCGCTGACCGCGGGCCGTCACTCTCCTACGTTGCCCACATCGGATTCAACCTGATCGCGCTGTTCGACGCGTTCACCGTGATTGTGGTGTTGGACCTGGGCGGACCCGTGTGGCTCATCGTCGCCATCGCCGTCATCGTCGCCGCTATCGGGCACTCGGTCCGCCGCCGCCTCGAACGCCACCTTGTTCCTGGCTCCGCCAGCGAGCCACAACCGTCTGTGAGCTGACGAGAAGACCAGCGGAGTGACGATCTCCCATGATGTACATGCTGCTGTTCTACAGCGACGACACCAAGATGGCCGAGATCATGGAGCGGGATCCGGAACCGCTGATGAATCGGCACCTGAAGTTCAACACGATGGTCCAGTCGCGGACACGACTGATCGCCGCGCACGCATTGCAGCCCAACAAGGCCACCGTCACGATCCGCCCGACGGGCGATGACGAGAGACAGGCCGTCCCCGGACCGGCGTCCGAGAGCCGGGTGGTGCTCAACGGCTTCTACCTGATCAACTGCAAGGATATGGACGAGGCGGTGGAGATCGCCCGGGAGTACCCGATGCCCGAGGAACTGGGCTACATCGAGGTGCGTCCGATCGTGCAGCAGTGGAAGAACGCACCGATCGCCGACAGCACCGCCTCCGTGGAGGCGATCTGGTCGCGCTACGCCGACTTTTCCTCGTGGCCGGACTGGATGGTCGACGTCGAATCGGTGACACTGAACGGGCTGTTCACCGCGGGCACCACCGGTGAAATCCGGATGACCGGCGGTATCGTTCGGCCGCTCCGCCTGGTGACAGTGAAGGAGCCGGAGTCGTTCACCATGGAAACCGGCCTGGCGAACGGGATCTGGCTGTGGAGCGGGCACTACCTGACGCCGCTGCCGGACGGGCGCGGCACCAGGATCACTCACGAGCCGGTGGTGCCGCACAACGCGCTCGAGATCATGGGACTGCACTTCACCGCAACCGTCAACGAGCAGGCCAAGCTGAGCGTGGACGACCTCGCCGAGCAGGCGGCGCCGGCGCAGGCGTCGTGACGGCGGCTCGGCATATCCTGACGCCTCCCCCGACGGTCTGAGGAGGTCTGTATGGCCAGCAATCTCGACGCTCTGGAGCCGATCGACGTCGATCTCGGCGACGGACGAAAGTTGAAGGTCCGCCCTTACGGCAATGGCGAGGTCACCTTCGAGATCAGTGGCGGGCCGTATGTGCTGAGCCAATTCTTCATGCCTGCTCACGACACGATCGTCAAGCTGTCGCCGGGCAAGCAAGGTAGCAACGTCCCGAAGAAGTACTGACTCCGGACAAACGAAGGACGCCCCGCCGCCGTCCCAGTGAGCCGTTTTCATCATGGTCACTGAGTGGCTTCGGTGTGGTGTAGGACGAGGATGACCTGCACGATCCCAGTGGCGGGGCTGGGGCAACAGCGCAGTTTGGTCAGGATCTAGCCCCGAGACATCGCGTCTCGGGGCTTTCTTGTGACAGCACGAGGATCGATCCGGGCCGGTGAGCGGCGCACCTACAGGTGGGCGACGAGGAGTTCCGGGCGCTCGGCGCAGTCGGCCACGAAGCGCAGGAACCCCCCGGCCACGCCTCCGTCGCAGACCCGGTGGTCGAAGGTGAAGGACAGCTGCGCCACCTTGCGGAGCCGGATCTCGCCTTCGTACGCCCAGGGCCGGTCGGTGATCCGGCCCACGCCGAGCATGGCGGCCTCGGGGTGGTTGATGATCGGGTTGGAGCCGTCCACGCCGAACACGCCGTAGTTATTGAGCGTGAACGTCCCGCCCGTGAGGTCCCGCGGATCGAGGCGGCCGGTCCGGGCGTCCTCGGTGCGCTCCCGGATCCGGGCGGCCAGTTCGGCGAGCGTCAGCCGGTGTGCGTCGCGGACCACCGGCACGACGAGGCCCCGGTCGGTCTGCGCGGCGAAGCCGAGATGCACCTGCGGAAGCTGGACGATCTCCTGACGTTCGGTGTCCACGTAGGCGTTGAGCTCGGGGAACCGCCGCAGCCCGGCGACGCAGATCCGGGCGAACAGCGCGAGCATCCCGATACGGGCGTCGGGAAGGGTGCGGTCGAGACCGGCCTTTAGCTCCACCAAGGGCGTGGCGTCGACGTCGACCCAGGTGCTCGCGTCCGGGATCTCGCGCCGGCTCCGGGAGAGCTTCTCGGCGATCGCCCGCCGTACGCCCCGGAGCGGCACACGGACAGGGGCCTCGGGATCCGGCGCCTCCGGCGCGACGGCCAGACCGACGGCCCCCGGAGCCTGGGCCACGGCGGTCGTGGGATTGCCGGCCGTGGCGGCGATAGCGGCCTCGACGTCACGGCGCAGCACGACACCGCCAGGCCCGCTCGGAGTGAGAGCGGCGACGTCGACGGCGTGCGTCCGCGCGAGCTGCCGGACCACCGGCGAGATCACGCGCGGAGCCTCGGCACGCACGGCCGGCTCGACTCGCGTAGCCGCCTCGGCCCGCAGGATCGGCTCGGGTCGCGTGGCCGGCCCGGCACGCAGGATCGGTCGGGCGACGGCGGCCGCCGCAGCCGTACCGGAGGCCCGGCCGGCCGGCACAGACGGGGCGTGGCCAGCGCGGCGGCGGCGCGATCGGCGTGCGGCGCCCGTGCCGTACCCGACCAGGACGTTGCCCGAGCCGGCGCGCTCCTCCTCGCGGTGCTGGGCGGACAGGGCCTCGGCTGCGGGGGCGGGGGTCTCCCCCGCCACGGTCACCGCGATGAGAGGCTCGCCGACCCCGATGACGGAGCCCACCTCGCCGTACAGCCGCGCGACGGTCCCCGCGATCGGGATGGGGACGTCGACCGCGGCCTTGGCCGTCTCGACCTCGACGACGTTCTGGTCGACGGTGACGGTCTCCCCCGGGGAGACGCGCCAGCCCGTGATCTCCGCCTCGGTGAGCCCCTCTCCGAGGTCGGGGAGGCGGAAGATCACCTCGGTGCCGGTCGCGCTCACGCGGCACCGCCCAGGGGCAGGTAACGCGGGTCGGGCCGGTCGTCGCGCTGCAGGCGATCGAGCGCGTCGAGGATCCGGTCGACGTTCGGCAGGTGGTGGTGCTCGAACATCGGCGGCGGGTACGGGATGTCGAACCCGGTGACGCGGAGCACGGGGGCGTGCAGGCTGTGGAAGCACCGCTCCTGGACCCGGGCCGCGATCTCCGCGCCGACCCCGGCGAAGCCCGCAGCCTCGCTGACGATCACGCAGCGGCCGGTCCTGCGCACGGACGCGGTGACGGTCTCGTCGTCGAACGGCACGATGGTCCGCAGGTCGACGACCTCCAGGTCCCACCCCTCCTCGGCGGCGGCCTCGGCCGCCTCCAGCGCGACCGGCACGGTCGGTCCGTAGGCGACGAGCGTCGCGTCGCCGCCCTGGCGGCGGATGGCGGCGCGGCCGAACGGCTCCGTGCGGACCGGCAGGGCGACCTGCGACTTCGCCCAGTACAGCTTCTTGGGCTCCAGGAAGACGACGGGATCCGGGTCGCCGATCGCCTCCCGCAGCAGGGAGTACGCGTCGTCGACCGTGGCGGGCGTGACGACCTTCAGCCCCGGGGTGTGCGCGTAGTAGGCCTCGCTCGAGTCGCAATGGTGCTCGACGCCGCCGATGCCGCCCGCGTACGGGATCCTGATCACCATCGGGAGCTCGACCTGCCCGCGGGTGCGGTTGCGCATCTTGGCCACGTGCGAGGCGATCTGTTCGAAGGCCGGATAAGCGAAGGCGTCGAACTGCAGCTCGATGACGGGCCGGAACCCGCCCATCGCCATGCCGACGGCGAACCCGACGATGCCGGCCTCGGCGAGCGGCGTGTCGAAGCAGCGGTCCTCGCCGAACTCCTTGGTCAGGCCGTCGGTGATGCGGAAGACACCGCCGAGCCGGCCGACGTCCTCGCCGAGGACGACGACCCGGTCGTCGCCGGCCAGCGCGTCGCGGAGCGCGGCATTGAGTGCCTGCGCCATGGTGGTGGACGGACCGGTCACGTCAGCGCCTCCTCGGCCTCGAGTTCGGAACGGAGCGTCGCCCGCTGCTCGTCCAGCTGCGGGGTCGGGACGTCGTAGACGTGGTCGAACATGCTCAGCGGGGCGAGATCCGGGTCGGCGTTCATCGCGGTGCGCAGCCGGGCGGCGAAGTCCTCGGCGGCGGCCGTCGCCCCGGCGACGTCCTCGTCGCCGAGATGGCCGCGGCGGCGCAGGAACGCCTCCAGCCGGGCGATCGGGTCGCGCCGACGCCACTCCTCGGCCTCCGCGTCGGTGCGGTAGCGGGTCGCGTCGTCGGCGTTGGTGTGCGACTCCAGACGGTAGGTGTGCGCCTCAACGAGGAACGGTCCCTGGCCGGAGCGCGCGTGCTCGGCGGCGGCGGACAGCACCGCCAGGACCGCGATCGGGTCGTTGCCGTCGACGCGCTCGGACCGGATGCCGTAACCGACGCCCTTGTGGGCCAGAGAGGGCGCCGCGGTCTGCCGGTCGAGCGGGACCGAGATGGCGTACTGGTTGTTCTGCACCAGGAACACGACCGGCGCCTTGAACACGGCGGCGAAGTTCAGGGCCTCGTGGAAGTCGCCCTCGCTGGTGGCGCCGTCACCGACGCAGGCGAGCGCGATGCGGCCACTGCCCTTGCGCTGCTCCGCGTAGGCGAGGCCTGCGGCGTGGACGGTCTGGGTCGCCAGCGGCGTGCACTGCGGCGCCACGTGGTGGCGGTACGGGTCGTAGCCGCAGTGCGCGTCGCCGCGCAACAGCGCCAGCACCTCGGTCGGCTCGATGCCGCGCGTCACCAGGGCCATGGACTCCCGGTACGTCGGGAAGAGCCAGTCTCCGTCCTGGAGGGCGAGGACGGCCCCGACCTGGCAGGCCTCCTGGCCATGACTCGACGGGTAGACGGCGAGACGTCCCTGCTTGGTCAGTGCCGTCGCCTGGGCGTCGAACCGGCGCCCGACGACCATCGCTCGGTACGCCCGGCGGAGCACCTCCGGGCTGGGCACCGGATAGCGGGGGCGGGTTCGCACCGCCGCTCCCGTGTCGGTGAGGAAGCGGACCGGCTGCGCCGAGGGCAGCAGCGCCTCCGGGCCGCCGTCGTGGTGTCGATCCGTCATACGGCCCCGCTCTCCTTGCTCGGCCTGTTGGAGGAGAATATGGTGCGAAAAGGGGCCAAAAGACCAGTGGTCAGCCCAAAACAGGAACAAATGGCTCACGCAGGGATGGCTCATGGATCATCTGTCGTTCGAGGCGGCGGCGCATCCGGGTCCGGCCGGACAATCGGCGGCGCCGCTCGACGACGTCGACCGCGCCATCCTGCGCGAGCTGGAGGCCGACGGCCGCCTGTCGATGCGGACCCTGGCCGAGCGGGTGAGCGTCTCCCGTTCCAACGTCTACACGCGGGTCGAGCGCATGGTCACCGAGGGCATCATCACCGGGTTCACCGCCCGGATCGACCCGGTCCGCACCGGTCTCGGCACGGCGGCCTATGTCCTCCTCACCATCGAGCAGCACTCATGGCGGGAGGTGGCCGCACGGCTGCGCGAGATCCCGTACATCGAGCACGTGGCGTTCGTCGGCGGTGACGTCGACCTCGTCATGCTGGTGCGCACGCCCGACAACGTCACGCTGCGCGACGTCGTCCTCGCCCGGATCCACGCGGTCCCGGGCGTCCGGTCGACGCGCACATGGCTGATCTTCGACGAGGCGACCGGCGGCCGTCGCCTCCACTGACGCAGTGGAGTGCGGCGTTACGGCCGGTCGGGCAGCCGGTCGGCGAGGAGCTGGGCGAGGTGGGTCCCCTGCCGGGGCGACAGGTCGGCGATCTGCGTCCGGCACGAGAAGCCGTCGGCGAGGACGACGGTCTCGTCCTCCGCCTCACGGAGGGCGGGCAGCAGCTGGTGCTCGGCCACCGCCACGGACACCTCGTAGTGCCCCTTCTCGACCCCGAAGTTGCCCGCCAGCCCGCAGCATCCGCCCAGCCGGCGTACCTCGGCGCCCGCCTCGCGCAACAGCCGGGCGTCCTGGTCCCACCCCATGACGGCGTGGTGATGGCAGTGCGGCTGGGCCACGACGGTGGTCCCGTCGAACGAAGGCGGCCGCCAGTCCGGGGTCTCGGAGAGCAGCTCCGCCAGGGTGCGGGTCGCCGCCGCCACGGGGGCGGCCGCCGCGTCGTCCAGCAACTCCAGCGCGTCCGAGCGCAGGACCGCCGTGCAGGACGGCTCCATCCCCACGATCGGCATGCCGGACTCGGCGGCCTCGGCCAGGTCCGCCACCGTACGGCCCAGGATGTCCTTCGCCGCGTCGAGCTGACCGGTGGAGATCCAGGTGAGCGCGCAGCACTGGCGGCGTTCGCTGATCTGCGGCCGGTACCCCGCGGCCTCGAGCACGGCCACGGTCGCCCGGCCGACCTCCGGCGTGAAGTGGTCGGTGAAGGTGTCGACGAACAGCATGACCGGCCGGCCCTCCGCCGGGCGCTCGTCCCGGGTCTGCTCGAACCAGTCACGGAACGTCCGCGGCGCGAACTCCGGCAGGGAGCGCCGCCGGTCGACTCCGGCGACCGCCAGTGCCGCCCGCCGCAGCCCCGGCACCCGCAGGGCCGCGTTGACCAGGCGCGGCATCCGGCCGGCCAGCCGCGCCCACAGCGGCAGCCGGCCGAGCGAGTAGTGCGCGGCCGGGCGCAGCCGCCCGCGGTAGCTCTGGTACAGCACCTCGGACTTGTAGGCGGCCATGTCGATACCCGTCGGGCAGTCGAAGGCGCAGCCCTTGCAGGACAGGCACAGGTCGAGGGCCTCGTGGACCTCCGGCGAGCGCCACCCGCCGCCGACCAGGGAGCCGTTGACCATCTCCTGCAGCACCCGGGCCCGCCCGCGGGTCGAGTCCTTCTCCTCCTTCGTGGCCAGGTAGGACGGGCACATCACTCCCCCGGACCCGGTGTTGTCCGCGCGGCACTTGCCGACACCCGTGCAGCGGTGCACCGACTGGCTGAAGTCGCCGCCGTCGTGGCGGTACGCCAGGGCGAGCCTCTCACGCACCGGACGCGCGGCCGGGATCCGCAGGTCGGCGTCGACCGGGCGGGGACGCACGAGTACCCCCGGGTTCAGCACGTCACCCGGGTCGAAGATCCCCTTGACCCGGCCGAACAGGTCGACCGCCGCCTCGGAGTACATCAGCGGGAGCAGTTCGCTCCGGGCCCGGCCGTCGCCGTGCTCGCCGGACAGCGAACCGCCGTACCCGGCGACCAGCCTCGCGGCGGCCTCGAGGAAGGATCGGAACTCCTTGGGCCCGTCCGGCCGCTCCAGTGGCCAGTCGAGCCGGATGTGCAGGCAGCCGTCGCCGAAGTGCCCGTACGGAAAGCCGGTGACGCCGAACTCGGCCATCAACGCCTCGAAGTCGCGCAGATAGCGGCCCATCATCGCGGGCGGCACGGCGGAGTCCTCCCAGCCCCCGTGCGCGGGCCGCCCGGCGGGGCTGCGGCCGGACAGGCCCGCACCGTCCGCCCGGATGCGCCACAGCGCCGCCGCCCGGGCCGGGTCATCGACGATCAGGGCGTCCTCGCAGCCGGCGGCCACCCGCGCGGCCCGGTCGAGCACCTCCGCCTTGTCGTCCCCGGCGACCTCGACGAACAGCCACGCGGCCCCACCCGGCAACGGCGGCACCGCGGCCGGGCCCCGCCGGGTGCGGACGACGTCGACGATCCGCGCGTCGATGCCCTCGCAGGCCGTCGGTCGGTGCTCCAGCATGGCGGGTGCGGCGTCCCCGGCGGCGGCGATGTCCTCGTAGCCGAGCACCACCAGGACCCGGTGCGCCGGGTCCGTCACCAGGCTCACCGTCGCCTCGGTCAGCACACCGAGGGTCCCCTCGCTGCCGACCAGCAGGCGGGCCACGTCGAACCGCCGCTCCGGCAGCAGGTGCTCCAGCGCGTAGCCCGAGACCTGCCGGCCGAACCGGCCGAACTCCGTCCTGATCGTCGCGAGGTTCGCGTTCGCGAGGTCGTGCAGCGCGGTCAGCTCGGCGGGACCGCCCGGCGCGGGCCGTCCCAGCGGGGACTCCAGAGCAAGGGCGGTGCCGTTGCCGGTGACCGCCTTCAGGCCGAGGACGTTGTCGGAGGTACGGCCGTAGCCGAGTGTCCGGGACCCGCAGGCGTTGTTCCCGATCATGCCGCCGATCGTGCAGCGCGTGGACGTGGAGGGGTCGGGGCCGAACCGGAGCCCGTACGGGGCCGCCGCCCGTTGCAGATCGGCCTGGACGACGCCGGGCTGGACCACCGCGGTGCGGGCCTCGGCATCGACGTGCAGGACCTGCCCCATGTGACGGCTGAAGTCCAGCACGAGCCCGGGGCCGATCGCGTTCCCCGCGACCGACGTGCCGCCGCCGCGGGCGGTGAGGGGGATCTCGTGCCGCGCGCACAGCTCGATCGCGGCGACCACGTCCTCGGCGGACCTCGGCCGCGCCACCAGCAGCGGCGGCACCCGGTACAGGGAGGCGTCGGAGGAGTGCGTCGACCGTCCCAGGGAGTCGGTCAGCAGGTCGGTGACTCCGCGTCGGCGCAGCTCGGTCGCGAGGGTGGCAGCCCGGTCCATGAGTAACATGTTACATGCGAGGTCCAAGCGCCCGGCTCGTACGCCAGGACAGGCCCTGCCCGGTCAGGGCTCGGCGACGAGAGACGCCCACAGCGCGTCCACGTCGACCGGCTCCCCCTGGGCCCGGGCCGCCTGCCGGGCCAGGATGAGGCCGGTGTTGGTCAGGTGCGCCCGCATCGCGCGGACCGCGGCCTCGGCGTCCGCGGCGGCGACGGCCGCCACGATGGGCTCGTGCTCCTCGTGGACCTGCCGCAGGGTGCGGGACCGGTCGTCGGTCGACGTACCGAGGATGCGCATCGTGTCGCGCAGGCCCCCGACGATCGCCCGTGCCCTGCCGTTGCCCGCCGCCACCAGGATGTGGTCGTGCAGGGCCTGGTCCAGGTGGAAGAACAGCAACTCGTCACCGGCCGCGACCGCCGCCGCCATGTCCCCCATTGTCGCCCGCAGCGACGCGGCCAGCTCGGCCGATCCGGTCCCGGAGACGCGCCGGACGGCGGGGAGCTCCAGCGCGAGCCGCACGCCGAAGATCTCCACGATCTCCCTCGGGTGCGGCAGGACGACGCGGAAGCCCCGGTTGCGCTCGACCTGAACCAGACCGGCGTCGGCGAGCCGCAGCAGTGCCTCGCGCACCGGGCTCCGGGAAACGTTCAGCTGCTCGGCGATCTGATAGACGGAGTAGAGCCGACCGGGGACCATCGCGCCCGTGTGCACCGCCCGCCGCACCTCCGAGATCACCTGCTCGGCCAGCGACCGCGACGCGTGCGTCAACGGCTGCAGCTTGAGCTCGGCGTGCTCGCGGATGGGCGGCATGCTGGCATGCTACCCACCCCCATCGGCGGGGACGGCCCGTCGCCGCGCCGGTCACCTGGGCTTCGTCGGGCGGCCCCTGGCCGGACCCACGTCCGCGAGCCGCAGCAGCGCCTCGCGCACCGGACTCCGGGGACGTTGATACGGACGATGCGGTACGCGGGGTGACTCCCTGAGCGGAGCCACCCCGCGACTCTGGCCCGCCCGCGGCCTCACGGGCGGGCCTCCGCGACGTCAGCCGAGCGGGTCGGGCATGCGGCGGACGCGGTAGTCGCACTCGATCGCACGGCCGGTGCGCGGGTCGCCTTCCTGCTCTCCTCTCTGCTCGTCCTGTTCGGCCTGTGGATCCGGCTCAGGCTGGAAGAGACCCCCGTCTTCCAGGCGATCAAGGAGAAGGGCGTCCAGCCGGAGGCGCCGATCCGGGAGGTGTTCCGCGAGCAGACCAGGCCGCTCGTCGCCGCGGTGCTCAGCCGGGTGGCCCCCGACGTCACGTACGCGATGTTCACCGTCTTCGTCCTGACCTACGCCACCAAGCGGCTCGGCATGACCCGCGAGTCCGCGCAGACCGCGGTGCTCATCGGCTCGGGCCTGCAGATCTTCCTGATGCCGTTGGCCGGAGCGCTGTCCGACCGCGTGAACCGGCGGAAGCTCTACCTGGTCGCCGCGATCGCGGCCGGAGTATGGCCGCTCATCTTCTTCCCGCTGGTCGGCTCCGGATCACTGACCTGGTTGATCGCCGGCGTGGTGGTCGCGCTGGTGATCCATGCGGCGATGTACGGGCCGCAGGCCGCGTTCATCGTCGAACAGTTCACTCCGCGCCTGCGCTCGACCGGCGCGTCACTCGCCTACACGATCGCCGGTGTGATCGGTGGCGGGGTCGCCCCGCTGATCTTCACTCTCCTGCTCGCACGGACCGGCGGATGGCCGGCGCTGGCGGGGTATCTGGCCGTGACCGCGGTGGTGACCGTCATCGGCCTGTCGCTGGGCCGCGATCCCGATCTCCGTGAGGAGACGGTCATCGCGGAGGACGACCGGCCGGCCGCGGTGCGGCCCTGATGATCAGGACGTGAGCAGGACCGTGCGGGTGGCCTCGAGATGAGCGTCGATCGCCTTGGCGACGGCCTCGGCGTCACTCGCCGCCAGCGCGCCGAGGATGGCCCGGTGCTCGGTCAGCACCGTGTCCTGGCGGCCGACCGAACGGAAGACCGCCGCCATCCCGCATCGGACCTGCCGGGCGCGCACCCCGTCGTACATCTTCGCCAGCATGCCGTTGTCGGTGGCACGTACGAGAGCGGCGTGGAACCGCGCGTCCCAGTCGATGAACTCCGCGGCCTGGTCGGCGCTGCGCAACGCCTCCTGCTCGCGAAGCGCGGCGGTCATCTCGTCGAGGGGGACGGTGCCGGCGGCGAGCGTACGCTCCGCCGCATAGCGCTCCACCATCCCGCGCAGTTCCATCAGCTCGGAGACCTCGCGTCCGGAGAGGGGGGCGATGTAGGCGCCCTTCTTCGGCACGAGTTGGACCAGGTCCTCGGCCGCCAGCAGCAACAGCGCCTCCCGGATGGGAGTGCGGGAGACACCGATCCGGTCGGCGATGGCCTGCTCGTTGATGAAGGTGCCCTGGGTGTCCGGATCGGCCAGCAGCGTGTCCTTGATGAAGGCGTAGGCCTTCGCACGACCCGATGTCCGCACGCCTCCCTCAATCCTGCATACAGCCTGTATACCGATACTAGCCCGTACCGATGGAGAAGCCCATGCGCATCGCGTTGAGTCAACTGGTCGCCGAGCCCGATCCGAAGGCGAACCTCGCGTTGGTCGAGGCTGGAGTGGCCGACGCCGCGGCCCGAGACGCCCGGGTCGTCGTCTTCCCGGAGGCGACCATGGCGTGCTTCGGGATACCGCTGGGACCGGTGGCCGAGCCCCTCGACGGCCCATGGGCCACGACCGTACGCGACCTCGCCCGCCGGGCGGGCGTCGTGGTGGTCGCCGGCATGTTCACCCCCGCCGCCGACGGCCGGGTCACCAACACCCTGCTGATCACCGGGCCGGGGGTGGACGACCACTACGACAAGATCCACCTGTTCGACGCCTTCGGCTTCGCCGAGTCGAAGACGGTGGCCCCAGGCACGCGTCCGGTGACCTTCCAGGTGGACGATCTCACCCTCGGCGTGGCGACCTGCTACGACGTACGCTTCCCCGAACTGTTCACCACGCTCGCCGCGCGCGGTGCCACGGCCACCCTGCTCGCCGCCTCCTGGGGCGCGGGCCCCGGCAAACGGGACCAGTGGGAGCTACTGGTGCGGGCCCGTGCCCTGGACAGCACGAGCTGGGTACTGGCCTGCGGTCAGGCCGATCCGGAGACGCTCGGCCGGCAGCCGATCGGTACCGCGCCCTCCGGCATCGGACACAGTCTGGCGGTCTCCCCGCTCGGCGAGGTCCGCGCGCGCCTCGGCGCGGAACCCGGCCTGCTGGTGGTCGACATCGAGCCCGATGAGGTGCGCGCGGCCAGGGCCGCGGTCCCGGTCCTGGCCAACCGCAGGTTCGCCGCCACGGCACCCGACGACGGCACCGGGACATCCGTCTCGGCCCCGTGAACGCCTCGCTCACCTGATCGACACGCCCCCCGGGTGGGGCGCCCGGTCCGTCGCCCGGGTTGACGGCCGTCGCCGGAGGTCACGACGATGACGAGGTCTCGCGTGCCGGTCAACGACGGGCGGCGGCGGAGAGGAGTTCTTTGTATGGGGCGGGCAGGGGGCGAGCGGCCGACGCTGGAGAGCGTCGCGGCTCGGGCCGGGGTGTCGCGGGCGACGGTGTCCCGTGTCGTCAACGGTCTCGCGGTGACGAGCGCGAGTCAGGAGTCGGTGCGGCGAGCCATCGATGAGCTGGGCTATGTCCCGAACCACGCCGCCCGGACCCTCGTGACCCGGCGCACCGACCTGATCGCGCTGGTCGTGCCCGAGCCGGCGACACGTGTCTTCTCCGCCGACCGCTTCTTCGCCGGTCTCGTCCACGGAGTGAGCCAGGAGCTCGAGGCCGCGGACAAGCAGCTGGTGCTCATGCTGGCCGGGTCGGACGCGGGCCGCGAACGGATCGAACGATCGGTGGCCGCCCGCCACGTCGACGGCGTCATGCTCTCCTCCCTGCACGGCACCGACCCGCTTCCCGAGACGCTGACCCGGATCGGGATCCCCGTCGTGTGCAACGAACGCCCCCTGAGCCCGGTCTCCGTGCCGTACGTCGGTGTGGACAACGTCGGCGGCGCGGCCACTGCGGTCCGCCACCTTCTCGGCTCGGGGCGCCGGCGGATCGCCACGATCGCCGGTCCCCCGGACATGGTCGCGGGGATCGACCGGCTGGCCGGCTACCGGGCCACCCTGCAGGAGGAAGGGCGGCGGCCGATCGTGGCGACCGGTGACTTCACGTCCGGATCCGGCGCCGAGGCGATGCGGCGGCTGCTGGCGGAGGAGCCGGAACTCGACGCGGTGTTCGCCGCGTCGGACCTGATGGCCGGCGGCGCCCTGCGGACCTTGCGCCGGGCGGGACGGCGGGTCCCCGACGATGTCGCGGTTGTCGGTTTCGACGACGTCGACCTCGCCCGGGACACCGATCCGCCGCTCACGACCGTCCGGCAGCCGATCGTCGAGATCGGCCGCCGGATGGCCCGTCAGCTGCTGAGTCTGGTGGCCGGCGAGGAGATCGAGCCGGTCGTCACCCTGCCCACCGAGCTGGTGATCCGCGAGTCGGCTTGACGCGCCCCCGGCCGCTGAAGGCTGGGGATTCAGTCCGTGCCGCTTCATGCGGCACCTCTGTGGCTTCCTGCTCAAGGGGCTGTGCCACCGGGTGGGGTGGTCTTACCTGCCCTCCACAGGCGTTTAGCCTCTCCGCCGCCAGCCCCGCTCCGCGGGGCAGTCCGCTTCGTCTTCAGCCTGAGGCTGGAGCACTACAGACCAATCCGGTAGCCGCCGGCCCGGGACTCAGGACCCGAAGACCTGGAACTCCCAGAGCGAATAGCCGTACGGAGTCCCGCGCTGGGTCCCGTACATCCGCACGTAGCGGCTGGAGCCGGAGACGCTCACATCCTGGACGCCTCCGGTGCCGCTGCTGGTCGAGTAGACGGTGCTCCAGTTCGAGCCGTCGTTGGACGTCTGGATCTGGAACGCCTTGCCGTACGCGGCCTCCCAGTTCAGCAGGACGTGGCTGAGCTGGTGGACCGCTCCCAGGTCGACCTGCAGCCACTGCGGGTCGCTGAACGCGCTGGACCAGCGCGATGAGGTGTTGCCGTCCGTGGCGTTCGCCGCGGTCGTACCGGGCGCCTCGGTCGAGGAGGCGGTCGTCGGCCTGCCCTGGGACAGGTTCGTGCCGGTGCCGCCACCGCCGCCCGGTGCCTTGTTGTAGACGGCGACGTAGTCGACGTTCAGCTGCCCGCCGGAGACCGTCGCGGAGTTGGGACCGCCGCCGAAGGCGTCCGGGAAGCCGCCACCCATCGCGAGGTCGAAGATGATGAAGAAGGGGTGGTCGACGGCGTTCGCCCACGTGGTGGCGTCCACGCGGTTGGCGCTGAGCGTGAAGTAGTTGTTGCCGTCGAGGTACCAGCGGATCTGCTCCGGCGAGACCGACCGGTCGATCTGCACGGCGTAGGTGTGGTAGCCGGTCTGGCAGCCGGAGCACGCCCGTTCGCCGCTCCCGATGCCGGTGGACTCGTTGCACGGCCCACCGGGGTTGGTGCCGCAGTGCAGGGTCCCGAACACCGAACTCCGGCCGTTGATGTCCTCGAGGATGTCGACCTCGCCCGAGGTCGGCCACGGGGTGCCGCTGCGCAGCGTCGAGCCGAGCATCCAGAAGGCGGGCCAGTACCCGGCACCGTTCGCGGTGGTGACGTTCGGCTGCTGGATGGAGGCCTGCATCATCACGACGCCGCCCGCCGGAGCGCCGAACGTCGCCGCCTGCGTCTCGATCCGGCCGGACGTCCACCCCGCGCGCGGGTCCGACCCCGAGTGCAGTGCCTTCAGGGCGAGATGCCCGGCGCCGTCCTGGAAGACGTTGGCCGTGCTGTTGGTCATCGTCTCGATCTCACCGGTGCCGAAGCTGCTGCCGGGCCCGGTGTCGTACTTCCACGTCCCGGTGTTCACGCCGCTGCCACTCGCGCCGGTGAAGTCATCGCTCCAGGTGAGGCTGAAACCCGGGGGCGGCGCCGGCACCGCGGCGGGAGCGGCGGGGCTCGCCGCGGCGGCGGTGGCCGCCGGGGTGATCAGGCCGAGGGCGAGGACGAACGCCCCGGCCACGCCCCTGAGCCGGCGTCTCCATGAGGCGCGGCCGCCGGCCGGGTGCGCCGCGCGGCGATGGCTGGTCTGCCGTTCGAGATACATGTGTACTCCTTCGCCGGGGTCGTACGGGGCGGGCCGTACGACCCCGTGGTGGGCGGGGGTCACCGTGGTGATGGTTCAGGGAGGGTCTCGGTCACCAGCCGACGGCGACGAGCAGGTACTGCGGGTTGCCGTGGGAGATGAACGAGGACTGGCCGGCGTAGTCGTCGTACGGGAAGCCGTAGGCCAGATGGTTGATCGCGTGGTCGTGCCAGAACTTGGCGTAGTAGTTCGCGGGAGCCGCCTTGTAGTACTGGCTCGGGTCCGACCACTGCGACTGGGGCAGCTGGGCGACGTGCCGGTTGAGCGCCGCGCACATGCCGGGGTTGTTGGCGAGTGAGCCCGCGCATCCGGTGATGTTCGACGTGCTCTCGTCGACGCCGACCGACTGGGCGTAGCTCGTGAAGTAGTTGGCGTACTGCCCACCGGACCGGAACGCGCTGTCACTGCCGGGCGCGGGGATGTAGTAAGGGGCCTGCACCGTCGCCAGGTGCTTGAACTCGGTCGGCACCTCGTTCTGGAACCGCTGGAATGTCGCCGCGCGGTCCTCGGCGAAGGTCGCCTGGTCCTCTCCGACCTGCGTGTCGTACCCGTCCTTGGCGTGCAGGCGCAGCGCCACCTTGAGGCCGAACCCGTCGACGCGCGTGGTGTTGCCGTTGAACACCGACGACCCGATCGTGAACTCGATGAAGTCGCGGTACTGGCTGGTCGGCGAGCCGAGGTAGAAGTACATCCGGCCGGCCGAGTTCGCGGGCATGTCGATGTACGGCTGCTCGGCGATGGAGTGCGTCTGGCCGTTGAAGCTCCAGTACACCTGGCTGTCGGGGTACTTCCCGTTCGTCCGGTTCAGGATCTTGAACATCAGGACGTTCTTGGCGGCAGGGATGCCGCTGGTGTCGCCCCAGAAGGAGTCCGGCGGCGGAGGGGGCGTGCTGGTCCCGCTGTAGACGGCGAACTCCCACAGCGAGTAGCCGTACTGGGTGCCGCGCGCGGTGCCGTACATCCGGACGTACCGCCCGGTGCCGTTGACATCGAGGGTCTGGGTACCGCCGGTGCCGGTCGTGGTGCTGTAGATGGTCGTCCAGCCGCCAGTGCCGCTGTCGGACACCTGGATCTGGAAGGACTTCCCGTACGCCGCCTCCCAGGTGAGCACCACCTGGCAGATCTGCTGCGACGATCCGAGGTCGACCTGCAGCCATTGCGGGTCGCTGAAGGCGCTGGACCAGCGCGTACCGGCGTTTCCGTCCACGGCGGCCGAGGCCGGCGTGCCGGAGTTCTCGGTGGAGGACGCGGTCGTCGGGCGGTTCAGCGCGACGTTGCCGCCACCGCAGGCGGCCGCACGGGCCGGCGGCGAGGTGGCGGCGATGACGTAGCCGGCGAGAAGCGTGATCGCCGTGGCCACGAGAAGAAGGACATGGGCGGGGGTACGGCGGCGTGCCGCCGGGCGGGGGACGGACTGCATGAGGGCTCCCCTTCTGGCAGAGGGAGATGCGGCTCCGACCGGGCGGATTCGGGCGGACGGCACCGCGGCGGGATGCTTTTCGATCCTCCGGCGGGAGCCGGCGGAGGTGCCTACTGAGAGCGCTCTCAGAGAGAAGGTGGCCCTGTTTTCAATCCCAGTCAAGAGAGTCAGGATGTAACAGTTCGGTAACGGCGAGGGCGCCCGGCCATACGCACCAGCGAGACATATGCCCTGGCCAGGGGATTTGTTGTCCGCCCCACCATTGGAACGGTGAAACCTCGGCGAATTCGCCCGACGCCGCGGCGCAACCTCGGGGGCGTCTGCCGGACCCTCGATCCTCAATAGTGGAAGCTGGTCTCGCTCGAGATCGCCGGGAGTGTGTACGGCCGTCGGAGTGGCGTAGCGTGGGCGGGACCGCGCGGGCCGTCCCCCGACAAGGCGTCGGCGCAGGGGGCCCGCCTGTCCGGGGAGGGTCGCAGGTGGCGATCGAGACGGCGGAGTTCGGGCGTACCGGCCACACGAGCACTCGTGTGATCTTCGGAGCCGCGGCGCTCGCCGCGGTGTCCCAGAGTGTCGCGGATCAGACCCTGGACGTCCTTCTCGAGTACGGGGTGAACCACATCGACGTGGCCGCCTCCTATGGTGAGGCCGAGGTGCGCCTGCACCCGCTGCTGCGGCGGGAACCGAACCGGTTCTTCCTGGCGACCAAGACGGGCGAGCGTACGGCGTCCGGTGCGCGTGAGGAGCTTCACCGGTCGCTGGACCGCCTCGGCGTCGACCACGTCGACCTGTGGCAGTTGCACGCCCTGGCCGACCCGATCGAGTGGGACGTCGCGCTCAGCCCCGGCGGGGCCATCGAGGCGGCGCTCGCGGCCCGGGAGGAAGGACTCGTGCGGTGGATCGGCGTCACCGGCCACGGCACGCAGATCGCGGCCACGCACCGGCGAAGCCTGGAACGGTTCGACTTCGACTCGGTACTGCTGCCGTACAACTACCTCACCATGCGCAATCCCTACTACGCCGACAACTTCGAGGCGCTGGCCCGAACGTGCCAGGAGCGGCGGGTGGCCATGCAGACGATCAAGTCGATCGCGCTGCGCCCGTGGATGGGCCGGGAGCAGACCCGGTCGACCTGGTACGAACCGCTCGAGCGGCAGGACGACATCGACCTCGCCGTCTGGTGGGCGCTCAGCCGACCGGGCATCTTCGTGAACAGCGTCGGTGACGTCGACCTGCTCCCCCGGGTCCTCAACGCCGCCGCTCGCTTCGACACGGCGCCCGATGACGCCGCGATGAGCGCCCTGGTCCAGCGGTCCCAGGCCGAGCCACTGTTCGTCTGACCCGGCGCGATGGTCCTCCTCCGTTGACCGGCCCGGTTCAGGGGCAGGGCAGGCATATGGCTGGAAAAAGGCAGGCGGCGGTGGCCGCGTCCGACACATGGGCCGATCCGGAGGGGATCCGGGCACCGGCCGGTGAGGTCCACGCGTGGCTGCCCGGGACGAACCAGACGCTCTGCGGGCTGGTGCTCAGCCGTACGCGTCTGTTCCGGTTCCCGCACGTTCCCTGGGAGGAGATCAATCCCGAATCGGGCGGCTGGGCGGACCGCGTTCAGCGGGTCTGCCCTCGATGCGAGGCCGCCGAGGGAAGGCGTCCGCAGAAGCACCGCTGGACTCGGCTCTCGCCTCGACTGTGACGTTCGCCTCGAACGGCTCCGGGGTGGTTGACGGAACGATGCCGTGAGGTGTCTCGTAGCTCCCGGTTCGGAGCGATCTTCGATGCGACGCGGAGGAATGGATGCGAAACCGGTTGCGGCGCTGGGTGCGTCTGGTCCCAGCGGTCGCACTGACGGCCCCCGCGCTCGTCTGTCCCCCCGCGGCCGACGCCGCCCCGGTCACCGGCATGCCCGCGGTACGGAACGCGGCGTCGCCGGTGACGCTGCCGACCCCGCCCATGGGCTGGAACGACTGGAACCGCTTCCACTGTGACATCACCGAGCAGATCGTCCGGCAGACCGCCGACGCCATCGTCCGCACCGGCCTGCGGGACGCCGGCTACCGGTATGTCAACGTCGACGACTGCTGGGAGGCGGGCTCGCGCGATGCCGAGGGCCGGCTGCAATCCGACCCCGCGAAGTTCCCCAGCGGGATCCGCGCGCTGGCCGGATACGTCCACGCCCGGGGCCTGAAGTTCGGCATCTACACGGCCGTCGGCGGCCAGACCTGCCAGGGCCGGCCCGGCAGCGGCGGCCACTACGCCCAGGACGCCGCGACGTTCGCCGACTGGGGAGTGGACTACGTCAAGTTCGACTGGTGCGGCGCCCAGGGCGACCCTCAGCCCCTCACCGAGCAGTTCCGCACCGCGCTCGCCGGGACCGGCCGGCCGATGGCGCTGTCCGTCTCACGGCACGGTGAGGCGTGGCTGTGGAAGGACCACCCGGCGAACCTGTGGCGCACGTCCGCCGACATCGACGACACCTGGAACACCATGCTCCGCAACGCGGAGGAGGAGGTCGGCCTGTCCGGCGCCGCCGGTCCCGGGCACTGGAACGACCCCGACATGCTGGAGGTCGGCAACGGCGGGATGAGCGCGGACGAGTACCGCGCGCACTTCAGCCTCTGGGCGGTGCTGGCCGCGCCCCTGCTGTCCGGCACCGACCTGCGGACCGCCTCCCAGGAGACGCTCGCCATCCTCGGTAACCGCGATGTGATCGCGGTCGACCAGGATCCCCTGAGCCGGCAGGGCGACCGACTCCGCACCGACGGCGTTCGGGAGGTGTGGACCCGCCCGCTGGCCGGTGGCGACCGGGCGGTCGTGCTGTTCAACCGCGGCGTGTACGCGACCGAGATCGGCACCTCGGCCGCCGAGATCGGGCTGGCGCCGGCCGCCGGATACGCCGTCCGGGACCTGTGGACGCACCGGACGTCGATCAGTCGCGGCGGCGTCCACGCTTTCGTCCCGCCGCACGGGGCGGCCATGTTCCGGATCCATCCGCTGCCTGCGGGCGAGGGCGCGCCGGCCGGTCCGGCGACGCTGTCGACGTCCCCCGGGTTCCTGCCCGCGGGGCGCACCACGACCGTCACGGTCTCACTCCGCCAGGACGGGGCCGCACCGGTACGAGACGTGCGGCTCGGCCTCACCGGCCCGGCGGGGTGGCGCATCCGGCCGGTGGGAGGGGCGCCCCTCGTCATCCCGCCCGGCGGCGCGAGGGCCAGGTTCGCCGTCACCGTCCCGGCGGGTACGTCGCCGGGCGGGGCGGAGCTGACCGCGACTGGGGCGTACCGGTCCCTGTCAACGGCAACGCCGACGACCCTCAGCGCCGCCGCGCACGTCGTCGTGCCCCCGCCGCCCCCGTCCGGCGACGGCGCGCTCTCGGCGCACCCGAGGCTGGAGACGGACAACGGGTGGTACCTGCCGATGAAGGTCGACCACTCGTTCGGTCCGGACTACTGCGGCGACTGCACGGGCGGCACCATCACCCTGGACGGCCGGCCGTACGCGACCGGCCTCGGCACCTACGCCTCCGCGCAGGTCGCCTACTACCTGGGCGGCCGGTGCAGCGCCTTCGAGGTGACGACGGGCATCGACGACGAGGTACGCCCGGACGTCGCCACGATGCCCTACGACGAGGTGGGCAGCGCGGTCTTCCAGATCTACGCCGACGGCCGGCGGGTGTACGACAGCGGGAAACGCACGTACGCGACTCCGCCCGGCCACGCCGTGATCGACGTGCACGGCGTGCGCGAACTCACGCTGGTCGACACCTCGGCGGGCGACGGCAACTTCTTCGACCACGCCGACTGGGCCGGCATGCGGATCCGCTGCGCGACCGGCGACCGGTGACCACATCCGCGTACGGCCCGCCGCGCGAAAAGGGTGCCTGATTTCGCCCGAGACATCGGGATCTGGAGAATAGGAGGTGCACGCCGACCCGGTTCAAGCCCGGTGGGCAGCCAGGCCGAGCGGTGAAACATGTCCGTGGCCCGAGCGTGGGGGCGACTCTGGCGATGATCATTGAGCTCGCGAACGCCGACACCCGCAAGATCCAGGACGCGCTGACCGCGACACGGCACCGGATGGGCGGCGTGGCCACCGGCAAAGTCCTGACGTTGGTCATCGTGACGGGAGAGGCGGCGCAGTACGACGCGGTGCGTGCGTCCACCGAGGCGGCGCGAGAGCACCCGTGCCGGATCCTGGGCGTCATTTCGCGCACCGCCGAGGAGGCCCGGCTCGACGCCGAGGTCCGCTTGGGCGAGACGGCGCCCGGCGAGACCGTGCTGCTGCGGTTGTACGGCGAGGTCGCCGAACACGCCGCCTCCGTCGTCCTGCCGCTGCTCGTGCCCGACGCGCCGGTCGTGACCTGGTGGCCCAGTACAGCCCCCGAACGGCCGTGCAGCGACCCCCTCGGTGCCATGGCCCAGCGCCGGGTGACCAATGCCCTCAGCGCCGCCGACCCCCTCGGCACGCTCAAGCGGCTCGCGGACGGATACTGCCCCGGCGACACCGATCTCGCCTGGGCGCGCATCACACCGTGGCGGTCGCTGCTGGCCTCGGCCCTCGACCAGCCGCACGCCGAGGTCGCCGCCGCCGAGGTCGAGGCCGAGCCGAACAACCCGAGCGCGGAGCTCCTCGGCGGCTGGCTCGCCGCGCGCCTCTCCGTGCCGTGCGAGGTGTGCGCCACGTACGGCCCCGGAATCACCGCCGTACGGCTGACCACCAAGTCCGGTCCGATCGCGGTGACCCGCCCGGACGGCAGGGTCGCGACCCTGTCCCGACCCGACCAGCCCGACCGCCAGGTGGCACTGCACCGGCGTCCGACCGCTGAACTGATCGCCGAGGAACTGCGCCACCTCGATCCCGACAAGACCTACCAGGAGGCCGTGACCCGGTACGCGACGGCTGCCAGGGGCCCGACCAGCACGGTCTTTTGACGGTGCACCCCGGACGGAGGGCCGGTCCACGTCACGGACGGGCAGCGGCCGGGTGCAGGCGCCGATGATGAACCGATCGAAACCCGGTATCCCGCAGGCCGACCGGACCGCGGAGTCGAGTTCCGGTCAACGGTGATGGCGCGGTGGCGGCGGGCGGACCGGGGCCGGCGACCCGGCGCCGGTCAGGTCGCCGGTTCGCCGGCGACGAGGACCTCGCGGACGTCGAGCGTGGTGTCTCCTGGTCGCCAGGCGAAGGTCATGAGGTCCGCGGGCTCGCCGGGCCGCAGCACGCCGCGGCCGCCGGTGAAACGGCCTGGATTCGCCGTGGCGAGGCGCAGCCCTGTGGCGAGGGTGAGGCCTGCCATCCTGATCGCTGTGGCCACCCCGTCGGCGAGGGAACGGGAGGCGCCGGCCAGCAGAGGCGTGCCGACGTAGGACAGGCGGCCGTCCGCCGACAGCTCCACGTCCCCGCCGATCGGGGTCCGGTAGCGCCCCGGTGCCATTCCCGCCAGCGCCGTCGCGTCGGACACCAGGTGGGAGCGTTCGACGCCCTTGGCGCGCAGCATGGCGCGGAAGGTGTCGGCGGGCAGGTGGTGCCCGTCCGCGATGAACCCGGCGTACAGGCGGTCGTCGGCGAGCTGGGTCCACAGATGGTTCGGATGCCGGGGCAGCACGGTGTAGGTGGCGTTGCCCAGATGGGTGGCCAACTCGGCGCCGGCGTCAACGGCCCGGGTGATCTGCTCGGGCGAGGCGTGGGTGTGCCCGATCGCGCAGCGCACGCCCATCCGCGTGGCCTGGGTGATGAAGTCGATCGCCACCTCCTCGTGCGGCGAGACGGTGACCATGCCGACGAGGCCGCCCCAGCGACGCAGCTCCTCGATGTCGGCGGGCCGCAGATACCGCGCGTCGTGCACGCCGCGCGGGCCGTCCTCCGCCGACAGGAACGGCCCCTCCACGTGGACGTACGGAATCGCGTGCGCGACGAGCGGATCGGCTCTGCGCGCCCGCGCGACCGCCGACAGCGCGGCCCGGATGCGTACCTCGGGCGCGGTCACGATCGTCGGGACCACCGTGGTCACCCCGGCCTGGCCCAAGGCGCGCACCAGCGCGGCGACGGCGGCCTCGTCGACGTCGTCGGCGTTCACGTCGTGGCCGGCGAACCCGTTGACCTGCAGGTCGACCAGACCGGGCGCGAGCCACAGATCCGCGGGGCCGTCCGCCTCGGCGATCGCGGCGATCCGCCCGTCCTCAACGCTCACGCGCAGCGTGCGCCCACTCGCCGGATCCCGGCCGCTGATGTTCACCGGGGCGCGGACTCCTCATCCACGTAAACGGTGCAGCGTGCGTGGGTGCGCAGCGCGCTCGCGGGCAGTTGTCCACCGATCGGGCCGCGCAGCGCAGCGGTCACCGCGTCACGCTTACGTGCGCCTGGCACCGTGCAGAAGACCTCTGCGGCCGACAGCAGCGCCGGCACGGTGAGAGTGATCGCCCGGCGAGGCACCTCGGCCAGGGTCGCGAAGCAGCCGTCGTCGACCTGCTGCCGACGGCTCACCTCGTCGAGCTCGACGATCTTGACGAGCACGGGATCGTCCAGGTCGGCGGGCGGGTCGTTGAACGCCAGGTGTCCGTTGACCCCGATCCCCAGGCAGGTGATGTCGATTGGTGCGGCCGACAGCAGCCGGGCGTACTCCTCAGCGGGCGCGTCGGGGTCGATCAGATGCACCGCTCCGAGCGGCACTCGATCGAAGAACACCCGCCGCAGCCACGTGCCGAACCGTTGCGGCGCACCGGCTTCCAAGCCGAGGTACTCATCCATGTGGAACGCGCTCACCCGCGCCCAGTCGATGCCCGGATGCACGGCCAGCTCCCGGAGCATCGCCTCCTGGCTCGGCGCCGCAGCGAAGATCATGCGAACTTCGGGCCGACTCTCCAGGCGCGCGATGATGGCCGCGGCGATCTCGCGCGCGGCGGCGCGGCCCAGCGCCTCCGGATCGGCGAACCGGCGGAGGACGGGTTCATACGTCGTGGGCACTCGACCGCTCCCAGTGTGTGATCCTCCGCGGGCGGCGGGTTGATAGGGATCCAGTGTCCAGGTCCTGGTGAGGTGACACCACCCCGCCCACCTTGCTTAACTATAGGCGATCTTGTCATCACACCGTCGTACCCGCAGGGTCGGCGGCGAGGTCATCGGAGGTAGCGATGCGGGCCGGACGGTGGATGGTCGTCGTCTGGTTGCTCATCGGAGGGCTTGCCGCGGGACAGCGCCACTACTACTCCCATTTCGACGGGAGCTGCGGGAAATTCGCCACGATCGGCATCACCATGATCTCTGGCCCACTCAACTATATCGGCCTCAACCCGACCGCGTACTGCAAGGTTCCCCAGCCCAGCAAGTGACGCATGCGGGGTGCCGGAAGCTCCCGAATCCCCGGAGATCGGACATTGCTACGGCAGGTCGTCGTGGCCGTCCATGACGAAGTCCAAGGACTCGTCAGCGACCTGCCGTACGAGTCCGGCGAAGTTGACCGCGAGGCGTCTGGCGTTGCGGGCCGACTGCGGCTCGGCCTCCTCGGCCTCGGCGCGGAGCGCTCCAAGATCAAGTCCTGAGTCGGCCAGGGCTGCTTCATCCCAGTGGTCGAGGCGATCGGCTCCGGCCTCCGGATGGAACTGCACGCCCCAGGCGCGCTCCCCTACGCGAAAGGCCTGCACCGGGCAGGCTTCACTCTCGGCGAGTCGTACGGCGCCGGGCGGGAGTTCGGTGATCTGATCTCGATGGTTCTGAATGACGCGGAGCTCACCGGGCAGCCCGGCGAAGAGCAGGTCGGTCTCGGCGGCAGAGCGCAGCGAGACGGGACACGACCCGCGCTCCGGCCGACCGTGGGCGCCGCGCACCGTGCCGCCGGCCGCCACGGCCAGCACCTGAGCGCCCAAGCAGATACCCAGCAGCGGAACGCCGTCGGCCACCGCACGCCGGGTGAGTTCACGCTCCACCGGCAACCATGGGGCACGTCGGTCGTCGTCCGGCAGCAAGCCGCCTCCGAGGAGCACCACCGCGTCGAAGCCGTCTGGCGCGGCGGGAGTCGAAACGCCAGGGACCACGACGATCTCTAGTCCCATCTCCTCCCACCATGGGAGGAATCGCCCCAGTCCGCTGCGCTCCGCGTTCTGGACGACGAGGACGCGGGGGGATCGAGAAGGGAACGAGGTCACTGTCGCACTCCATCGACGTCGCCTGTGACCGGACCGCCCCAGCGGCCGCTGCCACGCCGGCCTTGGCCCGGCAGCGTATCCGATCGCGCGCTGTCCGAGTGCAAGGAGCCAGCAGCCGAGAGACCTGGCCCTCCCATGCTCCCTCCGGGAGCCCGCCGGCGACAGCCTGGGACGGTCACGGTCCCTCCGGCGGCCGCGGCCGACGCGGCGACGTGGCGCGTCGTCCATGCCGGGAACCGGCCGAGCGGGTATGACTGGATGGACGCGGTGCTGGCGACGGGTCCGGCGAACGCCGCGGGCGTTCGGCGGGTCGCTCACGACGGCCGGCGCCGGCCGGCTCCCCTGGCCCGCCACTGGGACGGCGCATCCTGGACGGAGGCCGCACTGCCGGCCGGCCTCGAACGCAGCGTCACGGTGGCGCGCGCGACCGGACCACGCGACGCCGTCGACGCCCGAGCCGTATGACCATCTCGACCTCTTGCACTTCACAGGCGGGCGGTGGACGCAGTCCGGCCGCAGCGGCCGGACGGCAAGGTCCTGTCGATCCACGACATCGCGGTGGTGCCTCGTACCGGATCCACGTGAGCGGTCGGCGAGGTGTTCCCGCCCGACCGGGGCACCTCCGACAGCGCTGTCTGGGTGAACGGGCCGCTGCCCCGGTGAGCCGGCCTGGGTGAACGAACCACCGTCCTGCGACGGCCGAGCTCAAGGGGCAACCTCCAGCCCCTTGAGCTCGGCCGCGTGGGCGGCCACATCCGGAGGGCGAAGCTGGACGATCTGGGCCACATCACGTCCGAGGTGATCGGCCTCGGCGTGGGGGCCGTCCTCACCCGTTTACCTCGCACGGGGCTCACCCTGACCAGGCGAGCATCTCGCGCTCCGTACACTGCGGTCCGTGGAACTCGGACGCAGGCGTTTCCTCGGGACCGCCGCCGGAGTAGCGGCCGCCGGGGCGTCCGCCGCCTGTGGTAGCGGCCCAGGGCCCGAAGCTCCACATCCGACCGCCCTGACGCCGGGGCTTCCTTCACCGGGCCTGCGCCTCTCCGGTGAGATCGTGCACGGGCCGCGTCGGCGCCGGCAGGTCGCCCTCACCTTCCACGGCGCCGGCGACCCCGCGGTGGCACGGCGGCTGCTCTCCGCGGTCGCCTTCGCCGGCGCCCGAATCACGGTGCTCGCCGTGGGCACCTGGTTGGACGCCCACCCCGAGATGGCGCGGCTGATCCTCCACGGCGGCCATGAACTCGGCAATCACACCCAGAACCATGCCGACATCAGCGCGATGAGCCCGCAGGCCGCGCATTCGGAGATCGACCAGTGCGCAGAACGGCTACGGAAGCTGACCGGCTCCATCGGCGCCTGGTTCCGCCCTTCCCAGACACCCCACGCGAACGCCACGATCCGGATCCAGGCGGCCAAGGTCGGATACCACAGTTGCCTGTCCTACGACGTGGACTCCCTCGACTTCCAGGACCCCGGTCCGGACGCCGTCGTCCATAACGTGCTGCGCGGAGTGCGCCCCGGGTCGATCATCAGCATGCATCTCGGGCATCCGGGTACCGTCACTGCGATGCCCGCCCTCCTGGACGGGCTGCGCACACGAGGTCTCCGCGCCGTCACGGTCTCCACTCTCCTGGTCCCATGACGATACGGTCGCGGGCGCGCGGTCACGCAGGGCGAGCGCATGCGCGTCAAGATGGAGCTATCCGAGATGAGACGCCGACAGGAGTTGCCCTGGTCCTCCGTCGTACTTAGCCGTCCTACTGCTCGTATCGCTTGAGAGCGTCCGGGTTGACGGGTGTGAAGAAGTTCACCAGGTTGCCGTCCGGGTCTCTGAACAGCAGTGATCGATTTGCCCAGGGCTGCGTGGTCGGCTCGTTCACGAATTCGATGTCGAACTGCTTGAGGTTCTCGTAGTCCCGGTCGACATCGTCGACGCGGAACTCAATGATCACGCTCTGGTTCGCCGCCGGTCGGGGCGCATCCGCACCAAGCCCCTGCACCGTGCGGGGCGCGGCACACGCCGATTTTGGTCGGCGGGCGGCGCTTCTCGCCCCCCTGCTGGCGGCGATGGCTGCGGCGAACGGGCGAGGCTGTCCGTTGCCGGTTCATCGCCCGTGGGTTGTGGCAGCCGCTGGCCTGGTTTGACAGCCTCGCCTTGGGCGATGGTGCTCTTGGGGTGTGCCGTGTCTGGTACAACTGTTGCTCTGCTCGGCGCTATCGCCGGCTTCACCATCTTTCTTGGGCTGCCGGTCGCACGGCTGCGCGTCGATCTGCCCCGGCTGAAGTCCGCGCTGAACGCATTCGCCATCGGCATACTGCTTTTCTTGCTCTGGGATGTGCTGACCCATGCCTGGGAGCCGGTAGACCATGGCCTCGCACATCACCAGTGGGGTCTTGCCCTGCAGGACGGCTTGATTCTTGCGGCCGGCTTGAGCGCGGGGTTGACCGGGCTCGCGCACTATGACCGATGGGCCGCCGCCCGGCGTGCACGCGCCGCCGCAACACCGGCCGGCCCCGGGGCGGCTCCCGTCGGCGGGCCGTCGCGAATACCGGGCTATGCGGCAGGCGAGATCGCATTGATGATCGCCGTGGGGATCGGCCTGCACAATTTCGCCGAGGGTCTGGCGATCGGCAACTCCGCGACCAAGGGGGAGATCACACTCGCGGCGATGCTCGTCGTCGGGTTCGGTCTGCATAACGCCACCGAGGGGTTCGGCATCGTGGCACCGATGGCAGCGGTGGGAGAGCGCCCGTCGTGGGGTCGGCTGCTGCTGCTCGGACTGATCGGGGGTGGTCCGACCTTCCTCGGCACTGTGGTCGGCCAGAGCGTTGTCAACCAGGCCGTGTCGGTGGCCTTCCTGGGCTTGGCCGCCGGGTCGATTCTCTTCGTGGTGATCGAGTTGCTGGCCGTCGCCCGGCGGATGGCGAGCAAGGCGCAGACTGCATGGTGCGTTGTTCTGGGCATACTGATCGGGTTCGCCACTGACGCGGTACTGACCGCCGCGGGCGTCTGACCGAGGTCGAGCAAGGCTCTCGAGGCCCGGGATGGACAACCGCCTCGATTCCCACCCTTGTCGCTGGCACCACAAATGGCGTCCCCCGCATCGATCCTTTCTGAGCCGATAATGAGCGAAGTCAGTCGGTGGCCTGGGATCAGGTGGCCTCTCGATAAGCGGGGAAAGGATATTAGGTAAGGCATGCCTGAACGGGACCGTTGAATCTGGCTGATGTGCACGGGGGTCGGTTTCTGTATTAGGAAAGGCTTGCCTAATTATCCGGCTGCCCACAAGCGTTCATACGGGTATCTGATCCTGTGGTGTGTGGCGTAATCTGGCCATATGAAAGGCGACAAGGAGATCATTAACCTGCTTAACGAGCAGGTCACAACGGAACTCACTGCCACGTTGCAATTCCTCCTGCACGCCGAGATGCAGGAGCACTGGGGTTTCACCAGGCTCGCCAAGAACACCCGGGCGGAGTCGTCCGAGGAGCTGCAGCACGCCAAGACTCTCACCGACCGCGTCATCTTCCTGGAGGCACTGCCGAGCTATCAACGAGTGAACCCGCTCCGCGTCGGCCAGACCGTGCCCGAGCAGATCAAGGCTGACCTGGCGCTTGAAATAGAGGCGATCGCCCACCTGCGTTCGGGAGTCGAACTGATGCGCTCTCGCGGCGATGTCACCTCCGCCCGGATCTTTGAGAGGATCCTGGAGGACGAAGAAGATCACGTCGACTACTTGGAGACCGAGCTCGAACTGATCGAAAAGCTGGGCGAGCAGCTCTATCTTCAGCGCTATGCCGAGCCGTCCGGGGACTGATGCAACGCAACCAAACGACCCCGAGCACCGCAGGCACCGGCTGCTGAACCAGCACTCACCAGCGACAGAAAATTCACCGCGAAACGCGCTGGCCGGCCTCGAACGCGCTGCTGGTGGACGGGGACGAGGGTCTACGCCTGCGTGCGGTGCGTAGTGGCTCGCAACCCGGCCGCGGCGCCCCAGACCAGGGCCATGAATGCGGCCAGGTACACCGGGGTCACAGCACGCAACCTGCCCCAACGCCGGTGCCCGAGGAGCGCCAGCAGGACACCGAGCGCCGATCCTGCCTGCGCGAGCCGCACGCCACGCTCGCTGACCGGCCGGGCTGCCGCCACAGCCCGCAGGATGGAGAACACGTCTCCGGCATCGGCGCGGCAGACGAGGTCCGCCGACCAGCATTCGGATCGGCCGGAGGCCGGCACGGCGACTCCGACGTCGGCGGCGGACAGCGCCGTGCAGTCGAACTCGGAGACGACCAGCACCACCTGCCCCTCCTCCTGCAGCCGCCGCACGTGCGCCGCCAGGCCGCCACGCGCGCCGAGTACCTCGTCGGCCAACGGGAACAACTCGGCGACACTTGGCTCATCGGTGAGAAACAAGCCGGCACCCGTCGCACGTGCGACATCCAGCACGGCCTCGGCAACGGGCAGCAGTTCGCCGCCCACAGTGACGCGGCCAAGCCGACGATCGCGCTCGCTGACCGCCAGGTCGAGCACGCTCGGCGGCCGAGAGCCTTCCTGACGCGCCAGCCGACCCTCACCCCGCTGCCAGGGGCCAGCGCCGGCGAGGTCTCCGAGCGACCGGCCCCCGAGCACCGCCCTGGCCACCCGACAGACCTCGGCCTGCTCAGTACCGAGTTCCGCCTCGGCGGTGAGGACCTGCGGGCGGTCCGCACACAGCGTCGCCGAGTCGACGACGATCGCCGACACCTGGTCGAGCCGCCGGAACGCTCCCGGATTAAGAGGCAGGATCCCCCGCCGGGCCAGCCTCCAGCCGGTAACGGCGGCGAAACCCTCCCGTCCATACGCCGCCGCCTTCGGCACCATCGCCAAGACCGCGTCGCCCGTCCGGCCAGGACTCCGGGTCAGAGCCAAGACCGCCGCCGCCATACCAGGAGCGGCCACGCCGGCCGCGTGGCTCCACTTCTCCACAGGACCGTACGGCCGTGGCCGCGGACCTGGCGACCGGTCCGGAGCCTCGGACGGCACGCACGCTGTGTCGGAGCACAGCTCAGGCTCACGGCGTTTCCAGACCTCACGGCGCGACCAGGTCTCGGCGAGCAACAAGGAACGGTAGAGCGCGTCGACCGCGGGGGCGAAGAGACCCGCTGACAGCCCGTAGACGGCGGCGTTCGCAAGCGTTAGCGCGAACTCGGTCTCGAAGGGCCCGATCCGGTGAGTCAGTCTCTGACGGACGCCCTCCGACAGCTCGGCAACAGCCAGCGGCAGCCGGACCCAGGAGGGGACCGAGGGCAAGCCGAACACCTTCTCGGCCCCGGCGGCCATCACAGCGACGCAGTCGGCTGCCAGCTCGGCGGTCGCGGCGGCGATCGGCGCGCCGTCGCCGGGGTGGGCGGGCCTTGCCCAGGAAAAGCCCTCTTCGCGGGTCCCGTAGGCGTCTTCCACCTTGCGGATCGCGCCCAACAGTGTTTCGACGTCGACGCGGCCCTCGTCATACGCAACCAGCATCTGACCGGTCACGGCGTTGATCTTCGCCCAGCGCACTCCCCTGAGATGACCTACCGCGGCTGTCGCCCTGCCGGCCAGCCCGAGTGTCGCCCGACCGTCGCCGTCGATGCCACGTACATCGATATGCGCATGGCCGTGCTCGGCCCACACCTGCCGCCGTTGTCGGCGTGGGTGCAGATCGAGCAGGGCACGGCCGACCCACGTGACGTGCTGAGGGATCGCGGTGACCAGCTCATGTCCACGCCGCACAGCGGGAATCGTCGCGGCATCCGTCCGCGCAGCAGCCGGGACGTCCACCCGCATAAAGCTCGAACCAGCAGCCACGGCCGTGGCAGCGGCCGCCGGAGTCAGTGAGAGCCGGCCGGCCTTCGCCGCCACGCTCATCCCGGCCTTGGCCGCCGCCGTCATCCGCCCGGCCGCGAGCACCGCCGCACCGGTCCCCACCCGCATTCCCGCGGCTTCCATCGCCCGCGCACTGTTCAGCACCGTGCCCACGACACGACGAGGCGTCGGCGTCACGTGACAGGAAATCCGCAGCAGCGTGCTCAACGGCGGCGAGACCAGTCCGCCCATGACGACCGCTTACCCCCACACGACCGCGCCATGCGGGACTGTAAGACGTTCGCATGTCCCGAATTGGCATTTGATATCGCCAGCCGGAACCAGATCACCCTCACCGTAAGCGTGACCGCACGATATTCGGCTACGCCATCCCCTCGAAGGTTGATTTCTGCCTACCCGTGTCGACGCCGGAATCCGAACCCCGGCCGTGTCCTTCAGGCCGACTCGGCGGTTACCACCGGCCCCCGGGCCATCGTCGAGCCGAAGGACAAGCCCCTAGGAGTGATCTATGAACGTACGTTTTGCAGACAACACCGGGGGTAGGGCAAGGCGCATCGAACGCGCGAATTGATCGTAGGTACGCCACATCTCGATGACATCGACACCGCACATCGAGGGCCTCGGTATCGGGGCGGGCGGGCGGACACCGAACCGCCCTGGCGAAGGGGGACACGATCATGAAGGATGGGCTGCGGATCGCCTTGGCCGTCGTCGTCGGCTACCTCATGGGCCGCTCGCGCAAGGTGCGGATGGCGCTCACACTCGCCGCCGCCCGCCGTCTCAGTAAGAACTCGTCGGGTCTCGTTGAACAGGGCACCAAGTTGCTCGGCACCTCTCCGGAGGTCAAGGCTCTGACCGACACCGTCCGGGCGCGTATCGTCGAGGCGGGCAAGGCCGCAGCCGTCTCTGCGGTGAGCAGTCGAATCGACGCCCTCAGCGACCGGTTGCAGGAACGAACCGACGCTCTGCGGCGGCCGCAACCCCGTGCACACACCTGCGAGGACCAGGGCACCAACCGTCCCGTCGGCCGGGGACAACCGGTCGTCCGGGAGCCAGAGGTGCATGACGTGACCGAGCCACGATCATCGCGATGACCCGCGCGGAGCACGGGGACCTGCTCGCCGATCCGGCCGCCGTGGCCACGGCATCCCGACGGCCTCGACGCGCGTGTACCTTTCGGGCTGATGGCTCAACGGCCTGATGAAGCGCAGCCGACGATCAGGTGTCCTCCGTGCACCGTAACCATGCGTGCTGGCGGCTGGCGGCAGCCACTCGGCAAGATCGATTCGCGGTTGAGGAAAGCGCATCGACGCCGGTGACGGGCCTTGTTCGGTCACAGGGGTGGGTGCGTGCCGGGGTTTCAGACGCCGTGGTCCGCGCCCACCAACACCAGGGCGGGGCGAAGGGTTGGCGCGGGCTGGCAACGGGCAAGGGAAGCGGGAACCGCGGATGTCTATGACAGCGCCCGGGGGGAAGGTCATGGCCTTGCGCGAGGTTGTCTGGCTCGTACGGACGCTGGGCGGCGGGGTGCTGCGCCGCCGTCGTTCCCAGCCCGCCGCGGTGCCGCGGGCAAAGAGCCGGGAGATGGCCGAGGTGATGCGGACGCTGCCAGACCGGTACGCCTACCGGCTGCCCGACCGGACGCTACAGCATGTCACCCAGGCTGCAGCAGCCGGGGAGTGGGAACGGGCCGTCGATACGACGATTTTCGTCTTGACGGTGCGGGCGGTGCCGGTCACTGCGAGCGAACGCGACCAGCTCGCCGAGCTCGCCGAGACGCTGCGGGTGTCCTCCGTGCACGCGGAGGACCTGCGCATCTGCGACGACGCCCGCCAAGGACGCCACTAAGGCGGCGCGAGGTAGCGCGTGCAGGCCGGGCGCGTGACCGATCGAGTACGGTCGCCCATTGCCGTCACGCGCGTCGAGCGCACGGTGCACCTAGCGGAAATAACGGAGCGGGGGCTTGTTGCGCTAAGCATCCAGGCGGTCATCTCCGTACCGATCACCAGGCAACATTGCCGGGCGGCCGTCCCACCGCAGGCAGGACGGCCGCCCGGACGGTCATGTCGCTGGTTTCCTGGCGATCAGCTCTAGCAGCCGCAACCGTCCCAGCCGCCGTAGCTGCTCCAACTGCTGCTCCAACCCCAGCCGCCGGGTCCCCAGCCCCCGCCGGGTCCCCAGCCCCAGCCGGGTCCCCAGCCCCAGCCGTCGGTGGCGACGTGGTGGGAGGTGGCGGGCACGGTGGTGTGGACGCTGTGAGCACTCGCGGGCAGCGCGGCGCCCAGGGTCAGTGCGGTTGAGCCGGCGAGGGCCAACCCGGACACCGCTATCGCAACGCGCTTTGGAGTCCTCATCGAAGATCCCTCTTTGCGTCTTGTTGGGTAAAACTGACGGATACTGACATGCAGGGCAATTAACCGCATCTACGGAATAATCCCCTATTTCAAGATGACATCGCTCGGCGGCAATGAATCAAGATGAGAAGCGCAAAGAACGGTAATTCATCGCTTAACAGGCGGCGGATCATCCCAGCAGGTATGATCACCAGGACATGGCCAGCGAGGGGATCGGCCACCACCAGGCCGTGCAGCATTGAGGATGCTGCCGGATAGCGGTAGCGGCCAGGAGAGGTGTCGACGAGGACCACCCGTCTCCGCCGAACAGGACCGGATTGCCGAAGGTGACCGCTTACTCGCAGACGAGAAGGGCCATGGCGGCTGGGAGCTGCTCGCGGTGGTGGCCATCCCGCCGGGACCGTGTGCGACCTGATCCGGTTGAGGGTGGTCGACCGGCGGTACAGCACCCCGGTACAGCGTCGTCTTGCCTACGTGTCTGGTTAGCCGTGCTTGGCGGCGGCGCATCCGGCGGAGAAGCCCGCCGGGTAACCAGTCGAAAAGCCTTGCCGAAAGGCATCAACGCTACTGCGTACGTTCTTATCCCTTTCCGCGCGTGCTTGTTTCCGGGGGGCTCGGCATGCTTTTGAGCCGTCTGAGTAGCCTGTCGAGTAGCCCAGTCTGAATCCTTGAGCGAAAGGTTCGCCGGAAAGCTGGTCTCCTGGCGCGTTTTGCTTATTTTTTGGCCTTGGCGGCTTGAATGCTGATGTAAGCGAATGATTTGCCGGGTTGGCCGCTCTTGTCCTGGAGGAGTCGTTCACATGTGCTGCTTGTGAAGATTCGGCTCCGCCGATGACCAGGGTCGCACCGAGGAGCGGCGTCGTGAGCAGTAGACGGTGGATTCGGCTCATGAGATCCCCTCCCGTCGCGATAGTCATCTTCCACTCAAACCGTCCTGCCTGGTCAAGTCAACAGCAAGGTCCGCAAAGACTTCACAAGTCCTGTTTTGGTATCGCACATGTTGAACGTTGCCGTTGGTTGACCATTCGACCACCGGTCCCGACCGGGCGAGCAAATTTCGCTGCTCAAAGGCCACTGGTCGCCCATGACATCGCCTGATCGTCGTTAGCAACTTCTGTACCTAATGTTGAGCGCTTATTGACCGTGCGGTAGTCCTCGCCTGAGGCGAAATGATCGACAGCTACGCCGATTGTCGAAGACCCGCCGTAAATGTCTGTGCCCTGCTCGTCCGGCAGGGAGGGAAGTGACCGGAATCCGCCCCTGCGATAAGCCCGCCAGACGCCGAACTGACCCTGCCGGATCAGCCCAGCAGTTTCCTCACCGCCAGAAATCACTGCAATTGGGTCACCTGTGGCTTTGGGGTGCGGTCCTAGCGTCATCGATCACACACGGCGGACGCCTGGGAGCGGCGTGTAGGCGGAGGGCGACCCTTGGCGCCGAGCCTGTCACTTGTGCAGGCAGTGCTCGACCTGCGCCTCTTATTTGCCCTAGGTGTTGCCGTCTCGTTAGGTCCGTATGGGTACGAGGACGGGTGATGTCTGTAGCCGATCAATCGATGAAAGGACGTTGCGGTATGGAACATCAGCAGGCGCAGCAGATCGAGCAGCAGCTTCGCAGGCACTGGGAGCAGATTCGGCGTCGCATTATGGACCAGTTCATGGAGACCAGCAGGTCCGACCTGGACGCTGCGACCGATGTCCACGACCTCGTGCAGCGGATCGCCGACAGGACGCGTCACAGCGAACGATACGTTGAGACGCGCCTGCACGACATGGTCGGCACCGCTCCCGGCGGGGCGGGGATGGGCAGCGGGGCGGGGATGGGCAGCGGGGCAGGAATGGGAAGCGGTGAAACCTCCCGGCAGCCGTTCGGATCCGGACAGTAGCCGATAGCCGGCCCGGTGGTCCCTCACTCGCCGTCGCGCTCTTGTGGCGAGGGACCACCGGGCCGGTGGAGCTGATCGGATTCGCCCAAGAGCGCGCGGTAGTCCAGCAACGCATCGATCATCTCGGAGACGAAGTCGTCACGAGGCATCTGTCGAAGCTCGGCCAACATCGCGTCGGTCTGTTCCAGCCCCGGCCGCTCATCCAACGCGTTGACCATCTCTATGAGTCGGCGCACGAGAACACCCCCTGCTCCGGCCGTCTGCGGACGGACATGCCTTAAGCATCGCACGCGGTCGTTCGTCGCGAATCAGAGCGAATCACATGTTCCTCCTGCGCGATCACGCTCCCGAACTACGCCTCATCTCCACACCACGAACCCACCCGGTTCCCCACAAGCTGCCGGTCGGCGGGGAGGACTGCCCGAGTGCGCGTTCCCCGCAGGGATGCCGTACGTACGCTGAGCGAAGCGGGATCCCTCCCGCGCGAGTAGCAGAGGGCGCCAGGTCGTCCCGGTCCATGTCGCTGCGCCGACCTACGGCGCTGACCTGCGGAAACGCTGGGTACGACGCTGCCGCTGCTGCCGATTCAGGTGCTGTGGCCGAACAGGACCGCGGTGCTGGTCCTGGGACTGCCGTTCACGCTCGAGCCTCCCGACCCAGACGTGATGCACCGGCCACCTCACGACCCGTCCCGTCCTCTGCTGGGCGGAAGTACGACGTAATCCGGCGATCACCGCGGCCGTACTGACTCTGGCCGTCATCCAGGCGTTCTACACCTACCTCCCGCTCGCGAATCATGTGTTCGGGTCGGCCCCACTCAAGGGCCCGGCCCGGCCCGGCCCGGGTCGGCGTCGTAGTCGTCGCCGTCGGTTCCTACCTCGCCATCGAGACGGTCAAGGCACTGCAGAGGACTTCGGTCCGCCGAGGCCGGGGCGCCGGTCTCTGAATCGTCCGCCTCCCCCGGTGATCTTCTGACCTGACCCCGAGGAGGAGACGACGATGAACGAGTCACGCGGAGGTCTGGGCCTATGGGCGGCGTCCGCCCTGGTAGTCGGGAACATGATCGGGTCCGGCTGTTCCTGCTGCCCAGCCGGCATCGTCGCATGGGGCCTCCATCGGAACAGAGGAAGGCAGCC